>NZ_CP069213.1:2172500-2472500 GCF_016834455.1 Shewanella litorisediminis
CATCAGCAACCTGGTTCGCAGTGTGTGGATGGGCCTGACAGGCAGCCGCTTCTCCAACGCCCCTTACGGCGACAAGACCAAGCGCTACTATCAGCACATGAACCGTTTCAGTGCCAACCTGGCCTTGCTGTCAGACCTCGCCATGGCGACCCTGGGCGGCAACCTGAAGCGTAAAGAGCGTATCTCTGCCCGCCTTGGTGACATGCTGAGTCAGCTGTACCTGGCCTCTGCCACGTTGAAGCGTTATCAGGATGAAGGTCGTCAAACCGAAGATCTGCCTCTGGTACAGTGGGCGGTTGAAGATGCCCTGTTCAAGCTGCAAGCCTCCCTCGATGAGCTGCTGGATAACTTCCCAGCCGGTCTTGGCGGTGTGCTGCGCGTACTGCTGCTGCCTTTCGGTCGTCCGCTGAAGCGTCCAAGCGATGTACTGGACCACAAGGTTGCCAAAATCATGCAAACCCCTTGTGCCAGCCGTGAGCGTCTCGGTCAGGGCCAGTTCTGGGAAGCCTGCGACAACAACCCTGTGGGTGTTCAGGAGCAGACCTTCAAGGACATCCTCGCCGCCGAGCCGCTGTACGACAAAGTGTGCAAGGCTGCCGGTAAGCGTCTGCCCTTTATGTGGCTGGACAAAGTCGCTGCCGAAGGCAAGGCACTGGGTATTCTGTCTGATGCCGAAATTGCCCTGCTGGAGAAAGCCGAGATTGGCCGCATGAAGTCCATCAACGTAGATGACTTCGACCCAGCCGAGCTGGTGGCGCAAATCACTGGCAGCAAGTCTCAGGAGCAAGCGGCGTAAGCGCTGCACCTCCAGATAAAAAAGGCGCCTCAGGGCGCCTTTTTTAATTGCCGCATCTTGTCAGCGACTTTCTATCTGCTGCGCGAGATTAGGCTGGTTGCATGTAAAACCTCGCCCAGCCAGCGCGGCTGAAACCTACACCACTTGCATAGTGTCTCGATAGACTATTTGGCGCATGCCATGGCCAATCAATGCCGGCGCATCCATACCTACATCTAACCATTCCTATCAGCAGACCAATTCCAATCATCTGACCGAATTCGCCAATCTGAATAGCGCGATACTGGCGTTCAACCCATCTATCAATCGTAGTGCCCGGCAGAGGCTGCCGGTACTGAATTCAGCTACTCGTTTACAAACCAACGCATTCAGCACATCAGGTATTCAGAGCATCACGCTTTGACAGGCTCGTCACCTTCGCCGTTGGCATGCCGATTATCCGTCTTACCGTTTTCTTTATCTTTGTCTGTGTCTGACGCTGATGTTAACTCAGCGGAGGGGGTTGCCTCCTCAAGCGTTTGCCTCGCCAGCGCCAATCGCTCAGTTTCTTCCTTTTCTGCCTGTGCTTTTTCAAGGGCTTCCTTCTCTTGCTGCTCTTTGGCGTATTGCTGCGACTCAACAGGAATAAGACTGATAAGCTCGATGCCTGTGGCCGGGATTTCGCTGCCGGCCGTGACAATGCGCAACTTTTCATCCTGCAGATACACCAATGGCAGCACGCTTTCACCGTAGCGGCGCATAAAATCCACTAGGGTAAAACTTTCCCTCAGGGTTGTACTCTTCAAGATGGCGCCTTTGGCCATTTGGCTGGCAATTTTGGCGTAAGACACTCCTTCACCAAACAGGCACAAGCGCTTCATATAGACTTCAGACGCCAGATGACGGGCGCTGGAGCCTTCCATATTGTTCAGACCGTAGACCTTTTCCGCGCCAAAATAATCCTGAAAATGAAAGCTCACCAACGGGTTGAGTTGTCGATAAGGAGATACCACCAGCACACGGCCAATGCCAGTTAAGTCCAGATAGGTCTCGGCGTGTTCCGATGCCGGATTGCCGAAATACACGGGAATATTGTCCATCCGCGCCAGCCGAATATTATCCCAGTTGGTATCGGCGAGGGTCACCTTGATGTTTTTACTCATCAGCAACTTGGCAAATGCCCTGGAAAAGCTGGAGGCGCCAAACAGCAGCAACCCCTGAGCGGAGTCGGCCTTGACTTTGAGAAAGCGGGCCCAGGTACCGGCAGAAAGGCTTTGGATAACCACAGTGCCTATGATGATAAGGAACACCAGGGGTACGATTTTCTCTGCCCCGGGTACGCCCTGCTCTTCAAGCTTGATGGCAAACAGCGACGACACTGCCGCGGCCACAATCCCCCGCGGTGCAACCCAACTTAAAAACCACTTGTCGGGCGTGCTGAGATTGGTGCCTATCCCCGATAGCCAGACACTGAGCGGCCGTGCAATCAACATGGCCACAGCCAGCACCCCTATACCGCCCCAGCCCAGATCCAGCATGGCAGTGGAATCCAACCTTGCCGCCAGCAGAATAAACAGCGCCGAAATCATCAGCACCGTCAGGGTTTCTTTAAACTCGAGAATATCGGCAATGTCCACCCCGCGCATATTGGCAAGCCAAATGCCCATCACGGTTACCGTGAGCAGGCCTGATTCCTCCTGCAGCAAATTGGAACCCACAAAGGTACCCAGCATTACGGTAAGCACCGCGGTATTTCGCAGATAGTGAGGTAACAAATCTTTGCGAAGCACCCAGCCCACCAGATATCCCATGGCAGCACCAACACCAAAACCCAGCGCCAAAATCGAGCCAAATGACATCAAAATATGCTCGGTGGCATTTTGGGACGCCGCGATATATTCAAATACCAATACCGCCAGCACGGCACCTATGGGGTCAATCACGATACCTTCCCAGCGAAGAATGCTGGCAAGCTGCGATTTGGGACGCACACTCCTGAGCATGGGTACTATCACGGTTGGGCCGGTCACCACCACCAAGGCGCCAAATAACCAGGCCAGTGCCCAGTCAAAGCCCATAAAGTAGTGGGTTGCCAGGGAAATCGCCACCCAGGTGACCGCCATGCCTATGGTCACCAGGTGGGTCACCATACGACCATAGTCTTTGATTTCTTTGAAGTTAAGTGTCAATGCGCCTTCAAATAAGATGATGGCAACACCCAGAGAAATCATGGGGAACAAGAGGTCGCCAAAAATGGCATCGGGCTTGAGGAATCCCAGCCCAGGCCCAAGCAGCAGACCACAGAGCAGTAGAGGCAAAATGGCAGGAAGTCTCAGCTTCCATCCGAGCCACTGGCAAAACAACGATAGCACGCCAATGAGGGCCAGAATGCCGGTGATATGTTCAACCATGTATTAATCCTTGAACAGAAGATCCCTGAAAGTAAGAACACATTAGCAGCCAAATGTGTCTGTTTCATCTTATCTGTTTTTAAGCAGAGCGCCATCAATCAGAGCAGACTAAGTACATTGAAGTGTAAACACGTTGGGAAATAACAGAAGAACGCGCCGGCATTTAATTACTGCTGCGCATGACTCAACCATGATGGGTGTTGAGTTGGCTTTACTATATGAAAGTTAGACAAAAGCTTATGGAATCTGGGCTAAGCTGATTCGTTAATGCCTGATATTAGGTTTCATCAAGAGCCCAACTTAAAAAGCGCATCAATCTGAGTTAGCCACCGTTAGGTCAGTAAAGTTAAGCCCAGCTCCAAGCGTCCATGATAATACATGAATGCCATGACTAATCCTGCCATGGGTCTGCACCTTTCTGACTGAAGAAAGCTCTGGATAACAAATGTCCGGCTCAGGGGATTTGTTACTGAGGCTCAGGCAGATTTCAATTGATGCTGACATTTACCCCACCCGATTGAGCCGCACGACTTTAACAGAACGATATGTTATCAGCATGTTGTAATTCATATCTGTCGATGATAGCGTTGCCGGGATATTTAGCGGGGGGACGATGTCTGCGGTAATAAGAACAATCATTTATCTGATGCTGCTCCACCTTGGCAATGCCTGGGCTGCACCTCAGAAAATTGCGCATCATTTGGATTTTGATGCAGACAATATTTCCGCACTCCTGTTTGATAAGCAGGGATTTATGTGGCTGGGAACCCAGGATGGACTGTTCTTGTACGATAACTACCAACTGGAGAAATTCAGACCGGATGCGAGCGTACCGGGAACCATCGCGGCCCTGGATATACGCAATCTCTATCTGAGTCGTGATAACAGTGTGTGGATATCTACCAACAGCGGAGGGCTGAGTCGCTTCAATGCTGAATCCCGAACATTTACCAACTACCGACACAATTCCGAAGATATCAATTCACTCTCCAATGACAGTGTGTATGACGTAACAGATGGCCCAAACGGGGATCTGTGGGTAGCCACTCAGATTGGGTTAAACCGTTTAAACCCGTTAACCGGCCAGGTAACCCGGTACTTTAAAGAAGACGCCAATGCTGGAGCCCTGCCCTCAAACTACATTTACAAACTCTTTGTCGACAGCCACAACAGACTTTGGGTGGGAACCATTGGAGGGGGGCTGGCATATTGGGCAGGCGATAAGCAGGGATTTCTCAGTTTGGCATTGCCCGACGGGATAAAGGATATTTTTTCCATCGTTGAACAAGACGGGAAATATCTGTGGGTAGGCACACGCCAGGGGTTACTCAAAATAACACTGGAAAACCTGCTCGTCAGCCCTGTCAGTCTTGTTGATGGCTCAGAGCCGGAATTGATGATTATTTCATTACATCTGGACGCCAATCAGTTAGTGTTGGGAACCTTTGGTCATGGGTTGCTGTTTTATGACACAGACACAAAAAGTCTTGGTCATGACAGTCAGGACACCATGAGTGCCAGGGACACCATAACCAGCATTGTTAAGGACAGCACAGGACAGCTTTTTTATGCTACCTGGGGGCAAGGAGCTTATAAGCTGGATGCGAGTATACGAAATCAATCTGCAAACAGCGCGGCTGAAAGTTGGGCGCACACCTTGCCCAATGTCAACGCAGTCTACGCCAAATCCGGCAGCAGCAGAGCATGGGTAGGTTCATTCAGCCATGGCTTGTACTGGCTTGATCTGGACACCCAACAGCTGAACAGATTTACACCGAATACGCCCGCAAAGAACCTTAACGGGGTCATGAGCATGGCTTCCGTCGGAGAGGATGAACTGCTGGTTGGCACATCAGAAGGCCTATGGCACCTATCTGGCAATGGTACAGTCAGAGCACATTTCTCTCACCAGTCTCAACAGACAGATTCTATTGGAAAGGGATTTGTAAGAGTGTTGCAACCCGATGACAGTGGCGATGTCTGGGTCGGCATTGGAGGCGATGGCCTTTATAGATACCATCCTGACAGCGGGACTTTCAGCGCATTCAAGCACAATCCATCAGACCCCAAGTCCCTGAGTGGAAACTACATCACCTCTTTACTGGTGGATGGTGGCTACCTCTGGGTAGGCACCCGATCAAATGGTTTGAATCTGTGTGAGAAGGAGAACATGTCCTGCACGCGACTGCAAGTAAACAACAGCGGGTTAAGCCACTACTACATCTCTGATATTGCAAAGGATAACCTGGGTAATATTTGGGTCGGCACTGACGGCGGTGGTTTACACAAGGCTGAAATCCATCAGACAGGCCGCGAGACCAAGGTTAACATAGTGCCGGAGCCCGGCTTGGTTGCGGATTCCATAAAGTCCATTTTACCGGGAGTGTCCGACGAGGTTTGGTTTGCAACCAGCGACGGATTATTTACCTATAACTCAAGCCAACAGCGCTTTCAAAAGGCGACGGATAAGACACTGAACGACCTGGGCGGGTTTTCTCAACGTTCCCGTTCACGCGCTGACGGATTCAATCTCCTTGGCACCAACAATGGCGTATATCTATTTTCAGGGACATCCAAATTAGAGCCGGATATCCAATTCCCTATCCGATTCACCCGGATTTTATCAGATAGTCTGACGAGCCCAATTCTGAACACGTCAATACACGACTCTTTTCAGATGTCAGTTCCTTGGGGCGGCTGGTTGAATTTGGAGTTTGCGCTGCTGGACTACGGCTCATCAAGCCAAAGCTATCAATATCGCATGTCTTCCGACAGCGAATGGATAACCCTGAATAATATGCACCACCTGAACTTCTATAAACTAGACCCCGGAGTACACCGACTTGAAGTGCGTGGAAAAGGCGTAAACCAAGTTTGGAGCCAACCGGCCACACTCAAGCTCACGGTGATCCCCCCCTGGTGGCGCAATACAACCTATATCGGCCTGTTACTGGTGTGCATTGCATTTGTGGCGATAAGCTATCACAGGTTTCGGATGGCAAAATGGGAAAGGTATACCCGTCGCCTCAATGCGCTGAAAGAAGAGAAACTCGCCGTTATTGAAAAACTTAAACAGAATGAACAGCATCTGAAATCCGCGTTGGAAGGTATGCGTAATCTGGCTACCCGGCTCCAATATGCCAAGGAAGAAGAGCGCAAATCCATTTCCCGGGAGCTTCACGATCAGTTCGGCCAATCACTCACTGCCACCCAGATAAGCCTGCAACTATTCCGGCGCCAACACCCCAATGACACCAGACTGATAGATACCTGCATTACGACAATCCAATCCATGATTAAGCAGGTACGGGCAATCTCGTTCGATTTGCGCCCAAGTTTGCTGGATGACGTCGGCCTGGTGGCGGGTCTTAACCACCAGCTGAGCAAGATGTCATCATCACTGGCAAATCCCATCATCTTTAAAGCCGATGATCATATTCCTGAACTAAGCCCCGATCTCACTATCACCCTGTTCCGGGTAATACAGGAATCGGTAACCAATGCCATTCGCCATGCGAACGCTACCAATATCACGGTGAGGCTTTATCTGGATGGGGACAAAATCAAGGCCGTGATTTCAGACAACGGCATTGGATTTGAGCTCAGCAACATTAGCAGCAAAGTCAGTGACGGAGGCCATTTGGGGTTATTGGGCATCGAGGAGCGTGTTAAGTCGATGAATGGCAGTTTGACCATCAACGCCATCCCCAATGGCGGTGTATCCATTTCAGTTGAGTTTCCTTATGAAAAATAGCAATAGCGTTGTACTGGTAGATGACCATGAACTGGTTCGCGCCGGTATACGCACCTTATTACATACCGTTGATTCAATCGAAGTCATCGGTGAGTGTGGTGATGGCCTCGAAGCAATTGCCATGGTAAAGCGATTACAGCCCAAGCTTCTGGTGCTGGACATCTCTATTAAAAGCCTCAGCGGGATGGAAGTTGTAAAGCTGATTTCAAACCAGTCAATTCCGGTGAAAATCCTCATCCTTTCTATGCACAATAACGTCGAATATGTGGCCAAATGCTTGAAACACGGGGCCCATGGATACCTGTTAAAAGATGCTGCCGTAGATGAGCTTGAGCCTGCCATCAGAAACGTTTTGCAGGGCCACAGCTACATCAGCAAAGAAATTGATATCAGCCTCCTGGATCAATTGCTGTCCACCAATCAGTCCGCGACATCCCTTCTGGAGCTATTAACCAACAGACAAAAGCAGATCCTTCAACTAATAGCTGAGGGTTATTCCACCAGACAAATTGCCGATGCTATCTATGTCAGTATTAAGACAGTCGAGACACACAGGGCACACATAATGGCAAGATTACAAATTTTTGATATTGCTGGTCTGGTGCGTTTCGCGTTGCAAGAAAAGCTTATTCCCTGACCAATCCGAAAGGAGGCAAAAGAAGCTGGTCATAATGTCATCATCATCAAAAATGACTGACGAAGATACTTTCGAAAAGATATTGCAGGGTAGTACAGGTCAATTTATCTATGACAGCGATGGGTTAACCGTCTAGCTGATGCATACGACAGGTTCTTTGCGCAGAAATCCAACTGAACAATCACTATTTCCACAAGAGGTCGTTTGAGGTGAAAAATAAAGGGAGCAATCAATGCTCCCGTATGTTAAAAAAGCCTCCACTCAGGAAGGCCTTTCCCATTACGCTTTAATCAGTTCATCCGCTTACGGCGTCTGATTGAGGCAAACCAGCCCAACCCAGCAACCCACAGCCAACCGAGGCTACCACCGCTGCTTTGCGCGGAGACAGGCTCAGGGACAGTCGGAGTCACTGGAGCGGGCGGTTCGACACCATCAGAAATTACCGTCAGGGTAAAACTGGTGCTGGCGATATCACCCGGATTGAGGCTGTCGTACACTTCAACAGTCACCAGCGTTTCGCCGTGGAAGTTGGCGTCAGGAACCAGATTTATAAGGTCACCATTCACTTCGGCACTGACGTGCTCGGCAGTTACCCTAACTTCATTTGGCACCTTGTCAGCATCGATATACACAACCTTAATACCATCCAAACGGCCGTTCTCAGGCACTTCCATATCCGCCAGCGGCGCTAGCTGGATATTACCCCTGACTTCAAGCTGGTGAACAAGTTGTGTCTCGCTACTCCCCTCAAGACTGACATCAAGCGTCAGTGGCAAGGTCTTGCCCATTGCCTTTGGCTGCACTGCGGCCTTGAAGCTGAACTCAACTTCGCTCTGCTCCGGTCCTACGTAATCAAAACACAGCACCAAATCTTCACTGAGCACAGTATCCAGATTGTCGAATCCGAGCATGGTGTATAACTTACCATTTTTTGGACCGGCATTCGGAGAGTACGCCGAGTCGAAACCTTCAATAAAGATGGTTCCTTCTGCGGTATCTGCGCCCAGGTTTTTATAGGCATAGATCACTTCGTACTTGCCAGGATGATCGTCGATACCGCTGCGCAGTATAGTTTGGAAGTCAAACTCCTGGCCGGTGTACATGTCGGTAACGTTATCAAATTCCAGGAACAGCAGGTCACCCAAATCAGGACGATCTTCAGCATACTGGCTGGCAATGGTCAGGCCCCATGGGTCTTCCCAATGACGGCGATACTTCATCTCAAAGCTGCCACGCCAGAACGGCGCCAGCGCCTCTTCCAGGAAGCCCGGTCCACGGTGGTACTGCATCATCCAGTAGCCGGTATTGAACTGCAGCGCGCCCACGGTGTGCATTCTCATGTAACCGGCGTTTTCCTGGTTATAGAGTTTGAACTCAGCGTCGGCGTTATAGAACAGCCAATCGATAGGCACATCGAAGTTCACCCAGGCATCGCCCTGCATCCATTCGGCGTTTGGCTGAATACCAAATTCCGCGAACAGATCGATATAGCCACCGGTTGAGTATTCGTCAATGAGAGGGGTATGGCACATCTCATCGGTCAGATTAGAGGTCACCTTGTACTCACGGGTGATGTTGCGGGTGCTGGCCTGACTACCTTTTATGATCAGGCCCTGCTCATTGGCCTCGATGGCAGCCTCAACCTCAGAATTGTTGGAGCGTATGGTCGATGGTGCCAGACGAATACCCTCAGGCATCTGCAGTGTCAGCTGATAATCGCGATCGTTCGACTCGAGGTTTGGTGCCAGACGCACAGTCACATCAATCACATCTTCACTGCGTGCCTTGTCCTGGCTGACCGTCCAGATCAGGGCATCCTCACCACGGCGAATATTGAGTGCGGTAAAACCAAAGGAGCCCTCAGCGCCCGGGCCTGTGCCCAAATCCATACCACCGTAGTACACATCCCCTTTGGCGGCATCGGCAATATTCCAACCCAGTGTCAGCGGATAATCGCCATTACCGTCGTGTGTAGCCGGGCCAGACACACTGAGCATGCCACGATCGTCACCGGCCAACAGCACTGCATGTCCTGTCTCCACCTCGACCTTGCCTTCTCCATAAGCCATAGCGGTCGCAAACCAGTACTTACCGGGTGCAGGACTTTCTATGCTGCAAATGTTGTTTTCGGCCTGACTGGAAGAAATACACACCACTTCCTGATCGTATTCTTGCTTAATTGCCCTGTAGTTTTCTGCTATCTCTTCTTCTGATGGTATGAAGCCACCGTTATCGTTCAGGTCACGCCCCACCATGATGAAAGGATGTGGCTTGGTGTAACGAGGGTTCATTTCCTCCAGGGTGCTCGCGTTCTTGGCCTTAAGCACTTCCACCACCAAACGCTTGGCACCCTCCGCAACTTCAACCATCTGAATATCCCAACCCACCTGGATTTGTTCAACATCCAGGAACGGGAAGACTGCCTCCAGCGTCGCATGGGTCACGGTCGGCTTCACCGGACCATAGAAACGAGGCGTCAATGCAGCATAGGCACCGGTATTCATATAGATGGTTTCGCTGCCTTGATTGCGCTGAATGTCCAGATCAAGCGAAACAGGCATGGCATCGGCTTTACTGGCAACAACCACAGGCATATTCAGCACAGGACCCGTGCTGCTCGCTTCAGTGAGGGTGAGCTTACCGTTAAAGAACGCATCTTTATTTTGAATGTGCTCCCAAGGTGCGCCAGGCTCAGAGGGGTTAACATTCGACTGAATAAGACCTGGCACCTTAGCGGTAATCACCAGTGTCTGGCTTTGGCCTTTTTTCAGACTGAAAGTAGCAGGGCTAACACTCAGCTCAAAGCCTTCCTCTTTAGCCAGCGCCTCGGCAGACCAACTGCCGTCACGGGTAGCGGTAACGGTGCGCATCCAGGTACAGCTCTGCTCACACTCCATTTCCACCATAGATGGAATGTTAAGCCAGTTCGGCAACCCTCCATTGCTGGGATCGGCATTACGGTAATTCGCAATAGCCTCGTCCATAATCAGGCCAGTATTCGCCGCCTGAGCAACATTAATCGCACCGGCACCGGCCATAAAGTTGTAGTAAGGCTCAACGATGTCATAACCCAAATTCAAGTAGACAGGACCGGCCGTCAGCATCAGTGCAGATTGTACTTCGGCCGGGGTCCACTCGGGATGCAGCTGCATCAGCAACGTCATCGCACCCGTCACATGGGGGGCTGCCATCGAAGTGCCACTCATGAAGGTCCAGTCAGAGGCTTCCGGTGATTGAGTAAAGGGCTGGTCATCGGCGTTGGCTGCGTAGATTTCAACACCGGGTGCCACCAGGTCCGGAACCAGGGTATTGTTGGTTCGGCTTGGTCCCATGGAGCTGAAATATGCCAGATTATTAGCCAGTTTCTCGTCCAGAGTATATTCGTTGGTGTAATCAGAAATAGTGGCTGTTGTAGTACCTGGCTCACTGTAATTAATCCAGTTTCTGAGCGACCAGCGGGTTGAATAAGGCACATGGATACCAGGGATCACGTAGGACTCGGCAACCACGTTATCGATGTCGTAACGCACGTTTTGCAAAATAAAACCACCTGCGCCACCGGCGGCAACATTCACCGCTTTTTCCACCCGGGCAATGTCACCGCGCTCACACAGAACGATTTGATCGGCCCTGAAGGTTCCTTCAGGGAAAGGTACGTTACAGGACGCCGAGCTGTATTCATCGTACGGATCTGGATCCGGGTAGTTCTCAGCCAGCACTACTTCGCCTGTAATAGAACCGGAGAAGCTCTTACCTTCGATATCCTTGTAGGGTTTAGAGCTCGAATTAACACCGAAATTGCTTAAGGTTTTGTTGCCTGCTTCCAGTTTGCGGTCGTGAGATACAGCTCCCACGGTGGTCACCCAGGGAGAACTGTGGTCAGCGCTCCAGTAGGCTCCGGCGTTACCAGCTGCGGCGGCGACAGAAATCCCGGCTTCACGGGCGGCCAGGAAGGCCAATTCGACAGGGTCACCCCAAGGCAGATTTTCCTGACCACCGATGGAGAAGTTAATCGCATCTACGCCATCGGCAATGGCGTCTTCAAAGGCGGCCAAAATCGCCGATTCAGGACAACCGGCGTAAGGGTCGCCACCATTTCCTGGCCAACATACCTGATACGAGATCACGTGGGCGCGGGGGGCCACACCACTGGTTGAGGCAAAGGTAAATGGCAGGTTGATACCATCGCTTGTTGGCTGTCCGTCGCTTGTTTGCAGCGCAGTATCTTTCAGCTCGTTACCCGCCACGGTACTGGCTGTATGGGAGCCGTGACCATGATAGTCCTCACCATTGGCCGGACGGATCATCTCAGGTCTCATCCAGGGATTTTCCTGGAACTCAGGTGCGGCATAGACATCGGTAATTTCAGGGTATGAACGAACCCCAACCAGCTTGTCGTTGCACAGCTCTGGAGATTGCACACAGTCACCAACAAAGTTGCCGGGACCAAAGGGATTTAGCTTGGTGTATTCTTCATCGCTGGCAAAGGCCGGATGGTCAGTGTTTATACCGGTATCAATCACACCTACCAGCATGCCCTCACCCTTGGCAGCAAGGCCTGTGGTGGGATCTTCACCGCGCCATACAGACTTGGCACCGATAAACTCTGGGCCACGGTCGGTGCGCAGTTCAAAAACGCGGTTTGGGGTGATGCGTTTAACGCCTGCCTGCTGCGACAACACACGGGCATCCTGCTCGGTCATCTCAACCAACATTGCGTTACTGGCCACAGTAAAGCGCTGCTTTACCGAAATGTTTGCACCTACCGTTTGAGCACGGGACAGTAAGGTATTCTGTTTTGTTTCAAGATAGTTTTGATACTGAGCCGCGTTTTGAGTTTTAACGTTTACCCGGCCTTTACCGATCACGGAACGGTTTTTTGGCGCAGCTGTCGCAGCAAGCCCCGGAATGCCGCCCTGATAGGTCGCCATAGGCTCGTCATCCAGTTGCACGATATACTGCTGCTGTCCCTGGCGACTGGGATCTGGTTGAAAAATTTGTTCTGGTGAACGTGCCTTTAACTGCAGGTTCTTTTGACCCGGCTTGCCGACAAAAATATCGCCATCTAGACTGGCCTTGTGAGCAGCATCGATTTTCCTCACATCGTCAGCAGTAAAGCTTGGCTGATAAAAATTGCCTTTACCCACAGCTACCATACCCGGTGCTGCGGTGCTGGATGCTACTCCCCCGATATAAATGGCTGTCAAACTTGCCAGCAGCGTTTTCCGTGTTAAAAGTTGATTTCTTGTTATGTTGGACACGCAAGGTTCCTCTTGTTTTTGGAATTAACTATCCGTGATCAGACGCAACAACAAGAGCTTGTTTATCCAGTTATAAACGAGTCTTACGCCTAGTATGTCTACCTGAAAATCGGCCATAACCTTTTCCTATTTGCCTAAAGGATGTCAATCCGTACCAAAAAAATCAGGGATTCCCTGATATCTGCCCAAAGTCCGAATTGCTAGCTTGAAACCATGGTAGTAGCCCTACCAAAGCCCAAGTTATAAAAGCAAAAAGGATACTTCATGAACTTCAAACCCTACCTGTTAGCGCTGCTTCCCGCGCTGATGTTGCTTGGCTCGCCGGTTCAGGCAGCAAAACTCAAACCTCAAAATTTAAAACAACTCATCAGTGAGTCTGAAAGCATTCTGTCCGGGCAGGTTCTGTCTGTTACCGACGGGATATCTGAGCAGGGTGTGCCCTACACAGAGGTCACGATTAAGGTGAATAACGCTGCCAAAGGGCAGCACGACAAAAACTCCACCTACACATTTCGCCAGTTTGGTTTGACCAAACCCCGCACTGATGCAAATGGCAATAAGTTGCTGGCCGTCTCTCCCGAGGGCTTCCCCCGCTGGAATGCCAACGAAACTGTCATTGTGTTCATGCACAAGGCAGCAAAGCTGACTGGATTACGTACAACAGCCGGGATGGCTAACGGTAAGTTCGTGATCCAGGGCAGCAAAGTCAGCAATGAATTCAATAATTTTGGCGTGTTCAATGACATCGAGTTTGCTCAGGGCCTGTTGTCCGAGTCAGAAAACGCCATGCTGAAAACAACCGGCGCCGTTAATGCGACAGACTTTATGAGCTTGGTGGGTAAAGCCGTTTCCGAGCAATGGATCAGCACTGGGAAGATGAAATAATGAAAATCAATAAATTTACTGTTGCAATACTAGGCATGCTGGGTACGGGCTCTGCGCTGGCTGCCGGCCCCCTGTTAACCTCGGACGACGCCAGTCCCAAGCCCTATGTGTGGGACACCTCAAAAGGGTCCATTCCCGTTTACGTTGATGGTGGCGACGCCTTTACCTACGACTACGATGGCAGCGTGTTTTTATCTATCGATCGCGCCAGAGAAATCACCCAGTTTGCCTTTGACCAGTGGAACAATGTTGAAACCTCCACGTTCCGGGCGGATATTGCCGGCACAATTCAAGAGAAAATCGGCATCGCCGATGTGACCGGTGCAAACGCAGCCGAAATCTATACCAAGCAAAATGGTTATGGCTTCTGGGTACTGTATGACACTGATGGCAGTATCCTTGAGGACTTTTTCGGGGTGCCTAAAACAGCTGTGCTGGGTATCGCCTTCCCCGAAATTGCTGACGAAAACAACGTGATTATCGAGGCAACCGCAGTAATCAATGGTTGGAACGTCTACGTTAACGATACCGAAGGCAACCAGGTTGCAGGGGTCTTTACCCATGAATTTGGTCATGCAATAAACCTGTCACACTCCCAAACCAATGGTCAGTTGGGTTACATCAGTAACACCTTTGCCCCGCTCTACCCCGGCGTTGCCGGTTGCGGTGTCGAGCCGATACACGCCTACAATTGGCCGGACTGGTATGGCCCAACCAATCCTGCTGATCCTGAGATAATTGAAACCATGTTCCCCTTTATCAGCCACAACGGCGCAGGCGGAACAGCTCAAAGTACTGTCAACGTACTGGATGACAAAGTCTCAATTTCCAATCTCTATCCAACTGACGCTTACAAAACCGGCTTTGGTGCAATTGAAGGCAGACTGCGCCTTAAAGATGGCCAGACCGAATACAGTGGCGTCAATATCATCGCCCGTAACCTCAGCGACCCATTGATGGATGCGGTGTCTGCACAGTCAGGTTACCTGACTCAGGGTAAAGTTGGCCCGGACGGATATTTCAAAATCAACGGCCTGACCCCCGGTCAAAGCTATGTGCTTTATACCGAGGAGATCCATGTTGGTGGATACCCAACGCGCCAAATGCCCATCATTTCGGTGGCCGAATATTGGAATGAGAACGAAGGGAGCAACCCGGTTTCTGACGACAAGTGTGATGTCACGCCAATCGTTGCCGAAGCCGGTAAGAGCAAGCAGGCCGACCTCACCTTCAACGGCTATGACGACGGCATTAACTTCCGCCCCATCGTTAACGCATTCCTGACCGATCTTGCCAAAAATGGCCGCTCGTCCATGGGTACCATCATGGGTTATGGATTTACCTGGGATGAGACCAAAGGATTTGAAATGCTGCCTGATTATGTCACTGCAGAAACAGGTCGCATGAACCGTAACGGCACCAAGATCCTGGTGAATTCCGATCACGATCGCAATGGCGTCAGCGCTCCGGCAATCTGGTCTGATTCAAAGGGCGTAATGCCCCTTGGCGACTTTACCGGTAACAGCTGTGGCGGTGGCACACAACATGGTACCGAAGCTGCGTCGGCCTGGGACATTGATGATGCCGGTAACACGGTTGTCGGCTTGGCTTACAAAGATGTCGACGGTAACGGAATGTGCTACGAGTACGACAAGGGTGAGCTGGTTCCTTTCATCTGGACGCCCAAAGAAGGCATGCATGAACTGGACACCCAGGACGTTGACTGGAACATCAACTCCTGGGTACGCGCCCATGCCATTTCCGGTAATGGCGAAGTGGCTCTGGGTTCACTTGATGGTTGGGAAGCCGTCGCCTGGGTAAAAGAAGGGAAGATGATCAATCTGTACCAAAAAGCCGGTGCAATTGAAGCAAATGCCGCTTCTTACGATGGCAAAAAGATAGCCCTGGCCACCGAGACCGGTAACGTACTGCTTTGGGATCACAGCAAGCCTGACAGCAGCGCCTTCACCGATATTGGCGGTCTCAAATGGTGTGAGAATGTGCCATTTATGCTCTGGGGATGGAATGTCTGTGAAGACATGGGCGCTGACTGGGTACACAGCATTTTTGGTGAATACGCAGGCCTTGTGCCATTCGACATGAGTGACAACGGTGATGTCATCATAGGCCGTGCCGGTGACTTCTGGGCAGGTTTTGTTGGTGCAATCTACATCAAAGAGCTGGGCTGGATGACGCTGGATAACTTCTTCAGTAAGCAGGGTGTTTTGGAAGCCGAACGTGCATCCATGAATAACCCACTGTCTATCAGTGCCGCAGGGTCAAAAATGGTCGGTGGTGTTGCTGGCGCCATGATTTCCTATCATGTCGATATGACAGAAGTTTATGTGTGCGAAAACGGCAACTCCATCAAGACTGGCTTCCCTAATGGTCTTATCAACAAAGTGAAATCCGGCGCGCAATTCGGTCGCTGCGAACACTTGAATTAACAGCAAGATGTCGGGAGACGCCCTGATGGGCGTACTCCTTGACACAGTCGCTGGATCGTCAGGACTCAAGCAGCGCCGGGCTTTGTCAGTTGGCGCTGAATATGGCCAAAGAATTTAAGGAATTAGCAGTGTCAGGGCGGCAATGAAGGAATTGACCTCAAGCACCTTGCTCAATGGGCCTGCTATTTACCACACACTTTCAGGAACAAACATGAAAACAATAAATAAAACCTTATTAGCGCTGGGTATTGGGATGGCAATGACCGCCAATGCTGCCGACGACCGTTACGTTATTCAGGTCGATGCTGAGCATAAAGGCGTAGTGAAAGCCCTTGCCAAAAAAATGGGCGGCGAAATCCACGCCGAAGGCAAGCACTTTTTCTCAGCCACCTTCAGCGGCAAAGATCTTGCGGCCATAAAAGGTCTGCTGAATAACCCACACATCCAACTCATCGAAGAAGATGCCAAACGCCAATTGATGGGTTACAGCGATGATGTTGGCGACCCACGTCACAGCCAGATCTCCCCCTATGCCGTATATCAATCCCAGGCAAACCAGCTCACGCTGCAAGCAAACTCCGGCGTGAAAGTCTGTGTGATTGACTCCGGCCTCGATCGTTCAAACGCTGACTTTTTATGGCAAAACATTACCGGTGACAACGATATTGGCACCGGACAGTGGGACCAACATGGCGGCCCCCATGGAACCCACGTTGCCGGCACCATCGGCGCGGCCGATAACGATATCGGCGTTATCGGCATGGCTCCCGGCGTCGACATGCATATCATTAAAGTATTTAACGCAAATGGCTGGGGCTACTCGTCTGATCTCGCTGTTGCAGCAGAAAAATGTGCCGCTGCCGGCGCCAACATCATTAACATGAGTCTCGGTGGCGGCCGACCAAACAGCACCGAAGAGAACGCTTTTAAAGCATTCACCAACAATGGGGGCTTGGTGATTGCCGCTGCCGGTAACGATGGCAACAATGTCAGAACCTTCCCTGCCGGTTATGAATCCGTGATGATGGTGGGGGCCAACGACGCGAATGACCAAATCGCACCATTCTCCCAGTACCCGGCCTGTAGCATCATCTACTCAGGCAAAAGCAATAAAAACAACCAGCAAATTCTGGACTCTACCTGTGTAGAGGTAACAGCTGGCGGCGTGGATACCCTGTCGACCTACCCTGCCGATATGGCGGTGGCGTCTGTATTAAACGCCGATGGCCAGGTGCTTGGCTCGTCCGGAATGGGCTACGCTGCACAAGGAAATGTCACCGGTAACGGCTATTACATGGGTCTTGGCAAGGCCACAGACTCCGGGGCCGACGGAAAGGTCTGCTTGATTGATCGCGGCGAAATTTCCTTTAATGACAAAGTCATGAACTGCGAAGCCTCTGGTGGTATTGGCGCCATTATCATCAATAACGTCGCAGGTATGGTGTATGGCACCCTGGGCGCCGACACCACGACCCGTATTCCCGCCGTTGGCGCCACCTTGGAAGACCGCAGCGCTATCCTGGCTGCAAGTGCATTTGGCGTGGAGATAAGCACCTCAGACTATGGCTTCATGAGCGGAACCTCTATGGCTACCCCGGCCGTCAGTGGCCTGGCCGCCTTGCTGTGGTCAAATCATCCGGAGTGCAGCGGCAGCGATATTCGCGACGCCCTGAAAAAGACCGCGTTTGATGCAGGTGCCAATGGCCGTGACGACTACTTTGGCCATGGCATTGTCAAAGTGGCTGACGCGCATCAATACCTGTTAAACAACGGCTGCAAGGCAACCCCCGTCGTGGACATTCAATTGACCACACAGACCTACTCGGGCAAGCGCGGCGAACAGGTTGAACTCAATTGGTCCGGCGCAACAACCCGCAAGGTAAACGTGTTTCGCAATGGCGTGATGATGACGGCCACCGCGAACGACGGCGGTTTTGTCGATACGCTCAACAATCCTTATGGCATATACACCTACCATATATGCGAGGATGGCACCGGCAACTGCTCTGATATTTCGAGTGTCACATTCAACTGACAGTCAGCCTGTAATAGCAAGAGCGCCTAAGGGCGCTCTTTTTATACTACGTATTACTTCATATGCATCGCTGCCAAGATTCCAGATAACCACCGGGTATTCTGCGTAACAATTTAAGAAGCTGCTGGTGGGGGTAACACCTGTACCCGTAGAGAGTGTTTATAACTCAACGCCCAGATTGGCGCTGCAATCATCTTCTTTTAGCCGCTTGAGAATGCAGCAATCCCTGACATGATGGGTATCGCAGGCGACCAGCGACGAGAGTGAAGCCTCCAGCTTCGCCAGCTCACGCTGGGTCTGGCGAATGCGCTCAAGTTGCTCGGCAATAATGTCATCGACCACGGCGCAGGAGCTGTGGGGGTGTTGCTGCACCTCAACCAAACGACGAATGTCACACAGGGCGATATTCAACGCCCGGCAACGGCGGATAAAAATCAAGGTTTCCAGGTCCTGCGGGCCATAGTGACGATAACCATTCGCCATGCGGCTGGGTGGCGGTAGCAAGCCTTCCTGTTCGTAATAGCGAATTGTTTTTACTGGCACCTGTGAGGCAGAAGCCAGTTCGCTGATTTTCACCTTGACTCTCCAGTTACTGTAAGCTTTAGCCTTGCATCCTATCACTTACGGATAAATCAACGCTACAGGATATACCTATGCCTTCTTTATCGCCCTTGGCTTTGCTTGTGATATCCCTGGGCACAGTTAGTGGCCAGGCGGCCCACGCCCAGGACAATCACCACAAGACAGATAATGGCAATCGCTCACCGACCTCTGGTTCAGAGCCCCTTAACACCCATGCCCCCCACACGCCCGTTGGCCACAATAAACATGCCGGCCACACACACGAGCATGGCAATGCAACAGCATCCGACCATGGCAAAGCCCATCATAACGAGCACGGCGATACCCATAATGGCGACATCAAAGGCGAATCCCATGACCAACACGGCCATGACCATGATGAAGGGATGGAGCGCATTTTAGTGCAGGCCACCCGCTTTGGACGGGTAGTCGACGATCAGCCGATGCGGGTTGAAGTGGTAACCCGGGAAGAAATTGAAGAAAAGGCTGCCATGCGCCCCGGGAATATTTCCATGTTGCTGGCAGAAACCGGCGGCGTGAGAGTACAAACCACGTCTCCAGCCCTTGGCAGCGCCAATGTTCGCCTGCAGGGCATGAATGGCCGCTACACCCAGTTGCTGGCGGATGGTTTGCCCCTATACGGCAATCAGGCATCGTCACTGGGTTTACTGCAAATTCCACCAACGGATCTTGGTCAGGTTGAGGTTATCAAGGGGTCAGCTTCGTCACTCTACGGCGGCTCGGCATTGGGCGGTGTGGTCAATTTGGTGTCCCGACGCCCGGGAGATGAGATGGCCGGTGAAGCGCTGATTAACCTCACCTCCAGAAACGGACAAGACGTTACCGGCTACGCCGAATCGCCACTTAGCGACAAGCTCAAGGGCTCAGTTACCGCAGGAGCCCACTATCAGACAATCGAAGATATAGACGGCGATGGCTGGGCCGATTTGCCCGAATACGACCGCTACACTCTCAGACCAAGACTCTTCTTTGAAGGCGACAAGGGCGATAACCTCTATCTTACCGCAGGCTATATGACCGAAAATCGCCAAGGTGGAACCCTCAGCGGCCAAACAGTGGCTGATGGTAGCCCCTTTATCGAGATTCAGGATTCTGAGCGTAAGGATGCAGGCCTGGTCTATCACCTGCCGCTGGCGGATACCCTGACATTCAGCACCCGTGCCTCGGCCATGGTTCAGGAACATTTTCACCGCTATGGCACAGACACCGACAATGACCAACACGGCAATTACCTGGTGGAAGCCAGCCTGTCAGGCTACAGAGACAACCTTGATTGGGTGATTGGCGCGGCGTATCAGTCTGAGACCTTTGAATCACAAAACTATGCAGACTTTGACTATAGCTTTGATGTACCGGGGTTATTTGCTCTGATTGACTACAGCCTCAGCGAAGATTTGATTGCCTCGGTCAGTGCCAGGATAGATGACCACAGCGAGTACGGCAGCCAGTTCAGCCCAAGGCTGTCTCTGCTCTACCGCGCCGATGATTTCACCGTGCGCGGCTCCTACGGCCGGGGCTATTATGCGCCGACACCATTTGTAGAGGAGATTGAAGCCTCAGGGTTGGGACAGCTTGAACCCCTTGGCGAACTTAAGGAGGAAACGGCCCGCACCGCCTCGTTGGACTTCACCTACCGCTTCGATGATGTGGAAACCAGCCTGACCCTGTTTGGGTCAGATATCCAAAACGCGACAGAGCTTGAAGCTTTTTCGTCACAAGACAACGGCAATCTTGATAGGGTCCGTTTGGTAAATGCCACAGGTGAGAGCCAGATCCGGGGCTCAGAATTGCTGCTTCGCTACTACCTTGGGGATTTAAAACTCACCGCAAGCTACCTGTATCTGGATGCAACCGAGCAAGACCCACACAGCGGCGCACGCCGCGAGAAAGCTTTGACACCCAGGCACTCCGCCGGATTTGTGGCCATGTGGGAACAGCACGGTCACTTTCGCGCCGGGTTTGAAGCTTACTACACAGGTGTTCAGCGCCTTGATGACAGTCCCTATGTTGCCGAGTCAGAGCCATACTGGCATCTGGGGCTGATGGGCGAGATGACCTTTGGCCGTTACAGCTGGTTTATCAATCTGGAAAACCTGCTCAACGTCAAACAGAGCGATACGCACCCACTGTTGCTCCCGGAGCGCACTCCATCCGGGCAGTGGACCACCGATATTTGGTCCCGCAACGATGGCTTCATCGCCAACGCCGGAGTCAGAATAAAATTTGGCTGAGTCGATTTATCTTCGGCTAAACCTCATTACGAAATAAGTCATTAATCTGTACTAGCTCAGACCTTCTCTGACAGCTACCCGATTTTTGGGTGACATTTCCAGACTGGATTTGGGCTAGTACATATCATCAGCACAATATCGAGACGCAGAGGGTTCTTGAGCTACCGCCGGCAGGGCGAAGCTCACCGCGACGACAAGCGCCGCAGTCAACTTCCTAGGCAATAGTTTTCGCATTGGATTTCTCCTGTTGACGATGCAATGGGTTCGGCGGAGAGTTCAATCTGCGCTATGCAGGATCGCCCCTCCGCCGAATCCGTGGCTATTGCCGAGTCGGTTATTTGTCGAATACCGATCCGGAGAGGTCGAACTCGTCGACCGCACCTTCACCGCGAATAAAGATTCTGTGGTTGAAACGCACGTAGTTGAGTTCGCCAGACGGGTCTTTCAGCAATTCGCCAAGCGCTCCCTTATTCGGCCCTTCGGTAATGATAAAATAGCCCTCTGCCGTGTTTTCCACATTGGCAGGGGCAGGATCCGCTCCCTTGGTCAATGCAGAGAACTGGACAAACACATATTTGTCGCCGTCTTTGCGGATCTCGATGTTTTGCGAATTGCCCTTAAAGACGCCGACAAATGGGTCGAGCACAGACGGAGTCGCACCAACGGAGACGGGAGACTTGGCCTCGATTTTCGTAAAGGCTTTGACCATTGCGTTGGCCACTTTTTTGTAGGCCTCAGCTCCGCGATCGCTGTGGACCAAAACCACCACGGCAAAGTCGCGGTCTGGGATCAGCTGCAGAAAAGAACGCGTGCCGGGCCAATTCCCGCCGTGGCTGGGACTGGTTACCCCGCCGTAGTCGTGGACAAACCACGTCAGCCCGGTAAAGTCGCCGGTTTCAGCCTCGACCGCAGGTGCGTGGGCATAGTCCAGTGCTTTTTTAGACAACAACTGCTTGCCGGATGCGTCCTTACCGTCCAGCTGAAAGCGGGCGTATTTCAGCATGTCGGTCACTGTAGAGCGGAGTGCGCCGGAGGCTGCGGACTCTCTAATCAACGGAATGTAGTACGGCTTGAGATCATTGATGCTGCCTTCCCCGTAGATTGGCGGATGACCCCATGCGTAATCTTTAGCCGGCGGGGTGGCGTCGTAATTAAAGGATGACGAATTCATGCCCAGAGGAGTTAACAGATTCTCTTCGATGAGCGTCTCAATTGGCTTTCCGCCGGCATGCGACACCACATGGGTCGCGAAGGTGATACTGGTGTTGTTGTACATCCAGGTTTGATCGAACGGATAGATTTGCTCGACATAAGACGCCTGAAGCATAACTTTCTCGGATATCGAACCACCTTCAGGAACACGAAGGAACCCATGGTCGCCATACCAGCCAGCACGATGGTGAAACAGGTCAACAACCCGCGCTTTAGACGTCGCCACGGGATCTGAAACCCTCCACCACGGCAGAATGTCGACGACACGAGCGTTTAAATCCAGAATGCCCTGTTCGGACTGCTTCATGGCCAGCGTTGAAAGGAAGGTCTTTGTCACAGAGCCAATTTGAAATTGTGTATCAGGGGTAACGGCCTCGTCGGTGCCTACCTTGGTGACACCGAGACCAGCGCTGTAGGTGTTGGCTCCATGGATGACACCGACAGCAAGTCCCGGTATACGCATTTCTTTGATGAGTTCATTTGTTTCGGCGATGACAGCATCAAAGGCCGCCTGGCCCTCTTCCTTTGTCATGGGCTGTTGATTTTTCTCTGCACATGCGGGCTGCATTGCAAATAATGATGAAATTACTACACCAAGTAATAATTTCCTTTTTTTCTGCTCGATTTGTTTCATATTTCTTCCTTTTTAAATATTCATAGTTGAACTTGATCTATGACTGTAAATAATAAAAGTCTTATCGGGCTCTGATAAATTCTACAAGGATCCCATCGTATCCTCCTGCCGGGATTTAACACAATAAAAAGTCTGTCATCAGCTTGTCTAATAAAATCCCACGTCTTTGGTGACACCACCAATAGCGCCTGTTTTCACGGCACCCGATGTTCCTTAGGCTGCCTTGGCAAGTTTATCGAGCGATTATTCCGGTACAGCGCAATCACTCATATCATGTCAGCCCTCAGTTTCCTGCACTGACGGTTGTCTCGGACGCGCCAACAACACCATTCCCGGCCACATCTTCCCCGCGGTCGACAGTAATGGCGTTTAGCGTCCAGCTACTGATCATGCGTGCCTCTCCATCCAGGACGAATATCGTGGCGTCGCTTGCTTCTACTTGGAGTCGCCCAGAGACTCGAGCCGGTGCATAAAGAGATTGACTCTTAGGGTCATCCGGCAACCTCACGCGCACGAGTTGATTAGGCGGGGGGGACGTGTGATGACTGCACATACCTACTTGGGGGACGAGATAACCGTAAAAGTTACCATCTGCACCCTGTGGAGCCGGAATCAAATAGCCCGACAGCTCAACCTCGGCCCCATCCCAAACGGGATTCGTAGCGATAAGCGCGTTCTGCCGCTTTCTGGCGACGTCCCAGCGCTGAGCTAATAGTGCATCGACATCCTTACCGTTGATTTCAAGCAAGTCCTTCGCCGCTTTGCGCCGTTCTTTGAGGCGGGAGCGCTCATCTTCCGTAAGGGAATTTTGCGAGAGCTTCTCATCCAGTTCCAATAGCAGCTTCAACTCATTGAGCAACTCATGTCCCATGTCTTTGAAAGGATCTTCGAAGACGGTAGCCTGAGGATCCACAAGGTCGGCGAATGCTATCGCCTTGGCTTCAGCCGAAGCCTGTGTTGCGGCCAACAAGGCCGCAACACAGAGAGATACCAATAAGCGTGCCCCTATCACTTTCCGCCGTCCTTAGGAAAAGCACCCGTGAAGGTATCAGGCATCCCGGTGGAGAACTGTGCATTCCACCCCTCTAAAGATATCGGCTCGAAGCGCGGCTGGGCTTCGGGGTCAAACCGGATCGGTTTTCCTGCAAAAACCGGAAGCACTTTATCGTCTCGCAGTGCAACCTGACCGTTAACGAGCACCGCTTTCATGCCGGTCGACGGGAGAGCGCCTTTCTCGTACGTCGCATTGTCAGTGAAGCGTGCGGGGTCAAACACCACGATATCAGCAACCATGCCTTTCTGGATGCGACCACGTTCTTGCATCGCTTTCAAACCCGTATCGCCCAGATGCTTGGCCGCGTTGTAGCTGAGGATTGAAATCAGCTGCATCATAGGGATGTTATGCTCACGACCAAGGCGGATTGTCGCGCCTCGGGTACCAGCCGCGCGGGGGTGCATGTTGCCGATCTTCTCCAGCGGGATATCCCACGGGCCAAAGTATGGTTCGGCGCCAAGCGCGTCGCTGGCCACGGTCACGCCTTTCAGCGTCAGCCATTTTGGCGGGTCTTCTGGGGGCATCTTGAATACCACGATCGGCTTGGTCGGATTGGAAGCTGTGTCGGCCTTGAATGTCTCCAAGGTGTAGAACTTACCCGTGACCGGATCCTGCACGGTATCCTCATAGCGGTTGCCCATCTGCTCGACCCAACTGTCCGGCTGCAGGAATGAGGCGTTCACCGTGGTGGAGCCTGCGGCGTAGGGATAAACTTCGCCCCAGATGTTGAATCCCTGAGACTGAAGCCGCGATATCATTTCATGCGCAAGCCGCCAGCCAGGGTTGTTGAAGTGAAGGACTATCGCTGGGGCTCCCAGCGCCATAGCATTGGCGATGAGTTCCTGCGCACCGTTGTTCTCTGTTGTGTCATTGCCAAGTGTATAGCGTGTATGTGCACCGGTCGGACGGCCATAGCGTGCGCCAACCTTCTGCACCTCGAACATCTCGCGGGAAGATACGCCCTCTCTCATATAACCCACGGTGCTGCCGATGCCCGGTGCGCCCGCCTGAAGCCCCTTGTCAAGCTCTTCAAGAATTGCGTTGCCCTGTTCCAGGTTTGGGCGCGTCACGCTCCAGCCCGACTTTTTACGGGCTTCAAGGGCCGCAATGGGACCTCTCATGTAGATCTCGTCGCTCAATCTCCCGTCGAGCACCATCGATCGGGCAAGCTCGTGGCTGACCGCGCAGCCATAGTTGGACTGGGTCACACCTTCACGTGCCTTATACCAGGCCGCGATATAGGAACCCGCACAGCCCGCCTCGAAATCCATGGAGCTGGTCATGCCGTCGCGCAACCCGACCCGGTAACCGATTGGCGTCTGCCAATGGAAATGGGTGTCGATGAAGCCCGGCGCCACGATATGACCGGTGGCATCGATCGTCTTGACACCCTTCAGCGGCTTTTTGCTGATTTCGGCAATGCGGCCATCTTTGATACCGACATTGGCGATATCGTCATACAAGGTTTCAGGGTCCATGACCCGGCCGTTGTTGATTACGACGTCATATTTTTGTGCCAAGGCCGGCATAGTACCCATGACACTCGTTAAGAGTGTACCGATTAGTAGATGTCCTTGAATTTTCATTGCTATCTCCATTTTGAAATTGGTTTCAGTGGCGGAATTCGTGGGGGGGAACCACGCACCATCGCTCAGCCACCGCTAGTTCTCGTATTAAGACTGGTTAGGGTCAAATGTCCTGGGTTCGATAGAAATCTGGTCCAGCCGGCCCTTTTCCATTACCGGGAAACGAATCGGCTTGCCCGGAAAGACCTTTTGCACTTCGGAATCCTTCACCACCACGACGCCGTTCACCAGCACGTAGGGAATGCCGGTTGAGGGCAGCGCGCCCTTGCCTGGCTCGTAAGTGCTGTTGTCTGTGACCGTATCCGGATTGAAGACGACGATGTCCGCATCCATACCTTCTTGCATACGTCCTTTGGTTTTAAAGTGAGGTATGCCACCCAATTCGTCAAAATATTTAGCATGCAGGTAGCTCATCTTTGAAATGGCTTCCATCAAAGGCATGATCTTTTCTTCACGCACCATACGCAATACTTTGGCACGGGTACCGGCGCTGCGCGGGTGAACTGACTTGCCTTCATAGGGGGAATCCCAAGGGTAGTAGTTGAGCTTTTCATCCTGAATAGCCATACCGTCAGAGACGACGACCACTCCCGGCATAGCCAGCCATTTAGCGATAGCTTCAGGCGGATTGTTGTAAATCACAATCGCCCTGCCGGGATCATTCTTGCGAACGTCCTCATACATCGCTTTATCCCAACGGGTGCCATCGAGATTCGCAACGTCTGAATAGGTAATTCCCATTTGAGCCATGCCTGATTCCGTAAGCATATCGGCAGAAGCAATGGTAGAACCGGCAGCATAGGGGTAAACCTCACCCCATACCTTGGCGCCTCTTTTTTCTCTTGCGTCGTTAATCATAGGAATGGTGTATTCCCAGTCCATGTTGCTGTTCAGGTGTGACGCCATGAACGGCGCATCCAGAACCATGGCATTGGCCATCATTTCCTGAACCCCCAACTGCCCCTCATTGGGTGGACGTACACCAGCAAAACGTACATGTCCATTGGTAACCCGGCCGTATTTCGCCGCCAACTCCTGGTATTTATACAATTCGTATTGGGTAACACCCGTGGTCATATAACCGACGGGAACGCCCACGCCCAAGGCACCTTGGCGAAGGCCTTCGTCGACATAACTCATAATCCGGGTCATCTGCTCTTTGTTCGGTAAGGTTGACGACCAACCCGGCTTGCGCCCTTCCTTCTGGGCCTTTGCGGCTGCGGCACCTACCACACCACGGAACAGTTCGCCCATGTCATTACCCAAAGCCGCAATTTCAGGGCCGTCCAAAACCGATACACGGGCAAGCGTTGCGAGCACGACCATGCCGTAGTTGGCCTGGGTTTTACCTTCGTGGTCTGCATACCATTTAGCGATATCGCCGGCACCTGACTCGAAATCCATCTGGGTGGTCAAGCCATCCCGTAAATTAACCTTGCGACTAAACTGATCTGTGGCGTGCTGGTGCCCCTCGATAAAGCCCGGTGCAACCACGTGCCCCTCGGCGTTGATGGTTTCTTTGCCCTTGATTGCGTCCTTGGTAATGGCTGCAATCTTGCCGTCCTTTATCCCAACGTTGCGCACACCATCAAAGTTGGTCTCGGGATCCATGACCCGGCCGTTGTTGATCACAATGTCATAGTCTTGCGCCATGGCCGGCAAAGCACAGATGACGCTCATAAAGAGCATCCCGATCTGTAGATGTCTTTGCTTTTTCATTTCAGACTCCGCTTTTACGTGGTTTTTCTTATTTTTTTCCGCCATCCTCAGGAAAAGCACCCGTGAAGTCACTAGGCATCCCGGTCGAGAATTCGGCATTCCACGATTCTACCGATACTGGCACGAAACGCGGTTTGGCTTCAGGTTCAAAGCGGATCGGTTGACCGGCGAAAACAGGAAGCAGCACATCGTCACGCACGGTCACCTTGCCGTTGACAAGCACCGCTTTCATGCCAGTCGACGGGAGAGCGCCCTTTGCGTAGGTTGAATTGTCCGTGAAGCGTTCGGGGTCAAAGACCACAATATCGGCAACCATGCCGGTCTGGATGCGGCCGCGCTCTTGCATCGCCTTCAGTCCAGTATCGCCTAAATGCTTGGCAGCGTTGTAGCTGAGGATCGACATCAGCTGCATCATCGGGATGTTGTGTTCCCGACCGAGCCGAATCGTAGCCCCACGGGAACCTGCCGTGCGGGGGTGGGTACCGCCGAGTTTGTCCATCGGGTAATCCCACGCGGCGTCGTACGGCTTGGCACCAACGCCATCGCTGGCCATGGTCACGCCCTTCAGCGTAAGCCATTTCCACTGGTCGTCAGCGGGCATCTTAAACACAACGACCGGCCTGGTCGGTTCAGAGGCGACAGTGGCTTTGTAGGTTTCCAGGGTGTAGTACTTGTTCGTGACCGGATCCAGAATGGTTTCTTCGTAGCGGTTGCCCAGGTCGTCGACCCAGCTCCGGGGCTCCAGAAACTCCGCATTGATCGTGGTGGACCCCGCAGCATAGGGATAAATTTCCCCCCAGATGTTGTGGCCGCTTTCCTGCAGCCTTGAAATCAGTTCGTGTGTCACTCGCCAGCCGGGGTTGTTGAAGTGCAGGACGATCGCGGGCGCGCCGAGCGCGATTGCATTTGCAATAAGTTCCTGCGCGCCATTAACCTCGGTCGTGTCGTTGCCTAGCGTATAGCGTGTATGTGAGCCTGTCGGGCGACCATAGCGTGCGCCAACCTTCTGCACCTCGAACATCTCGCGGGAAGAGATGCCCGCTCTCATGTAGCCCGTGGTACTGCCAATACCGGGTGCGCCCGCCTGAAGCCCCTTGTCAAGCTCCTGAAGAATCGCGTTGCCCTGTTCCAGCGTCGGACGCGTCGCGCTCCAGCCCGTTTTTGCCCGAGTTGTGTAAGCGGCGACGGGGCCGTTTATCAGGTACTCAGCGCCGTCCGACCCATCGAGCACCATCGCGCGGGCAAACTCGTGGCTGACCGCGCAGCCATAGTTGGCTTGGGTCACACCGGCACGCGCTTCATACCAGGCGGCGACGTAGGACCCCGCACAGCCCATCTCAAAATCCATGCTGCTGGTAAGGCCGTCGCGCAACCCGAGCGAATAACCGATAGGCATTTGAAAGTGGAAGTGGGTGTCGATGAAGCCCGGTGCCACCACCATTCCCTTGGCCTCGAGCGTTTCCTTGCCGTTAATCTGCTTATTGGTGATCACGGCGATTTTCCCGTCTTTAACCCCCACATTGGCAACAGCGTCGAATTTGGTCTCTGGGTCTATTACCCTGCCATTATTAATCACCACATCATAGGTCACAGCGAATGCAGGCATAGCGACAGCACACACTGCGAAAAATGCGCTTGAAATGACTTGAGTCCTTTTCATTGCTCTTCCTCTTTTAAATTGTGTAAGCCTTAACCTAGAACTTGAAAATTTTCCACTCATTATTTGAGCGTCAAAACTACACTGACAACGCCTTAGGGAAGGTGCGAACAAGTCCTCGCACAGCAAACACGGGACTTATTCGCACCTTCCTTAGCTAATCGTTAAAAAGACAAAGATTATTTGTTTTTTGCTTGCAAATAATAAAAGTCGTATAACGTACGCGTCACTTCCGCAATAGCCCGATCCCGATCAGCATCGGACGTCGTACTGCTCTTGGTGTATACCGCAATGGCAAAACGTCGACCATCCGGCAGGGTTACAAAACCCACGTCATTGGCCACACCACCAATAGTGCCTGTTTTGTGGGCAACCGGTGTTCGTTTTGGTAAAAGGCCTTTCAACCTTCCATTACCTGTGCGAGTACGTGACATGGAGGCAAGCAAAAATTCGCGGCTTGTCTCACTCAAGGCCTTGCCGCTGTCGATAGCCAGAAGCAATTCCAGCATGGCATTTGGTGAGGTCTGGTCACGTGGATCTTCTTGCTCAAACTTAAGGTTTCGAACTGATTGCTTGGCTGCAAGTGTTGGGTCTTTGGCAATGGCCTCTGCAAGTACTGAAGTATAGGCCTTGTCAGGTAAACCATAGAAGTCTCTCAAAATTTCGGTAACATAGCGATCAACTCGTTGGTCTGTTATCCCAATGCTGCGAAGCTTTTTCGTCACCGCCTCCGGACCTCCCGCCAATTTAAGACAGATGTCCGTCGCTGTATTGTCGCTTTCGGTGATCATGGGTTCAATCAAATTGGCTACCGACAACTTGATGCCGGGATGAACGAAGTTCTGTGCAATCGCGTTGTCGCCTGCGACCATCATATCTTGCGAGATATCAATTAAATCGGAAAGTTTAAGTTCACCTTTATCGACACGGTCCAGCAAAGCAACGGCAATTGCAACCTTATAGGTACTTGCCATTACAAAGGTTTCATCACCGTTTACTGTGATCCTCTCCCCTGAGCCAATTTCCTGAGCAGACACGCCAATGCGGCCAACCAGCCCCTGCGAAACTTTCTCAAGCTTCTGGGAAACATCCTGAAGATTTTGTTTATCTGCAAATGCCGGTTGAATGGCAACAAATGACGAGATTAGTAGGGTAAAGCAGAGTGCTATATTTCGATTCATAAAACCTATCCCTTGGTTGTTTTCGATTAATTTTACTCTAAGCAAAGTCACCGCGACTTCTTGGTCAACGTGATGATGACCAAGAGGAGATTTGCTATTTCGCTTGATACCGAGTATCAACCTACCGAGGTTCAAGCAGAGTATCAACTGGTGCAACTCTTCTAATTTACTGCACCGCCTAACTTTCCGTTTCGTGCTTTCCGTTTCGTGCTTTCCGTTTCGTGCTTTCCGTTTCGTGCTTTCCGTTTCGTGACTGGCCAAGTCGTCTTATAGCCAGTAAATACAATAGCATAAGGCCAGATATTTTTCGAATGCATAAAAAAGAAAGAGCGCCTTTAGGGCGCTCTTTCCTTGTTTGATCACACTTTTTTACGCAGTCCTATCCTGATGAATCCAACAGAGAAGGCAAAAAGCAAGCTGAACAAGCCCAAGGCACCGCCACCAGAACTTTGCTGCTGTTCAGGAAGCAGTTGCACTGTCACCTGTGCGGGAGCACTTTTGCCATTGGCACTTTCCGCTACCAGTTCAATTACCGCAACAGCCTGGCTCTGCAAAGCCGCAATGGAGACCTTAAGATTTGCAGTGTTGTTACCGCTCATAGTCAAGGTTGGCCCTGAGACCTGACGCCACTGGTAGCTCAACGCCTTGCCGTCACCATCGAAGCTATCTGCGCCGCTCAGGTCAATACTGCCAGGGGTTTGAAGGGAAACCTTGGCAGCGCTACTGCCGTTGATTTTGGCTATTGGCAAGGCCTTAACCTGCACTGCATCAGCGATGGCTTTCAAGGTTTTCCCTGGCGCGCTGTCAACACTGTGGATTATCTCCAAAGCGATTTCAGCGCTCTTGGTGACACCCGCTGAACCAACAACCAAGGCAAGAGTACGCGTGGGGCCATTGGCTTCCTGAACCAGCTGCCAGGTTATTGTGTTACCGTTTTGTGTACCACCATCAGCATCCAGCACTGAGAATCCATCCGCAAGCGTGGTTGTCAAGGTGTAGACTTTATCGGCTGCGGAATCATTGGCAAGAATATCAATGGAATAAGTCAAGGTGTCGCCACTGACGATTGACTGCCTATCAACAGTGACCGCGACATCGTCTGCCCCACGGTGCAATTCGAAATAGACTGAACCGATGTTATCGGGAAGATTCGGGTGCGTGCCTAACGTCGCTACGGCAAAATACACCTCGCCCTCACTCATCGGCTGATCCCAGTTAAGTGTGAGTGCAAATTCTTCACCCGGCGCCACTGACTCGGGCACATCAGCTTCCAACAGCGTATCTGTTTTGCGCACTTTCACCACTGACACACTGTGCTTGTCGAAGTTGGCGGGGTCAGTTCCTTGATAGTTATGAACAACCACCAGATAGTTTGCCGGCACCGGTGTATCAATGAAGCAGGCTTCTTTACTGTCCTCGCGGCCACTGATACAAACGGCATTATCCAACTCGATTTGGCTGGGTTTTCCATCCAAATTCGCATCACGAACAATAAACAGGTCTAAATCCGGCGCCTCAGCACTGTTAATCCATGCACCTATCATAGTCACCGACGAATTGGTGTTGACCGGAACCACATGGTAGGTTTCTGGATTCTGAGCACGGTAATTTGCCGTAGGATCCCATGAGGTTTCCCCTTCAATGACATCCACTTTGCTCAGTCCCAGCGCCTCAACTTGAAGGTTATCCGAACCTATCGAGTTAAAACCCGCCAGAGTAAAGTTGTCTGCATCCCGATGAGCGGTGATTTTCACCACGTCTTCGGTGGGCACATTACCACCGGTGAACTCGGCGGCAAACGTCAGGTGTTGCTCAGGCAAGCCACTTGACGTCAAACGCACCTCGCCAAAGCTCCATAACGCAGCAAGCTCGGCAGTTGGGGTAGCAGTAATGGTCAATTGCTGTGACTCGCCCGCCTTCAAGGCGAAGGTCGATGGCGTCACGCTGACATTCACACCCTGAGTTTGCAGAGCAGTTGTTACCGTCCAGGTCGCATCTTTCACGGCAGTCACTGTTCTTGTCCACTCACATTTCGCCAAACAGTTCAGACCCACCATGGTAGGAAGATTCAAAGTCGCGGGATTACCATTGAGGGCAGGATCCGCATTCAGGTATTCAGCTTCACTGATAGGCAACAATAATCCAGCCTGCACCGCTTTATCGATTTGGATACGTCCGGCACCTGCATCAAAGGGGGTTGAAGACTCTTTCACGCCATCGCCATCATCATCCTTGAAGGTATTGCTGTTGGCAGTGGTCATAATGGCCGACTGAGCCTCAGATGGAGTCCAGTCCGGACGCAGTGCAGCCAACAAGGCCAAGGCACCAGCTACATGAGGACTCGCCATCGAGGTACCACTCATAAAATCAAATTCGCTTGGTACAGCGTTCTTTGGATCGACAAATGGCCACTCGGTGGTATGAGCGGCAAAAATATCTACACCCGGAGCCGCAATGTCCGGCGTAATAGTGTGTGGGTACGGATAGTTAGGCCCCCTTGAGGAGAAGCTGCCGGCAATATCACCATTTTCGGGCACGCGGATATGCGCCGACTCACTGATGGTCAGTGCATGATCAGATCCACTGCCAAGCCAAGATAGCAGCGTTTCGCCATCGGCCATGGTCAATTGGATAGCAGGCAATACGTGCAGATCGGGCTCGATATTGTCGGCGTTAGCGTCGACGTTTATCAGAATCAAACCACCGGCACCGCCGGCGAGCACGTTATTACCCTTTTCCACCCGGGCGATATCGCCACGACGACAAACCACGATTTCGCCGTTAAATGTACCGGCTTCAAATGGGCTGTTACACTTGCCGTCGTTATAGTTTGCGGCATCAACAACCTGGCCTGTCAAACCATAACTGACCCCGGCACCACTGATATCAGCAAGGGCACTTTCGCCACCTGCTACCCAGCGCAACGTTTTATCACTGTATCCACGATCGTGTGTATAGGCTGCCACCGTAGTCACCCAAGGCGCGTTACCCGGAGCACCCACTGTCTGAGGACTGGGGCCTGCGTTACCAGCAGCGGTTACCGCATGAATCCCGGCTGTGCGCGCCGCGAGGAATGCCAGTGAGTCGGCGGAATCCCATGGGCTGTCCGGAGCACCGCCTACGGAATAGTTGATAACGTGAACACCATGCTGCACGGCATGTTCCAATGCCAATACGGTTAAATCCGGGAAGCAACCGCCATAATTGGGATCATCACCGGAAATCGGTAAACACACCTGATATGAGATGATATTGGCCCGTGGCGCAACGCCACTGATTTTCGGGATTTTCAGCTGTGCTTCATCGCCAATCGCATTTTTCTGTGTCAGATTGACCTGTGGGTTACCTGCAACCGTTGAAGCCACGTGGGTACCGTGACCATGCATGTCCCAGCCTACGTCAATAACTTCAGGTTTGGGGAATCCTTCATAAGGCTCACCGGGGTAAAAGCCACGCAGCTCAGGATAACTCACCACACCAATCAGTTTATCGTTACACAACCAATCGTTATCAACACAATCACCGGTGTAATTACCCGTGCCCCATGGATTCACGTGTTCATAGCCATCGATTGCTTTTGCCGTAAAGGATGGATGATCAGCATCAATACCCGTGTCGATAACACCAACAATAACGCCTTCACCCTTGGTTGGAAGATCGGTGCCTACGCCATTCCAGACGGCCTCCCCACCAATGAAGGATGGTCCGGCATCTGTCATCAGATGACGCATCTGCATTTTTTCAAGTCGAACGCCGCTGTTGCTTTGTTCAAGCTTTGCTGCCTCTTCCTTCGTTAGCCTTACCGTCGCTGCGTTAATCAGTAATCCGTATTGATATTCAAAATTCAGGTTACGCCCTAACACACTCGAAAGCCGCTGACGCTGAATATCACGGCCATTTGCCAGCTTTTGCAGGTACTGCTGACTGCTGCGGCTGGCAACATTCAGTCTGCCATTGGGCTTGCCATTTACCATAATGCTGGTGTCGGGTAACTGCTTGTAGGCCAACGCCAATGGCGCTTCAGGAAAATGCATAAAGTAAAGGTCGTCAATGTAGCGCTGTTTCTGACTAACCAGCGGTTTCATCTCGGTGTGAAGAGGCTGGGCAAGATACTTCTGTTCTGCCGGCTCTGCCCAGCTATAGGAGCTGATAACGGCGGCGGCTAAAAGAGTGAGTCTGATCACTGCGTGACTCCTTGAATCGATAATGTGAAAAATCCAGCCATCACAACAGGTGATGGCTGGCATAAACTGACTGAAATTATTGTTGTTTACGACGCAGCAGCGCCAGCAACAGCAATGGCAGACCAAAGCCCAGGGCACCACCACTTGATGGTTTTGCCTCGACGTTGCCGGTTAGCTCAGCGGTGGTGTCGTTCTCACCATCTGAGGCTGTAACTTGCGCTACAAACGCGCCTGATGCAGTTGGTGTACCTGAGATAAGCATGGTGCTTGATTCATAACTCAATCCGGCAGGCAGGCCTGCCACGCTGAGCGAAATCGCATCACCTTCTGAGTCAGTGAAGTAACCTGCAAGTGAATATTCATAAGCCTCACCCTCTTTCGCCTCGAATGGGGCGAATGGGCCAGTAAATATCGGTGCGACGTCATTCACATTGGTTAGATCCACAGTCACTTCAGTGACAGTGCCAACAATGTTGCCGCGCACAGTTTGCACTTTCAGCGTCATGGACTTCAGGGTTTCATAATCCAGTGCGTCAGAGTTGGCTACCGTGATAACCCCGTCGCTGCTAACCGCTACAGGCATACCGGGAATCGCACCAACCTGAACGATGTCCACTGTGTTCCAATCGGTATTGGGTTCACCAAAGAAGCCATCAATACTGGTTGTTAACTGGCCGATAACTGTGCCCTCGGGCGCATTTTCCTCGACGCTGAAGGCTTGACCGGCATCCACATGCTGCAACGTGGCGCCATCTCTTTCCTGTTTGGCAGCAATCGTCATGTTGCTGTTCAAATCCATCAGCAAGAAGTCAGAATAGCTACAGCTTCCTGGGCTGGCCGCCATGATGCCTGCATCCATTGAAGTTGTACTCCAGCCACCAAAACCACCGCCGGCGCACCAGGTATCGCGGAAGGCCCACAACATGGCGCTCTGGCCGGCTTCGACATCAAGCTCCCATGCCCACTGCTCGCCTTCAACCCCTTCGGCATCTACGTGGTTCATGTTAATCATGGCAGTGCTATAGCGCTCTTTCTCAACGTATTCGCCGGTCCACCAATCATATTCACTGGAAATAAATTTGCGGCCGAATTTGGTAGGGTTAAACATGACTGCCGGACCGTAAGCGGTGGGGAATACGTCACGGTCGGTCGCAAATACCATGGCAAAATGCTGATCAAAGGATTCAGGCGAGTTCAACTCATGGTGATAAAGGTCATCCAAGCATGCTTGACCCACAACGGTATCGCCGCCGGGGGTGAAGTAAGTTGGCAATGAGGAGATCTTCGGAGGTAAAGGCGTCCACGAATCGTCAGAACTGAAATCTGTAATCACCGTCTGTGGCTGGCCATTTTCATCAATAGTAATGAACATATCAGCAACACGGTCGGCATTGGTTAAATTGTACTCAACGTATGGGTCAAAACTGTCAGCCAAGTTGTACATGTCGACCACAGACTCAGAAAACAGGCTGTGACGGGTCAATATATCGCCCATCTTATCCATGTGACCCGCGACGGCGATATCCATGCCCGCGTGCATTTGCACGGCAAACACATACTTTTTACCGCTGGCACACTGAGAATCTGACAGTACAGCTGAAGCAGTATGCTTCATGACGTTCTTGGTGTTCTCAAATCCCGCGGGAGCGGTGGGCTGAGATTTCACTACAGGTAATGCCATCATGTGCGCATTGTGATTGCCCACATTGGTAAAGGCCTGTTTAACCGTGGTGGTTCCTTCTGCCCATGGCAGTAGCTTTGGTGAATCCCAAATACCATCGTTATAAGTGTTGAACTCACGACGAATTTTACCCGCCGGGCGTGGGTAAACCGACCATCCCATATTCAATTCTGGCTCACCGGATGCGGTGAACGTCAGGTAACCATTGACTTCAAACTGTTCCCAGGCCTCAATGCTATAGTCATCACTCTTATTGAGCAGGGACACTGGCAGTTTATCGGCATCGATTTCCAGCACTACCGGCACAGACAAGGTCGTATTGGCCGGAACGGTAACCGAAGCCGGGAATGTCCAACTGATAGCTTCATTGCTGACACGGCCTTCAGCCATGTTTACTGCCAGGCTATAGGTTTTAGCCGTGTTGGAGTAGTTTCGCAGTGAAACTTCTTTTACATGACGACTGACATTTGATACCAATTGCTGCCCAAATTTAAGATGAGGCTGGTAACTGCTGGTTTCCCAAACGGCAACAGAGGTGCTCAGGGCTGCTTCAAGATTTTCCACCCCAGTACCGATTTGGGTTACAGAGGCGTTTTTACCACTGTCACCACGCTCAATAGCATGGTTAGCGGTATTGGTAAGCAGCGCTTTAACCTCAACACCTGACACACCGCGTTCGGCTTTTACGATAGCCGCGGCGGCAGCCATACGGGCCACAGGGAACTCTTTTTCTGCAACGTCTACAGTTGTATCAAGCCCACCTACGACCGCGACCGATTCTTCGCTGGCATAGCTCACCATATCAGGCTTAAGTGTTTGAATACCGCGAACAGGGCCATGGGGCGTCCAGTTGGTAGTGGCTAACCCCTCACCTACAGCCTCAACTGCGCCCACTGTCAGCGATTCGGCAGTGGCGCCCAAATTTCCCACATTGTATTTGGTGGGAAGTTCACCGAAATAACCTGCACTTACGACAACAAGCACGCCTTTAGCGGCAAGACTGTTTACCATGATATGGTCAAAAACCGCACCAGATGTTTGTGGATCATTTGGATCGTAGTAAGCGGCAAAGTGGCCGCCATAAACACTCTGGTCAACGACAATGATATCAGCACCCTTTTCTACTGCGTCTTCCATTGCCTTGGCCATGGTAGTGACAGAAGGGTAACGAGCATTTGGCCCATAACCCCATGGGTCAGAAACACCCGCCATCTTGTAACCCAGCAATTTCGCTCCAGGCACCTGTTCATGGATAAGCGAAGCGAGCATAGTGCCTCGGCCCGTTGGGAATTCAGAGCCATAGTAGGGGTCAGTAAAAATAGTATCGCCATCAAGTGGGTTTGGATCCTCTCCCCAACCAAACTCGGAAGCATAGTCAAGGCCTCCGATTACAACATCAGTGGGAAAGCCATCAAATTCAGCAGTGGCGTTCACTTTTGCCTCTTCATACGCCTCTGACGTACCTGTGCCCCCCAAGGCAGCATGGGTATAGTCAATACCCGTTGACATGATGGCAATGACAGTCCCCTTGCCGGCATCAGGATTGGTGGACAATTTTGGTGCTTTAGCCAGATTGGTTGATACGACCGATGCGACGGCAGAGGTCTGCTCCCTCACCGTTACCGTTTCAGTCGACTGTTTGGTGTTGTCATTGAGGCGGTTAACCGAGGTCACCAAGCGATGATTCTTTATACTGTCATAAGTCGATGCTGACATTTCAACATGTATTGAATTAAGCGACTTGCTGCTAGCTGCCAATACCTTTGCGCTACCATCAATAGTTTCAATGAATTGAATGAGCTGAGCTTGTTGACTACGAATCTGTGATTCATTTCCTCCCAGCCACTGACTCTGCCCTGTCAGCAGGACAACGTATTGGCCTCTTTCCTGAGCGGCAGGGTTTAACTGCTGGGATACCGGTTTATTAAAAGCAGCTTCGATGGGCATCGCATAGGAGTAGCAAGGGAGCAAGGCAAGACTGATGCATGCACTGAGTCGTGACATTTTAGTAATCATTGTAGAGTGTTCCTCAGCATTGAAATGTTAAATAGTTTGTAAAGAAGGCGCGTACTACAGCATTGCAAGCACCGATTACGACTTATTAACAAACAAGTGCCAAGGCATGAAGACCACAAGAATCACATTTGAATCACTTCCATGTCATTTTTTTATCATTTACTTTATTATCAGAAACTTAAACCACTTAATCTGATTGCTTTTGTATCAGAAGGTATCTCAATCCGATTAACAGGTTGACTTAATTTCCTCATTCCATATTAATAAAAGCCGATATGATAAAGGCGATAACGTTGGAGAAATGATGAAACTCGGTGACTATCGGGTAGGTAACTGGCTCGTAATAACCCATGAGCTCAAGCTTGTCCGTGCTGACCAAAAAAGCGACACTGCTGTCGAAGAGGTGCTGGCACCGAAAGTCTTTGAAGTACTGATGCAACTGGTACTTGCTACCAACAACACTGTGTCAAGAAGCACCCTTATTGAGGAAATCTGGGCCGGCAACGTTGCCGTTGGCTCCCGGGGAGTCACCAATGCGATTTACGCGCTGAGAAAAATTCTCGATCAGGGCGAGACAAACAGCATTGGCACCATCTCCAAGTCGGGCTATCAGCTGCGATTACCCGTGTCAGAAGTAACACAAGACACCCCAAACCAGGTTATTGAGCATAACCAACAGCCAAGCCATTATCGCAACCTGACGCCCTTTGCCCTGTTTGGTGCAGTCTGCCTTATTGGTTTACTGCTGATGATGTATTTCAATCCGGAGGAGTCAGCAAAACCTGACCTGATAAGATATGGCAAACCAGAGCCCTTAAGCTACCTTGAAGGCATCGAAGAAACCCCCGAGATCTCCCCCGACGGCAACTCATTGGCCTTTATGTGGGTAAAGGACAACGAACCTTCCAGAATCTTTATACAAAGCCTGAAAGATAATCAGGCCACACTCCGGCAGCTGAGTTTCAGCACCGCCAATGAAACCACGCCAACATGGTCACCGGACGGGCGCAGACTGGCCTATTTGAAGATTGATTCTACAGGTAACTGTGAAGTGTGGATAAAAGAGCTCGCCACACTGATAGAAAACAGGATCACAGCTTGTGTTCAGGAGCGGTTTCACAAGTCACTGGAATGGTCACCTTCCGGCGCGCTGATTGCCTACACGGATTCAGCAGAAAACGGTGCCAGCGCAATCTTTGTTTATCATCTGGAAACCCAAAAATCGACCCAAATTACCTTTCCCGAACAAGGTCAACGTGACACCCAATTAGCCTGGGCTAAAGCATCGGATGTACTGGCATTTGTGCGTGCTCAGGGCACCCATAGCTATGAGCTGTTTACCACCAATCTGGATGGTAACATTCATCAGCTTACCCATGATCAAGTACCAATCCATGGGCTGACATGGGATCTCGATGATCAAAGCATTGTGTTTAACTCAATGCGGGACGGTGAACACGCCTATTGGCGGATCACTCTAAAAGATAACGCCTTAACTCTGGTACACCGGGATCAGACCCCATTCAACATCACCACACTGAACTCACTTTATTCCTACGCCTATGTTAAGCACGCGTCGCAGGAGCAACTTGAAATTCTCACCGAAGGGCGCTCTGACTTTATCGAGTCATCAGGCAGGGACCTGTACGGCGCGCTGTCACCTAATGGCGCGCATATTGCGTTTCTGTCAAATCGCAGCGGCGAATTTGAGCTTTGGATTAATGACACATACAGCACTCAGTATCAGCAAGTGACCCACCGACAGGGCATCCCCGAAGTGCCTGCCTGGTCAAAGGACAGTAAAAGCGTGCTGACGGTATTACAGGCATCAGATGCCAAACCCAGGATAGTGCTGGTGCTTATCCCCAGCGGCGAACAGAAAACCTTATTGCAAGACGGTTATGAATACCGCAACCCGGTCTGGGCCAAAGATGACAATACGATTTTATTTTCCAGTAATCGCAGTGGAAACTGGGAAATATGGCAATACAACTTTGTCACCGGTGACAAAAAGCAACTCACCCAAGAAGGTGGCAAATTCGCTATGTTTGGGGATGATGGCTTACTTTATTACACCAAGCCAAACATGCCCGGATTATGGACCATCGGCAGCAACGGCTCCTCTGAGCACAAAGTATTGGAAGATCTTGCCACCGATGACTGGGGCAACTGGATAACCAAAGATGGGGGTATTTATTACATTACCAGAGGCCCAGACGCCGATTCCATTTACTTTTGGAACGGCAAAGAGTCCACAAAAATTGCCACTTACGCCAGGGGAAGCATCAAGATAAATCGCAGTCTTTCAATGAGCAGTGATGGCACCTTGGTATTGACCAAGTTGAGCAAACGGGCTGCAAATATCGTCAAAATTGCCCCGTTAGCGAACTAGGTATCACCGCCACCCCCGCAATCTGCAGGGCCTATCACTTCAATGCTCACTGACAATTCCCCAATGACAATTCCCCAATGACAATGCCCTCTGAGTCGGCTACAGGCCATGGCCGATACAGGGCTGAAAGTACAGCTGATGCCCGCATCGGCTCATGTTTACTCAGCTCAGCGGGCTTTCCGGCCCACTGTCAGTTATATTATTATCACTCAGCACAAGCAGCAGCCTGCCGTGCAGCCATAGACCCGACAGCTTAACCCAAGTGTAAACAGATCGTGTCCTCGGGTCCGCGGGCCTTAGGGCATAAACAGATCAGTTGCACGCCTTGGTAACATACCCGGCACTATCTGCTGATTTCAGTGATGAAATCGCAGTAAAGCCCAACGACAGCGCCTTATCCATATCACTTGATGCAATGCCCAGTATGTTGATGTCTGTGGTAGGGGCACCGCAAACCGCCATCATCGCAATCTCGGTTAATTCGCCACATTGAGTTGAAATCACTTTCACCCCTTGCTGCTGCAGTTTTTGCGCCGATGCGTTTATAGAAGAGCGGTTGTTTTCGCACTGCTTAAATCCGGAAGACTCATATACGTACGATGTTGTGACTTCGCCAGACTGAATATTGCAGCCCGCTGCAAAAACCAACAAAACACAATAGAGTGACCGTGACGACATATACCACCTCATATTTAGGTTGGAAAATTAAAAAAAACAGAACAACAATATTGTACTTCAGCAGCCCTGCCAGCGGGATCTAATATCAACTTCATCAATAGGTTGATTCATTCAGCGCGTATCTGCGCGCCTGACTCAAACGCATTGAACGCTCGCTGAAACAGCGCAACTATTAAATGAAAGGTTATAAGCTTCCCCCAAAACGCCTGTTCTGAAAACTAAAACGCCAGCCGTTAATACCAAAACGCCAGCCCTGAAAGTCGAAAGGGGGCAGCACTGGCTGCCCCCCTTCTTTCAACTGTGAGCTGCGCTATTAGCCATAAATTACCAAGGCAGGGGCACAACCGGTGTCACAGTAAAGCGGAATTGCTGCTCAGGCCCAAAGGGGTCTGCGTTCTGAATGTAATTCCAATACTGGAAGCCAAATTTAATCGGGGTATTACCTAACTTGGTGGTTTTGGCAACGCCTATGCCAAGCGGCAGGGTAAACTTGTTACCTGAGTCTGCTTCATTGTTGTAGCTCCACGATGGCGACGCGCTGATTTGCCAGCCTTGTCCCAGGTTAAAGGTGTAAAAATATTGACCACCGGTGATACTGGTATCCTTATCGTTAGCGCCACCGATATCCCACTGATGGGTCACCAACAAACCAACAACACCCCATTTTTGAACGTAACCTACGGCCAACTCAGGCCCCAAAAGCCATTGGTCATTACCCAGTTCTTTTTCGGTTGCGGTATCCATGGTACCCACAATACCACCAGCCAATACTATACCGTTTGAAAAGCTATGGCCCAACGCCACGTCGAATCCAATGTCCCCCATACCAAAGTCGGCATCGCGGAAGTCATTCGATCCAGCATCATAAATAGGCCTGTCGCTTATAAACTGGAAATTAGGGCGAATGTACAGGTTGGTACCCGCCGAGATTGGTATTGGCAGAATAGGCTGGAAACTGACCTGAAAGTTACCCTGATCATCAGCGTTGGGCAGGTCACCTTCGTAGGTAATGTAATCAAAGTTAAACGACAAAGAACCGAGGGTAGTGTTGGGGTTAGCCAGCTCACGGGCAATTTTGTCCACATCGTCCGTATCGGCAACCGCGAAGTTTATCACCCCAAGAGAAGCTGCCAGAACCAAACCTTTTGTATAGTGTTTCATATCCATCTCTCCATAATATCGGTATGAAATACATCTAAATGCTGCTGTAACCCTGTTTACTGCCTGGCCAGCTTATGCTGAGCTTCCTTTTAACCCATTGCCAGCGCGAGTAAACACCATTAAGTCAGCCTGCTAAATCTATTTTCAATTCAGCACCTTGTATCCTCTGTTTATCATACAAGACTTAAGAACCTGATCCTTCTCGTACTCGTATTCCTCTTCAATTCGCCGCCGCTCGGCGCCTTTCTTCAGCAGGGTACCAGCAATACCAATACCCGCGCCGGTTTTGGCGCCATCAGAGCCACTGCCACCGGTCACACCACCGATTACCGCGCCTGCTGCTGCGCCCTTAACCGCGCCTCTTAAAATGCCACCGGAAGAGCCTTCCCGCTTTTCAACCTGAGTCGACAGCGCGGTACACTGCTGTAAATCATAGGCATACTGCTTTTCATCCACCCCTTGGGGGTCCACTATCACGTTAGCAGCGGCGTTACCGGCAAACATCAACATCATCAAGTTAGCCGCATAAAAAAACGTTTTCATTTTTGCCTCCGTCCAGTCCTCCCCCCCCAACTGAAAGCCGTTCAAGCGCATCATGTGTCAGGCGAGCTGCATTGCTGTTTCAGTGTACTAGCTCAGACCTGATCTGACAGTTACCCGATTTTGGGGTGCCGTTGTCAGATCAAGTCACGACTAATACAATTAACCTTCATCACAGAGGTTATTAAGCTTCCACTAGAGACATTCTTTAATAATGTACCCATCATCTTCAGAATCTTTCTTCAGCGATGAAAGTTCTAAAAAACCCAAAGTCAGGGCTTTATCCGTATCGACTTGCGCTATGGCTAAAATATTGATGTCCGCAGTCGGTGCACCACAAACTGATATCATCGCTGTCTGGGTTAATTCACCACATTGTTTTGATGTTACGTTAATTCCTTCTGATACCAGTTTTTGCGCTGACACATTAATAGAGGACGAATTATTTTCGCACTGTTTATAACCAGATGACTCATAGACATACGAAGTACCTACTTCAGTTGATTGTATGTTACAACCAGCCGCGAGAAACGCAAAAACGTAAAATAACGACCGTAATGACATGTTCCACCTCAATTAATACATTAAAATTCAATAAAATACATTCCACATCGCCCTGCATATTAACCAGAAACCCAATGACATGGCAACAGTGTCATTGTAGTGCAATGTAGAGGGGCGTTGTTGATCAAATCATTGCGCGGATAGCAACTGCCCCAAGGTCTTGCTTGGTTTAACGACCAGCGCCCCTTGAAGGCATTCCCAAGCTCAGCATTTTGTTCATGGCCTTAACTCCAGCTAAGGCTTCGCCAACCTGGGCGTTGTAGTCTCGCAGCGTCAGGGTCGGGCTTATCAGCTGTTTGTATCGGTACATTGCGGTTTCCGCCAGCGACCTTTTACCGTAGTGATGTTGCTGCTTCCAGTCAGATAAGCTACCTGCTTTAAGTGCATCCACGGCCTCATTGCGAATATGGTCTTTGGACCAGTAGCCCGCATTCGACCTCGGCGGTATCACTGCTTTTATCCCTTTATTTTTAAGTAGCTTGTGGCAGGCTTTGGTGTCATATGCGCCATCGGCAGAGACTTGCTCTATGCGACGACGCAGCGGCTTGAGTAAGGTGCCCAGCACTTCATTGTCGCCGACGCTATCAAGACTGACTTCCGCCGCAATAATGGCATGTGTTTGGGCATCGACGGCCAAATGCAGCTTGCGCCAAACGCGGCGCTTTTCTTTGCCATGCTTACGGATTTTCCATTCGCCTTCGCCAAAGATTTTCAAGCCTGTGGCATCGATAACGACATGGGCAATCGCGCCATGACTCGGCGATCGGTAGGCAATTTTCACGGTTTTAGCTCGCTTGCTGAGGCAGCTATAGTCCGGTGAGGTCAAGGGAACATCCATCAGCTTAAACAAGGAATTAATGAACCCCTCTGTGGCGCGCAACGACAAGCCAAAAACGCTTTTCAGCATCAGAGCGACTTCAATCGCATGGTCAGTAAACTGAAAACCGCGCCCCCGACCACCATGATGCTGATGGCATAACCAGCCCTTAATGGCTGCGTCATCCATCCAAAAGGTCAATGAACCGCGATTGCGCAAACTCTGGTTGTACTCAGGCCAGTTAATGATTTTGTGCTTGGCTTTACCCATGATGATGACTCTGTCAGTCTGTGCTGAAAGATCTGATCACCGGCGCCTGAAATGGTTCAAAAAGATTTAATCAACAACGCCTAATGTAGACCGAATTTTTTGGCTAATACTCGACTCTACTCTGATGCTTTGACCTCTTCCTCAAAATTAAGACCAAGATCTTGATGAAACACCGATACACTGAGAGGCAGCGATTAAAGCGTGGGTTTGAGTCACCCACTGGTCACGAGATGGTCACGGTCACGGACCGTGATATTAAAAGTATGAGACGTAAAAACAAAAAAGCCCCGCTATTTCTAGCGAAGCTTCTTCTGACATTGGCGGAGCGGACGGGACTCGAACCCGCGACCCCCGGCGTGACAGGCCGGTATTCTAACCAACTGAACTACCGCTCCCCAATTGATGCGCGAATCATACCCGCAACATTTTAGCTTGGTCAATAGATCTGCTTTTCACTTCAAACCATTAGCTCAAATTTCAACCAGTGCTATTGCCACGCTTCACCCTTAGTCTTCTGGCAGGGTCAAGTCGATGTCGTCCAAGGTTTCTTTCATGGATTTGGATGATTTGTCCTGATTGGCGGCCTCAAGAGCTGCTGCCTCAAGGGCTTTTTTCAATGCCTGACGTTTACGCCAGAAAATGATTGCGACTATGCCCAGCAGCAGTAACACCAGGTTAACGCCAATGATGACCATCATGGCACTTTCTTTGGCCTTGGCCTCCTCGGCAGCGGCAATTGCCGCTTCCCGGGCAGCAATTTCCTCCGGATTGGGAGGCGGAGCTGGTGGCTCGATGAGATTAAAGAATTTTTCCGGCAAACTCAGGACAATCTCACGGCCGGTCACAGTGGTAGAAAACGCTTCACCTTTAATGCGATAGCTGCCGAACTCATGTACTTCCGGGAGCAAAAATTCATTTTGCCCTTCTGTGAGTCCTGAAAACGTAATTGGCAGCTGGAGTCCCGCAGGGCCAACCAATTCCAGCTCAAGATGGGTTTCAGCAAGTTGCAGTGATTCGGCATCGATGCTGACACTCATACGATAGGGCGACGTGAGCGGGTCATCCGGTTCAATAAGCTGAAGACTGATCGGATGTTTGGAGAGGATGACCGCCATTTCTTCTTCACGTTCGAAGACATTGTTTCGAGCCTGAACAGTGAACTTGTAATGGCCCCAGGGTTGATTCAGGTTAATGGTGCCGGTAAATATGCCGTCATCGGGCCTTTCATCCAAACCTTCACCGTCATCTTTGTAGCTGCCCACAGTCAAAGTACCGGCGGCAAAGTTTTCATCCCCTGGCTGATGATCGCTCACAAATCGGGCCACCCACTCTACCAGATAATCCAAACCCGGCATTCTGATACGCTGTTCATCTCCCATGAGTCGGGCGGTGATTTTTATGCGTTCCCCCTGAAACAGGGGCTGTGGTAAGGGGTCTATCTCCACCGAGAGCTTACTTAACATGTACAGCGTTGAGCCCTTGGACACCTTACCCACCAACTGCCAGGGGCCGGGCTGCGGATTCTCGATGGAAATAATGTCGCCGGTCACCCCGTCGGTCCATTTAACTGTTTCTGGGTGCCTGGAGGCGTACCATTTACTGCCATCGGGCAACACAATCACCACGGGTGCACTGCCGTAGTCACGCTGAATCACCAGCGTCAGACTCTCCACCATATGGTCGATGCGAAAACGGTTTTTAAGCTCCCGCGCCTGCTCTTTAGGCACGACATCAGCAAGCACGGGCATGGCCTGTACACAGGCCAGCACAAACAACAGTAACAGTTGCAAGGCTTTCAACAAGGTGATTATCCCCGCCAGAGGCATTTGCCCGATTTGCCTACCAAATCAAGCCGTTTTTCATGGTTACCCAGTTCATCGGCCGTGGCTCTGACAACTTTAAGGCTGGGGCGATTGGTATCCAGTCGGATAATCCCCCCCTGCTCCTGAGAACCTTCATCGGCGTTCAAATTAAACTTGGTCTGGCCGCCCGTCATCACCAGATAGACATCAGCCAGGATCTCGGCATCGAGCAAAGCGCCGTGGTAAGTCCGGCGGGTGTTGTCGATACCGTAGCGCTTACAGAGCGCATCGAGGTTGTTTTTCTGCCCCGGGTGCAGATACTTGGCAATGGCAAGGGAGTCAAGCACGGTGCAGATGTCTTCAACTTTGGGTCCCTGAGGCACCAACATCGAAAACTCATGATTGATAAAGCTCATATCGAACGAGGCGTTATGCGCCACCAGTTCGGCCCCACGGATAAATTCCAGAAACCCGCCAACGATTTCATGGAATCGGGGTTCGCCTGCCACCCGTTCGTTGGTAATGCCGTGCACCGCGATGGCTTCTTCATCAATCGCCTGACCTGGATTGATATATTGATGGAAGGTGCGCCCGGTTAAGCGTCGGTTGACCACTTCCACACAGCCAATTTCGATGATCCTGTGGCCGAGATAAACGGCACCGGCGCCCTGATTCATACCTGTGGTTTCGGTATCGAGGATGATCTGCCTTTCGGCGTTTGAAATGATATTCATAGGTAATTCTGGCCTTTAGGAGGCAAAAAACGGTTATACTCGCCGGGAATTCTGACTATGGTAACAACTTGATGAGCGAACTGAAACAGATCCGCATCTACACCGACGGCTCCTGTCTGGGTAACCCCGGTCCCGGTGGATACGGCGTGGTCATGATCTATAAGCAGCACCGCAAGGAACTGGCGGATGGTTTTGCCCTGACAACCAACAACCGCATGGAGCTGCTGGCCCCCATAGTGGCATTGGAAAGTCTTAAAGAGCCCTGCAATGTGATCCTCACCAGCGACAGCCAGTATATGCGTCAGGGTATTACCGAATGGATCCATGGCTGGAAAAAAAAGGGGTGGGTAACTGCCAGTAAAACACCGGTCAAGAACGTGGATCTGTGGCAACGCCTCGACGCTGCCGCGGCCAAACACAATGTGGATTGGCGCTGGGTAAAGGGCCACGCGGGCCACACTGAAAACGAACGCTGCGATACCCTGGCCCGGGAAGCGGCCGAAGCCAAGCCCACCCAAATCGACGAGGGCTATCAGCCCTGAAACTCAGTTGTCATACCCATGGGCTCGGCGGCGCGTAGCCGCTATCCCTCCGGCCTGTCCTGAATGTTGAAAAAATTCCGGCAAAACGTCACAAATGCATTGGCAAGCGCCGTGGGTTGACGGCTTTTGTGGCGGATTAAAAAGAAAGGCCGGGTGATGGAAAGTCCGGCAACCTCAATCAAAGCCAGCTCTCGGCGTACCAGTTCCCGTTCAAGCGCTAGCTCAGATAATACGCCAAGTCCGGCGCCCTGTTTTACCGCCAGTTTGATGGCGTCGGCGGTGGAAAAACAAAACCGCGCCTCGGGATGCAGCCCAAGTGCATGGGCCGCATTGACGAAATGTTCCCGGGTCCCTGAGCCTTCTTCCCTCAGCACCCAGTGCTGCTGCCTGAGTTCATCCACCGAAACCCTGGTGCCCGCAAGAGGGTGCGCCGGATGACAAAACACACACAAGTGATCCTGATGCCAGGCACTGACATCCAGTCTGCGATCCACACAATGCCCTTCAATGAAGCCAAGCTCCACCTCAAAGTTAGCGACCTGCTCTATAACAGCAGAGGTATTGTGGATTGACACGTCCACCAGAGCATCCAGATGTTGCTGACCGAAAGCCACCGCGGCTTTGGCCAACAAAAAATTGCCAATGGTGGTACTGGCACCGACTTTAAGCTCACCGGCAAGTACGGTTCCGCTGGCACTAAACAAGGTTTCAACCCTTGATGCCTGGGCCAGAAGCTCGGTGGCCAGTGGCAGCAATTGTGCGCCCTGAGCGTTGAGTCTGAGGCGGTTGCCGACACGTTCAAAGAGTCTCACTGAAAGCTGTTTTTCAAGCTCAGAAAGCGCCATAGAGGCCGCGGGTCCCGTCATCCCAAGCCATTGGGCGGCTTTACTCACCTGCCCCGCACGGGCAATGGCTTCAAAGACCTCAAGCTGCCTGAGGGTCATTTTCATTGCTCGTTCGCTCCGGCAACCCGGCCAGCACGCCCTGCTGTGGCCGCGGTAGACCACTTGGGTTGGGTGACTTTCCACTTATTCGCAACTGGTGTCAGGGGGATATCCACCTTACGTGCCACAAGCACATAAAGGCTGCCGGCGCCGGGAAGCCAGGCGCGAAGAACATCCTGCCAAAACCCGAATCTGTTCGGATCGCCGATTAACGGGTGATAGAAAAAGCGCTCATCACTTATCACCTGATAACCAAGAACGCTGAGCCAGTCCCGAACCCGTGAAGGCAGAAAGAAATGACCATGCCAGGGGGCCCGCTGTCGAAAAGAGGGCAATAATTTCCCCAGAAACAGGCTGCTCAAGGGGTTAAAACCGACAATAAATAAATAGCCGCCGCTGATGAGTACCCGGTCTGCTTCACGCAATATCCGGTAAGGGTCCTCTTCAAATTCCAAAAGCAAACTCATGAGCACGGCATCAATACAGGCGTTTTGAAAGGGCAACTGATGGAAATCCGCCTGCACACCTGCGCCGGGGGCGCTGTCCAGGGAGATTTGATGGCTGATATTGCAGCCTCTGCTGTCGACTGCCGATGAAAAAGCACCGAGTTTCAGTAAATGATAGCCAAACACCTTTGGCCACCAGGCATTCAGGTTGTTTTCAACAGCCGCCTGCAGCTGAGGATGGGCTGGTAAGGCCTGCCAAGGGGTCGGCGTAACTGTCATGGGCGCTCGATAAAAAGCCTAAACATGGCAGTAGCATACCTTAAATCATTTACCCATTGCACCAAAGGTCTCCCCAATACAGGGCTCATCTCACCCTCATCCATTAATGGATTTTCACTGTACTTTAATTACGCCGACGTGACACACTCACGCCAGCATTTTTCACCCCAAGAGCCAAAGCATGTTGAATATTCGCCCCATTCCCGCTTTTGCGGACAACTACATTTGGATGATTGAACTGCCAGATGGCGGTGCGGTTGTGGTCGACCCTGGTGAAGCCGGGCCTGTGATAAACACGCTCCAACGCTTGAACCTCTCGTTAACTGCAGTGCTTTTGACCCATCACCACGGCGATCACAATGGTGGCATCAGTGAGCTGAGGGATTGGGCCAGGGCGAATGGGCAAGATTTTACCGTCTACGGCGCTGTGACCTCCCTCTACAGTGACATTCCCTGCCGGGACGGCGACACGGTCGAGATCTCCGGTCTGTCCAGCCCCATCAGGGTATTGTCGGTACCAGGCCACACCCTGGACCACCTCGCCTTTGTGGTCGACAACGCCCTGTTTTGTGGAGATACCCTGTTCAGCGGCGGATGTGGCCGATTGTTTGAGGGTGATGCGAGTCAGCTTTACGACTCGTTGGCGAAATTATCTGCCCTTTCAGATGACACGCGGGTTTATTGTGCCCACGAGTATACGCTCTCCAACCTGCGCTTTGCGCTGGCAGTGGAACCACACAACCAGTGCCTTCATGACTACGTCGAGCAGATTAAGGGACTCCGTGAAGCCAACCAGCCTTCGCTGCCGAGCACGCTTGGGACAGAGAAGGCAATCAACCCTTTTCTGAGGGTGAACCAGGCAGCGGTAAAGACCGCCGTAGCACAACATGCAGGACAAAAAGTCGCGGATGAGGTGACTTGCCTCGCCCTTTTGCGCCGTTGGAAAGACAATTTTTAACTTTTGCGCTACTATGTCGGCCATTTTGCTAATGACATGGAATGACTGCGTCGCCTCCCCGGCGAATGTGCGCCCGAACAACTGCGGGAACGGCATAAAACATAAAAAATAACGAGGGTTTGCCTGTTTTCATGCGAAACATTAATTACTTTTTTGCCGGCAGCTTACTGCTGCTTTCCGGCTGTCAGCTGATCTCCAATGGGGACGCACCAACCGACGACGAGACTAACATCCATTCGATCTCCGAAATCGTCGCCAAACCCGATCCCACGCCTCAGGAGCAGGTCGTTGAAGTGCGGGATCTGTGGCAACGTTTACAGGAAGGTATGCTCTGGGATGCCCCAAATGAAGCCTACGTCGCGCCTTTCCGACAGAAGCTGCTGGCGAATCCACGGCACCTTGAGCAGGTGTTCAGTCGAGCCGAGCCATTCCTGTACCTGATAGTCGATGAACTCGACCGACGCGGATTGCCGCTGGAACTGGCACTGTTGCCCGCCATCGAAAGTGCCTTTGATGCTGACGCCATATCCCACGCCAGTGCGTCTGGCTTATGGCAGTTAACTCCACCCATGGCCCGATATTTCGGGCTCAAGATGAACTGGTGGTATGACGGCCGCAACGATGTGGTAGCTTCCACTAAAGCGGCAGCCGATTTTCTGGAGTACCTGTACGATCGCACCGGCAACAACTGGCACTATGCCATTGCAGCCTATAACAGCGGCGAAGGCCGGGTATTGAGTGCGGTACGGCATAATGAAAAAGTGGGCAAGCCCACTGACATCTGGGCATTAAAGCTGCCTCGGGAAACCCGTAATTATGTTCCCAATCTGCTGGCGCTTGCCGATGTGGTAAAGCACGCCGATAAATATGGCGTAGCCCTACCTACTATCAAAAACGAACCTGTTATCGACGTGGTAGAAATAGGCAGCCAGATTGAACTTGCCTTGGCCGCTGATCTGGCAGGATTGAGTATCAGTGAACTTAAGGCATTGAACCCCGGATTCAAGCAATGGGCCACGGCTCCCAAAGGTCCCCACCGCTTGGTTGTGCCTGTTTCCATGGCGCCGGATTTTGTCGTGGCACTGGCGCAAACCCCACAGGATCAGCGAGTGCAATGGGCCAGATACCAGATCAAGCGCGGCGATAGCCTGAGCGTGATTGCCCGCCAGTTCGGTACAACACCTCAGGTGCTAAAGCAGGTGAATCAGATGAAGAACAATCAGCTGATTGCCGGCAAGGAACTGGTGGTCCCCGCCAATGGTCGCACAAGCTCTGCAGTGCAAGTGGCATCGGTAACCCCAAAACAACGCTATAAAGTGAAACCCGGCGACAGTCTGTGGAAAATCGCCCAGGCCCACGGTGTCAGCGTGGATGATTTGCAAAAATGGAATGCTCTGGGTCAAAAAGCCGTTATCCGCAATGGGCAGGTGCTCACTGTATGGCCGGGCTCCAAAGCGGTCGCGAACACGCGTTCGACCACATATAAAGTAAAACGCGGCGACTCTCTGTCGTTGATTGCCCAAAAGTTTAAGGTAAAAATCTCCGAGTTGATGAGCTGGAATCAACTCTCGAGCAGTGCCCTGCAGCCCGGACAGACCCTGACTGTGATGCTGCAGTAATCCATGCCTTCCCAATAAAAAAGCAGCCACTGGCTGCTTTTTTATTGGTCGTGATAAACAGCATCCGAACAATTTATAGCGCTAACCAAGTGAGCCCTTTAGCCGTCCTGAACCAGGGGGTTGCAGCTTGTCTGGCTGCGTACTCTAATCCTGCCTCTCCATAAACGAAGGTACGCAAGCCAAAGCGCTTCGGTACATGGGCAAAAATGAAGTATGAAAATTCAGCTGCATGCCCGCCAACGACATATGCCATATACAGCGACACAGGCACTTATGGTAAAGGTGTTGAGTTAACGCGAAAATGACTTGCCAACCCGCTCTTTATGGCAAGAAGACTGATTGGGATAAATTGGCTATTTGAAAGGAATAAACATCATTAATGATAACCACATAATCAAGCCGGTGGTTTATGGCTGAAAGCTTAAGACTGGAAGTCTTATGACTGAAAGCTTATTGCTGAAAATATAAAGGAGCGACTCGGTCGCTCCTTTTTACCAATTAAATATGACTTAGTTAAAGCCGCTGACGCCCATCATTGGCGTGGGAGTATAACTGGCACCGCCAATCCTGACACATCCATAACGACAGGCGCCATCAGTGGGGTGCGTCCAGCCGTAGTCCCGGCAAAGATGGCCTCGAATCGACAGGGGCCCAGACAGCTGGACAACGCTGGCTGTGGAACAGCAAACTTATAGGTCAACACCTGACCGGGGAAGATCTGGGTTTCTCTCAACGCCTGAGTAAACATCATCTCCTGCGACCAGGCCCACACTCTGCGATTATCCCTATCTTTAAGCCAAAGATCGGCCCCCATTCCTGAAGTAAAATGGGCGGTAATTTCACTTTGACCTTGATGAGTCACAGTGAGAGCAACCGTCAGCTTACCGCGCTTATCCGTCCCTTCTATGCTCAATTCACCCGTGAGTGGCATGTTCATGGCGTGTTCCTTTAGCCCGTTTGGCTGGTGACTTAGGTTGGCATTCGCATTGGCCGGCGTAACAACCGCTTCGGCGCAACCAGCGCCAAACAGCAAGCTCAGAATCAACAGTGGCAGCTTCATTGATTACCTCCAAGCTTTTTGAACAAAGAGTCTTTCAGTTTGTCTTTGAGCTTATCGGTCTCACCTTTCAGCTGTCCTTTCAGCAAAGCCTCTGTATCAAGGGCAAACTTGGGCTCGGTAAAGCTGCCGGTAATCGCCAGCGGGATTTCGATGCCCGCCAACGCCGTGTCGCCACCCTGCCCCTCGAGAGACCCCACTACCTTGGTCGCCAACTTATAGTCGAGGGTTTCGGCCATCAGATCTGCACCGCCCTGCCCCGAAATGCGAAGCAATGGAGACAACATCAGCAAATCGGGATTGTTGGCTTTGCCTGCTGCAATAGTTAATGAGCCAGTCAGGCTGGAGAAGTCGGTTTTCTTCTCTTCACCACCAGCGGCGGCATTCAAGTCACCTTTTAGCTTGGCCTGCGCATCACGGATCATCTGTGGCACGTTCACACCATAGAGTGCGCCGTCGGCCACTTCAAACTTACCGTTGGCGTTGAGGTTGCGCTTGATACTGTCTGCCAGTAAGCCCGCGCCCTTACCCTGAATATCGAAGTTGGCAGTACCTGCGAGGAGGTCGACGTCTGCAGCATCTTTAAGCAGCGGCAATATCTGTACCCCGGTAATGGCTTTGTTAAAGCTATAAACAGCGGGGACTTTACGACCGTCGAGTGTTGCGCTGGCGCCAACCTTGCCACCATAGAGGGATGCCTTAAGTTCATCGACCTTCAGAACCCCACCGGAAAGATTGGCTCTCAGTGCCCAGTCAGCGGTGGAAAGGCCAGCCACTTTCACGGCAGCAATGTCCAGCTTGAGTTTGGCATCAACCGAATTCAGCCCGGACAAATCCGGCTCTTTCTGCGCTGCGGCCGGTGCAGCCGTTTCGGCCTTGGCATCGGAGTTATCGGTGCCAAGAATGGCGTCTACATCGATGGCGCCAAAGGCAAGCTCAACATCCACAAAGGGGACTTTTTTGCCGTAATTGGCCGAGATGGCGCCTTTACCTTCTATATCCAGCACAGAAAGCTTCTCAACACTGAGTTTGGCGGTTTTGGCTTCCAGTGCCACATCAACGCCACCGGCAAACGCCACTGTGACTGTGCCCTTTGGCAGCGAGTCGCCTTGGGCCTTTACCTCCAAATTCAATCCGGCAAGCGACAAGGCATTGAGAGCTTCACTCACCGTCAGCGTCGCTTCACCTTCACCGTTCACCTTCATGTCAGGCAAATCGGCGCCAAAGGCAAAAGCCAAAGGAGCGGCTTTGCCGGGGGTAAACTCTCCCAGCGTCAATGATGCCAGGGTAAAGGTTTGGCTGCTGCCTGCGGCTTCATCAATCAGAGTAATGCTGGTATCGCTGATGTTAATGCCACCAATGCTGATGGTATTAAGCCCGGCGCCCTGTTTGGGATCGGCCGGTTTATCCGCTGATGCGGCTTTTCCGGTGAGCCCATCGAGGCTTGATTTGCCCTGCTTGGTGGTGACCAGGGTTAACTTGGCTCCATCCAGGCTCAACTGATCTATTTGCACATCCCGGCTAAGCAGAGGCAAGAGTTTAACCTCGGCAATCACCTCTTTCACCGCCACCATGTGGGCTTCTTTAAAGCCTTCAGGATTGGACAGACTCACACCGGCCAGACGTATGCCGATTGAGGGGAAAAACTGCCATGACAGCGGTTCTTCGATAACCAAATCCCTGCCAGTCTGCTTTTTCACCGCATCCACCAGCATGGGCTTAAAATCGTTGGGGTCAAATATCAGGGTAATGTAGAGCACTACTAAGACGGCAATCGCAGCGATGCCAGCGAAGATCCATTTGATCAATTTCATCCTGGTTTTCCTTTAATCCTGTTCAATAATGGGCAAGGCCTCACGGGAAATGGCGATGCCATTGTCGTCGGCATAAATCCAGTCACCGGGATTGACGGTGACGCCGACCAGATTAAGTGTAACACCTGTGTCCCCCAAACCACGACGTTCGGTTTTAACAGGCACGGTACCCAAGGCTTGAATACCTAAATTCAGGGTGGCGAGGGTGCCGGCATCCCGGATGGCACCATGGACAACAATGCCCGCCCAGCCATTATCGAGTGCAGACTGCGCTATCAGGTCACCCACCAGAGCTTTGCGCTGAGAGCCGCCGCCATCAACCACCAGCACCCTGCCCATACCGGGCGTTGCCAGCAACTCCTTCACACGGGAGTTATCTTCAAAGCAACTGACAGTCACCACCTGTCCATAAAAGATCCGTTTCGCACCAAACTGGCGCCAAGGCGCCGCCAGCAAGGTGAGGTGTTCGGCAAATTCATCAAACAAATCAGGTAACAGGTCGAGCATGTCCTTACTCCCATTTCATTTCCTCTCGGCACATGGATTACTCTAGCGTGATGAATATTCACACTCAAGCAATCAACGTGGCTTTATCTCAATTGCACTTTTCTTTATAATCAATCGCCTTAATATTGCCTGCACCCGGGCATCAGAGCATTTACAGAAAGCGACGCTAAGATGACAACCGATATAGATTTGCAACGTGCTATTGCCGCGCTGGATGAATACGGCTACGAAAAAAAGCTTTCAACGGATCTTGAGCAAGCTAGAAATAAACAACAGATGCGCAAATATCTGGACTCACTGGACTACAGTCTGCGCCGTATGGAACTGTTGCAGGAAACAGTAAACGAATGGGTTGCTGAACGTAAAGCACTGTTAGCCCAGCAAGAAAACATTCAAACTTATAAAACCAAAATTATTAACCTCTCCAAAGAATTGGATCTTTCCTATAACGAAGTGTTGGAGATAATGAGCAAGCTGGACAATAAAAATTAATATCAAGGCCTTGATTAAAGGCCTTGTCATTTTCCGCCCTATATATTCGGGCGTCTATGGTCCGTTCAAATATACCGTCACTTGTCTTAAATAGCGATTTGGCTGGGTTTCAATCCGCACTATCCATCACATTGCTCGTCACTCTTTACTATCACTCTTCGCTGTTCGGCTTAACATAAATTGTTCAGGCAGCCATTTTAACCACTGCAAACACCCGGCATCAGCAACCCATCCGCCATCAACTTATCAATACTGCACGGGCTTATCCCCTGGGTTCAGCTTAATGCACCCGAATCTCACACGACCGGATTTCTGTCAGATTTTTGCCAGCAACAGCAAAGACGTTTGCCGTTGTCAGGGCAGATGAATCCCATTGCCGGTTGCCATGTCCCAGGCCTCATTTTCTTCCTTTCGGGTTTCTGCTGAAAAGCCATCAGGCACCTGTGCGTGCCGGATTAAAGCCAACTACACTCAAATCAGCACGGGGAGGATATCGATAAGATGAAGAAACTGGTCGCAGCCTTGGCAATGTCAATCGCTGTTGTTTGGTATTTGATGGTATCTGTAGACCAGGGATCGGCCAATGCCACCAACTCCCTGACTATTGCCGTGTCCGCTACGCCACTCTCAAGCCCCATCATTCTTGCCGAAAAGAAGGGGTTCTTTAAAAAGCATGGCCTGAAAGTCCAGTTAAAGCTGCTTCAGGGCGGACACAGATGCTTTGACGCCCTGATAAAGAATGAGGCGGATTTAGCCACAAGCTCGGAATCCGTGGTGATGTACAACGCATTTAAACGAAATGATTTCAGTGTGATAGCAAGTTTCACCACCTCAGATAACGACGTTAAAATCATTGTTCGCAAAGACAGCGGTATCACGTCGCTGACGGACATTTCCGGCCACAGTGTGGGTATGGTGAAAGGCACTGCCAGCGAGTATTTTTTTAATTCTGCCTTATTGCTCAATGGGGTGGATAACGCCCTTATCTCTGCCCGTTTTATGGCACCGGAAGAGTTGGGCCAGGCGCTCCTGGATAAGCAGTTGGATGCCGTATCGCTGTGGGAACCCTATGCCAGTGAACTGATGAAATCACTTAACAACAATGGCCACCAGCTCAGCACCAAAGGACTGTACCGTTTGTCCTTTAATTTATTGTCGATGCGGGCCGACGTGCTGGGTAAGCAGGAAACCCATGTTCGGGTGCTTAAAGCCCTGGATGAAGCCGTTGCCAGCATTTTCTCCAATCCCGACGAAGCCCGGCAACTGGTGAGTGACTATCTCAATGTGCCTCTGACCGAAATTGAAGGCTATTGGACCGACTATCACTTCCATTTGGGGCTTGATAAAACATTGCAGCTGGAACTCTTGTCTCAAGCTCACTGGGCAATAGATTCAGGTTATGTGGACCAGTCTCAAGCACCTGACTTCAGGGATTTTATCGATAAATCTGCGCTCAACCAGATCCGGGATACGTTTCGCACACATGGAGGTGAACCATGACACTGTCCAAACGACTCAAGCTCAGTGTGGTGATTTCGGGGCTTTTGCTGTTTCTACTCATGGGCGTTTTGCTCTATCTGGTCGGAATGGACGTGCGCGGCTATCGCCACAGCTATTCCTATCAGCAGGCCCAGGTCACCCTGTCACGCCTGTCCGGTGAATTGTGGCAACTTAATCGCTATGAAGATTTGCAGGCCCTGGACAAGGCGAGAGAACTCACCCAATTGCTGGATGAGCAAATCGGCTTTCTCGAAAAAGACACCCAGTATAATCCTCTGCTCACTCACATCAAAAAGACCAATCAAAACCTGAAAGTGTTGATGCAGTTGTATCCTTCAAATCCGGGAGAAAATATAGAAACCCGCGCCATGCTCAATGCCAGATTCAATACCTTGCAGCTGACAATGCAAGACGAAATGGGCGAAATACGCCATCGTTTGGTAGAAGAGCAATTTTATTCCAAGCAGTATCTGCTGCTATTGATTGCTGTCATGCTTTTTTTGTCGATGTCGGCAGTCATTCTTTTTAATCTCAACACCATGTCCGTATTTAAACGGGGTATGCTTTCTCTGGAATCGGGGATAAAAGATCTCGCCAAAGGCAATTTGGAAACGCGGGTGTGTGAAGATTCGGGTTCAGAGTTTACTGAATTATCCAAACACTTTAATTGGATGAAACAAGAACTCCAGCAAATTACTGTCAGTCGAGATAAGCTGCAGGATGAAGTCAATAAACGCACCGAAGTTCTGCAACTGCAAAAAGATAAATTAAAGTACGAAGCCGAGCATGACTCTCTCACCCGGGTGTACAGTCGCTATGCGTTTAATCGATTACTGGAGCAAAGTCTGAAACGCCTTGCCCGCACCAATGGCACTGGCGCCCTGCTCTTTATCGATATTGATAAATTCAAACCCATCAATGATAACTACGGCCACAGTATTGGCGACCATGTACTGGTCACTGTTGCACAGCGTATCTCCCACACCCTTCGCGAATCGGATATGGTTGCCCGCATCGGCGGTGATGAATTTATTGTTTGGCTTGAACCCATAGAGCATGCGTTGCAGCTGGAAGTCGTTATCAAAAAGTTGCTCGATAAGCTCCATCTGGACATCAACTTTGAGAATGTTCATCTGCTCATCGATGTCAGTATAGGGGCGGCCTGCTATCCTCAGGATGGTACTACCATAGAGGCGCTTATCAACGTTGCCGACCGCAATATGTATGCCTGTAAACGCGGCGATCGAGACACCCGTTCAGCTCGACTGGGGAGCGAAAACCTTGCGGATAAAGGCAGCCTTTAATAACTTGTCTCGCCGCAGCCACAGTAACCACAGGCAGCACAGTAAATAAAGGCTGGGTTCGATAAGCTCAGATTTTACTGACCAAAGGTAATGGACGGGGGCAAGCAAGGCGACTAAATACACCCAGTTGTGCAGCCTTTGCCAGTGTGCCCCCAAGCGCCGCTGAATAGACTTCAATGAGGTCAGTGCCAGCGCCGTTAGAATCAGTAATCCCGCCATACCAAGTAATAAATACGGACGCTTTAGAACTTCCGTCAGCAACATGCTCCAGGCAAACAGTAAGTCCAGGCTGACAAAGGCCAGCAGATGCAGCACGGCATAGCTGAATGTCCATAATCCAACCAAACGGCGGGTTTGCATTAATGGCCCCATTTTCAAGCCCTTTGACAGCGGACTAATCAACAGAGTCAACATAAGCCCGTGAAGCGTACCCTTACCGGTAAAATGAATAATGTACTGCACCGGATCGCCGCCCAGTTGGTTAACGGCAACGCCCCATACCAACCAAAATAAAGGCAAGATGAACCCCGTATGCAGCGCACACTTGAGCCAAAACAGTCGTCCCGGGGTCAATCGCATTAAAAGTACCTTTTCAAATCCAAGTCTTTATAGAGATGTGCCACCTGCTCTTGATACCCGTTGAACGGGCGTGTCGCGATACGCTCGGCTGAGAAAAGCCCGCCCGGCCCTATTCTGCGCTCAGAGGCCTGAGACCACCTGGGATGATCCACATTGGGATTCACGTTGGCATAGAACCCATACTCATGGGGAGCGAGCTGATTCCAGCTCGTGGGTGGCTGCTTGTTCATCACCCGGATCTTCACAATTGATTTGATACTCTTAAAGCCATATTTCCAGGGCACCACCAAGCGAACCGGCGCACCATTTTGTGGTGGCAAGGTCTTACCATAGAGTCCCACACTGATGAGTGACAACTCGTTCATGGCTTCTGCCAATGTCAGCCCTTCCACGTAGGGATAATGAATGCCGCCGCCCACGTACGCATTTTTTTGTCCCGGCATAGATGCCGGATCGAACAGGGTTTCAAAGGCCACGTGGGTAGCACCCGCTTTAACACCCGCCTTCTTTAACAGGGCCGCCAACGGAAACCCAACCCAGGGGACCACCATTGACCAGGCTTCTACGCAGCGCAGTCGATAAATACGCTCTTCCAGGGCAAAGCTGTGCAGCAAATCGTCATAATCCAGCTGCAAGGGTCTGTCTACCATTCCTTCCACCGACAACAGCCAGGGGTTGACCTTAAACGACTGCGCGTTTTCGAAAGGATCCGTTTTGGCAGTACCAAACTCATAAAAGTTGTTGTGGCTGATAACCTTATTTTCAGGTGTCAGAGGCTCCGACATATCCTGATATGCATCAGGCTTACTGGCAGACAAAGGGGCTTGAATAAAAACCGGCTTGGGCGATTTTGAAAACACATCAAAGATACTGGCATGGACGGCACCGGGAAGGCTTGCACCAATGGCCCCCAACCCCAGTGCCTTTACGATGGCACGGCGGTCTCTGAACAAAGACTCCGGCGTGACCTCAGACTCAGACATTTGCCACGATGGGCGCGTCACTGTGCGTCTTTTCACCTAAGACTCCTTATAAATTCGACGGCTGCTGATAAACAAGACAGCGGGAAGGTCGGACTTCTTTCAGTAATACGTGATTTTTTCTTCAGGTGACCAATTATCATTCTTACGCCCCTTGAAGGCGATATTCGACCATGCCAAGCTTAGCGCCATCAGTCCGGTTTAAGGAATACCATGACGCCGCTTGACCTTTTCTCACTTCCCCAATGGATAGTCATCTCCGCCCTTTGTTTTCTTTTTCTGATGATCGGGGCACTGATTAATCAAATTCTCACCCGTAAGCGCTGGGAAAGCCTCGATGCACTCCGCATTGAGCAACATCAAGCCGCCATCAGCGCCCTGGAAGCACAGCTGGACGAACAAAAAAATCAGGTCGACGACAGAGACGACAGGCTGAGCTTTTTTCAAACCCGCATCGAAGAAGTCAGCCAACGCTACGGCGAAGCCAGAGCCGAAGCCCAGCGTTTACCCGAGCTTGAACAGAAGCTGGCAGACACCCATCGCCAACTGATGGAGGCAAAGCTCGAAACTGCCAAAGCCCACGCCATGCAGCAGAGCATCAGTGCCAAGTTTGATGCCGAGCGCCAGGCATTTGAAGAAAAGCTGGCCTTGCTGGAATCGGCAGAAGCCCGGTTAAAGCTGCAATTTGAAAACCTTGCCAACAAAATTTTTGAACAAAGATCAGAGCAGCTAAAAGGACAGAATTTAATGCAGCTGGACGCAGTTATTGGTCCTTTAAAACAGCAGATTGACGGGTTCAGAAAGCAGGTCAATGAATCCTATTCAATCGAGCAGGCTGAGCGCAGCAGCCTCAAACATCAGCTCGAACAACTGGCGTCCCTGAATCTTAAGATGAGCCAGGATGCCATTAACCTGACCAACGCCCTCAAAGGCGACAACAAGCAGCAAGGCAATTGGGGCGAGGTGATTCTGGAGCGCGTGCTCAGTGAAAGTGGCCTGCGCGAAGGGCACGAATATCACACCCAGCAAGAGCTGAAGGCTGACAATGGGCAAAAATTCAAACCCGATGTTATCGTCCACTTGCCCGGTGATAAAGATGTTGTGATTGACGCCAAAATGTCACTCACCGCCTATGAGCGCTACTTCAACGCCACCGACGATGCAGACAAGGCACAGGCTCTCAAGGAACATGTGCTCTCGGTCAGAAGCCATATCAAGCTGCTGTCGCAAAAGGATTATCAGCACCTTCACGGCCTCAAAACCCTGGATTATGTGCTGATGTTTATCCCGGTAGAGCCGGCGTTTTTACTGGCGCTCGAGCAGGATCCCGCTCTGGTGGGCTATGCCCTCGAGCACAACATCATGCTGGCCAGCCCGACCAATTTACTGGTCGCCCTGCGCACCATTCACAATATTTGGCGTTACGAATATCAGAATCAGCACGCCCAGCACATCGCCAGGGCGGCGGGTAAAATCTACGATAAGCTGTGTATCTATGTGGACGAAATGGACAAATTGGGTCGCGCTCTGGACACCGCACAAAAGAGTTATCAATCTGCCATGGGTAAGCTTACCACCGGCAGAGGCAACCTTATCCGTCAGGCCCATCAGATGCGACAGCTTGGGGTTGAAAGCAGCAAACAGCTCGATAAGCAACTGCTTGATGCCGCCCTCGATGACAGCCAGGAGCCGGATCAGGACGACGACGCATTGACAGATGGACTCCCGGGCAAAGGCATAACGCAAATGCCGCATTTGACTAACCAGAGACAGTAATCACAGAGGACGTTTCACCATGCTGAAGCAGTTTTACGGCATTTGTCTCACTTCACTGATGTTCATCAGCCCGCTGGTGTCCGCCGATATCAAGGATGACCGGCAACAGTTTCTCAAGGCAGAAAAAGCCTTACGGGAAGGTAATGCAGCGCAGTACGCCAAGTTGAGAAAGGGCCTTGATGACTACCCCCTTGCCCTTTATCTCGATTTTGACGCCCAAATCGACACCCTGGTGATGCTGCCCGGCAACAAGGCCAAGACTGCCATTCTGGCGTTTCAAAACACGCCACTTTACGGTAATGCCCGCTATCGTTACCTGCTTGCGGCCGCCAGGGGGGCTCGCTGGAAGGATTTTCTGACCATCAGCCCCGATACGCCAAAAGATACAGTGCTGCAATGCCACTACTATCACGCGTTACTGGCTGAGGGGGATAAATCACGCGCTTTTGAGGGTGCCCGCCGCTTATGGCTTAACGGCAGCTCAATGCCGGATGCCTGTGATCCCCTGTTTACAAAATGGGCCAAAGCTGGCCATCGCAGTCAGGAGCTTATTTGGAGCCGTATGTTCCTCGCCTTCGAAGCCCGGGAAGCGTCACTCTTGAGCTATCTGGCCCAAAAGGTCACCAACTACCCGAAAGAAGCCCAAAAATTGCTTGCCTTGTATAAAGATCCCCGAAACCTCAGGCACATGGACAGGTACAAGGCCAAGGCCCCTGTGATGGCCGAAATGGTAGAGTTAGGGCTTAAAGCGCTGGCACGCAAGGATTTAAAAGAAGCCGTTGCCCTGCTTGGTAAATACGAAAAATCCGGCCGGTTTACCAAGGTGCAGGCACAAAGCCTGCACTCCTTTATGGTTCGTCGCGTGTTACTGAGACAGGAAGAGTCGCTGCGAAGCTATGCCGACAGGCATTTACCAGTGCTCGCATCGGACGACCTGACAGAGCTTCGCCTCCGCTGGGCCATACGGGATGCCGACGACAAAGCCATCAGGCAATTTTTGCCGCTCCTGAGCACGGATACTGCGGCCAAAGATCGCTGGCAATATTGGCGCCTCAAGTACGAAAATGACCCCAGCGTCATCGACTCCCTCTCTGCGCAGCTGGCAGCCGATAGAAGTTTCTACGGATTTCATACTGCGCAATCCCAGAGTAAGAGCCCATCCCTCAATGAGGTTAAGACTGCTGTCGATGCAGCCCCTTCTCCCCATGTTGATAAGACAGATGGAGCAGATCCCGCATTAGCCAGGGTGACGGAGCTCCTCGCGCTTGAGCGGCCACGTCAGGCCCGTGTGGAGTGGCTCGGACTCTTGGGTCGGGAAGATGCAGCCGGCAAGGCAAAATATGGCCATTGGGCAGTGGAAAACGGCCTCTATGCCCTCGCCGTCGATGCCTCCATCCAGGGTAAGTTCTGGGATGATTTGGGCATGCGCTTCCCTCCCGCGGAAGAGCAGAGCTTTGCCAAGGCCAGTAAACGCCATAAGCTCAATGCTGAAGAGCTCAGGGCCATCGCCCGTCGTGAGAGCGCCTTTAACCCTGTTGCGCAATCGGGCGTGGGTGCGCGGGGGTTGATGCAGCTGATGCCGGCAACAGCGAAACAAACCGCCAAAAAACAAGGCATAAAATACAGCGGCGAGGCATCACTGTATGAACCAGCCCTGAATATTCAGCTGGGCAGCGCCTATTACGCGAGCTTGCTGGAGCGATATAACAATAACCGGGTGCTGGCAACGGCGGCCTATAACGCCGGGCCGTCGCGGGTCAATGCCTGGCTGGCACGCAGCGAGGGCAAGTTGGATGTGATGGCCTTTATTGAATCCATTCCTTTTACCGAAACCCGCGAGTATGTGCAGGCCGTATTCAGCTATCGCTTAATTTATGAACATCGCAAAGGAGCGCCCCAGCCCCTTTTCAGCGAGGCAGAGCTTAAGTTCAAATACTGAAACACGCTAATCATCTATCGGGGGCCAATGGCCCCCTGAATATATTTACGGCATACGGCTCACAAAGTGGGACTAAAGGTTATTTCCGGGTTGCAATATCCACGCAAATGCGATTTATTTGCATTACCTTTATTCCCGATGTGTACCATGACGCCATCTTCTGACGCTTGCCCCCGACCTATTCTGATGGGCTGTGAATACCAACCCTTAGTCTGCCTGGCCACCGGCAACACTGTCGCCTATGAAGCCTTGTCTCGATTTTACAGTACTGACGGCCAGCCAATTGCCCCCAACAGGGTATTTGAAGTGCTCCATGCTCACCCACAAGCGCTGGCAGAGCTTGAACTGGCGGCAAAAGCGTTTCAGCTGCACCATGCACCCGCTGACATGCCACTCTACCTTAACCTGGATCCCCACAGCCTGGCGTCCAATAGTCCATTCGCTGACGCACTGGCACGCTTGCTTATCCAACCGCTTCATCCTCGAAACCTGGTTATTGAGCTCATTGAAAATACCTGCATTAACGATGCCTTGATGGCCTCCCAACTGCTTCTTACTCTGCAAGGCGCCGGGCTGCAGGTGGCGCTGGATGATGTGGGTGCTCCCCACGCCATGTTATCGCTGGAGTTGGTTTCACGTGTCGATTGGCTCAAGTTTGACCGCCATTGGCTAAGCAGAATCCCAGAGTCAGCAGACGCCCATTTACTTGAATCCCTGGTGTCCTATGCCATAGCTTCCGCCAAAGGCACTGTCATTGAAGGCATAGAAACCGAAGAGCAACGCCAACTTGCCGCAAAGCTTGGGATTGGGTTGGCTCAGGGGTTTCTATTTCGCGATAAGTTCCTACAACCGGATGAAAAATCGCCAATTTCGGCATCAATTTTGCGGGCATTTGACGTCTGTAAAGCTGGATCCCCCGTCGAAAATTGCGCATAGTTAGGCTTTGAGTTACCCGCACCTGAGGATGAAAGGATGCAGGAAAATACCGCAGCCCAAAATGCCACCGAACTGGAAAACCTGATTGCCCAACTACAACGGGTCCTGCTGGGTAAACCCAAACAAATCCGCCTGGCCCTCTGTTGTGTACTGGCCCGCGGACATCTGCTGATAGAAGACTTGCCCGGCATGGGCAAAACCAGTCTGAGTCAGGCCATGGCCAAGAGCCTTGGCCTCAGCTATCAAAGGGTTCAATTTACCAGCGACATGTTGCCAGCCGATATTCTCGGGGTATCGATTTACGATAAAACAATGAACCAGTTTGTATTTCATCCAGGTCCCCTGTTCAGGCAGATGGTACTCGCCGATGAAATCAACCGCGCAAGCCCCAAGACCCAAAGTGCGCTGCTTGAGGCCATGGCCGAAGGGCAGATCACCGTCGATGGTGTTACCCATCCGCTGCCCAAGCCCTTTTTCGTGATTGCAACCCAAAACCCTACCGATCAATCCGGTACCTTTCCCCTGCCCGAGTCTCAACTTGACAGGTTCATGATGCGACTATCCCTGGGTTACCCCAGCAAGGAAGCCGAGCTTGCCATGCTCAAAGGGCAAGGGGAAAACCCGGCCTCGGCGCTTCCCCAATGCATCAGTCCACTGGGGCTGATGCAACTTCAGGCTGACGTTGACAAAATCACCTGCTCCGATGCCGTGCTGCACTACTTGCTGGCATTGGTAGAAGAAACCCGCACTCAGGGTGAAGGCTACGGCCTGTCGCCCAGGGCTACCAAGGCGCTGCTGGCCTGTGGCAAATCCTGGGCGTTCCTCAGTGGCCGCCAGTTTATGGTGCCCGAAGATCTGCAGGCGGTGTTTGTTGCGGTCGCGCAGCACAGGCTGAGGGCCAGCAGCCAACATCAGGGCCAGAGCCTGGCCGAACGTGTCCTTGGCGCTGTGAATCCCATCCGCTGATGGCAAAGGGCATGTCTGTCAGGCTTGAGCCATTCCTTGCCAGGCGTTTACCGCCCGCGCGGGAGCAAACCCTCAGCCACAAGGGGATATTCATTTTACCCAGTGGCTTTGGCCTAGCCTGGCTGGTGTTAACGGCCTTGCTGTATCTTTTGGGCACCAACTATCAAAACAACCTGATAATCGGCATCAGTCTGCTGCTCGTCAGCCTGTTTGTCAGCTGTATTATTTACAGCTACCGCAATCTCGAAGGCCTTACCTTAAAGCGTTTAACGCTGCCACCCATCTACGCCGGCGAAACCCTCGCCATGCCATTACAGCTCAGCACCCAAAGGGATGCCCATCAAATCGCTATGGCCTATCCAGGCATCAAACCTGTGTACGCGTCGGCCAATACCACGCCCACGGAGGTACTCATCCCGATCCCGACAGTCAAACGCGGCATATTAACGCCCGGACGGCTTAAGGTTGAGTCCCGCTTCCCACTGGGATTGATGCGCACCTGGACCTGGGTTGACCTCGACATAGCCCACCCCGTGTTTGCTGTCCACAAGATGGATACCCTTATCCAAACACCCCAGTCTGAAGGCGATACCCATGAACAGGGGTCTTTGGTCAGCGGCATGGATGAGTATCAGGGATTGAAGAGCTATATACCGGGGGAGTCGCTCAAACAGGTCGCGTGGAAACAATTGGCACAGGGACGGGGCATGTTATCCAAAGATTTTGCCATGCCCCAGGGCGCGCCCCGCTGGCTGAGTTTACCGGGGCAGATGCCCGAAGGGCGGGAACACTGGCTCTCTGTGCTGTCATACTGGGTGGATGAACTGAGCAGTCGGCAACAGATCTTCGGGCTACGTTTACCCGGGATAAAAATCGCGCCTTCAAGTGGCGATGCCCATCGGCTGGCCTGTCAGGTGGCTATCGCCACCTTCGATTCTGCACCAGTCAGTCTTGATGCAGCCGGGACTGAGCCTGAACCTGGCGCGAAAGCCCAAACCCAAGCGCAACCTCACATGGAAGGACATGATTGATGGGACCTTCCAGTAAACATCACGCAGAAATTATTGGCCGCAGCACACTCTTTTGGTTGCTGCTCACGCACTTCGCCCTGATAGCCCCGCTGGCCGATAAATCGACCCCGTGGACCCTTGCCATCAGTGCCATCTGCCTGGTGTGGCGGGTTGGGATTTTCTACGGCCGGGTCGCGCGGCCACCGCGCCTCTTGGTAACCGGTCTTGGCATCGCCTCCGCCGTCACCCTGGCGTTGGTCGGCAAACAGATAGGTCTTCTCAATGCCTTAATGAACCTGCTTATCCTGGGTTACTCACTCAAAACCATCGAAATTTTGGGTAAACGAGACGTGCGCACCGTGATTTTGGTGGGCTACTTCCTGATTGCCATCAACCTTATCGACAACCAGGGGATAGGTGCCATGGCACTGGCGCTGGCACTCTTCTGGCTTAACACCCAGTCCCTGCTGACGCTTTATCGAGACCCCGGCGTCAAACGCGATGCCCTCGCAATCAAACTGGTTTTACAAAGTTTACCATTGGCCATATTGCTTTTTTTGGTGCTGCCAAGACTGCCACCGCTGTGGATGGTGCCCAGCCTCAAAAGCAGTGTCACGGGGCTGGGCAGCGAATTGGGATTTGGTGATATCAGTAAACTGACCCAGTCGGATGAACTGGCATTCAGAGCCAGATTCGATGGTAAGGTTCCGGCCAATCCGGAGCTTTATTGGCGCGCGCTGGTGATGGAAGACTACGATGGCGCCCATTGGCGCCAACACAGTGGGATTAAACGGCTCGAGCGGGAAGCATTTTTACTGGGCAGTGGCCGCAGCGAACCCGTCTCTGACCCACAGCTGAACTCAACAACGACCAAGGCGCCGTTGAGTTACGAGGTCATAGCCGAGCCAAGCGGTCAGCGATGGCTATTTGGTTTGGATGTGGCCTTTTCCGATACTCAGGGCGTGGTCAACCTTCCCGACTATCGCCTTTTTGCATTAAGACCTCTGGATGGACGCTTTCAGTACCGTGCCCGAGCATATGACACCCGGATGGACGTAAGGCTTTCTGACAGCGTTAGGCGCCTGAATCTCGCCCTGCCCGATGGCATTAATCCCCGCACCCGTGAGCTGGTCAGTAAACTCAAGGCCGAAAGCAGTTCACCGAAAGAATTTATTCAAACGCTGATGACAAGATTCAGCACAGAAGCCTATTACTACACCCTGTCACCGCCACCGGTGGGCAAGGCCCAGATAGATGATTTTTTGTTTGATAACAAACAAGGCTTTTGTGTGCATTACGCCACCGCCCTGACCTTTATGGCCAGGGCTGCAGGAATCCCGGCACGCCTGGTTTCGGGTTATCAGGGCGGCGAGCTCAACCCAAGAGCCGGTTATGTCAGCGTTTACCAGTATATGGCCCACGCCTGGAGTGAAGTTTGGTTTGAGGATCAGGGTTGGGTACGGGTAGATCCCACCGCCATGATTGCTCCCTCTCGCATCCTCGACGGCTTTGATGCCACTTTCGACCCGGATGAGAGTTACCTGGCGCAAAACCCTTTCAGTGGTCACAGATTTAAGGAAATCTCTTGGCTGAATAATCTCAGGCTACAACTGGCCAGTATCGATTATTACTGGAGTGTCTGGGTTCTCGGTTTTGACAATGAGCGAAGGGAAGGTTTGCTCAAAGGTCTGCTTGGCGGCCTTAAACCCACCCGCCTCATCCTGTTTGTTCTTGGGATAAGTGCCGCCATTTTACTGTTTGTGGCCTGGCAAGCGGGCATATTGAGGCTGCCGAGCAAACAAGCGCCGCTGCTGGTAGCGTTCAGGCGGGTGGAAAAGTCCCTGGCGGCTATGGGTCTGCCACGGGAACTTGCCGAAGGCCCGGGAGATTATGCCGTACGGGTGGGCGCAGCGATGCCGCTACTGGCGGCCGACCTAATCCGCTGGGCCCAGCAGTTCAGCCACCTGAGATATAGCAGTGAAAAGCCTAGCCCGAGGGCACTGAAACGCTTTGTGAAAGAAAGCCGTGTCCTTGCCGGCCGTATCCGTAAACAAGGCAAAATTCCAGCCGCCACGCCTGACTGAGTTGAATGGCCTAAGTCAGTCTCATACAATGAGTTTTCTTTGCTCCAGGTAGCAGGGCCCTTTCTTGGGGACGCATTTTTCTAAGGGATAGCATGTTCACTCTCGTTCAGTCCAACCGTATGGAACGTCTGGCACAACGCCTGGCCGGCGAACTTAATCAGGCATCGACCAATGTGCTGGCATCCGAACAGATTTTGGTGCAAAGCCCGGGTATGGCGACCTGGCTCAGATTGGAAATTGCTGCCCACAATGGCATCGCCGCCGCCCTGGACTTCCCCCTGCCATCCAATTTTATCTGGTCGCTCTGTTATGCCTTGCTGCCGGGAGTGCCCAGGGAAAACGCCTTTACCAAAGATGCCATGACCTGGAAGTTAATGGCTCTGCTGCCAAGACTGATTGAAACGCCCCATTTCGAGCCACTGCGGGACTATTTGAGCGGCGACTCTCCGCTGAAACTGTTTCAACTGGCCAGCCGGGTCGCGGACATTTTTGACCAGTATCTGGTGTACCGCCCCGATTGGATAGTGGCATGGGAACAGGGTGAAAACGGCCTGAGCCCAATTGGCAGTCCCCTGACGCAAGGCGCTGCCCTCCCCGATAATTGCCTGTGGCAACCCCTGCTTTGGCGTGCCTTGGTGCAATACAACCAGGATGAACTTGGGCAAAGCCACTGGCATCGCGCCAATTTACATCAGGCACTGGTGGCTTCGCTTACCAATCCTGCCACCGATATCAGCGCCCTGCCCAAACGGCTCTATGTCATTGGTATTTCGTCATTACCGCCCCAAACCCTGGAAGTGCTTTACGCCCTTGGCAGCCGCATTCCTGTGACTATGCTCAGCCTGAGTCCCTGCCGTCAGTACTGGGGGGACATAGTCGACAGCAAACTCAGGGCCAAACTGGCGCTGAGATACAAGGCCGACAAGATGCTGCCGGAGCATTGGGAAGAAACCCTCGAAGTGGGCAATCCCCTGCTCGCCGCCAACGGCAAGATGGGGCGCGAGCTGCTTGATCTGGTGTTGTCGCTGCCGCCGGAGCATTTCACATTGGACGACAGTGGCTACGAAGCCAATGATGACACCCATCTTTTGGGCAGGCTGCAAAACGACATTCTGGATATGGAGGTAGCGGGCGCGCCACTTTGTGCCGATCTTGCCCGTTATCAGTCCCATGAGGGTAAGTTTCTGTTGCAGGAGCAGGATAACAGCCTGGTTCTGAGAAGTTGTCACAGCCCGCTTCGGGAAGTCGAAACCCTGCATGATCATCTCCTTGGCCTGCTGTCAGACAGTCAGGGCGCGCTGTCGGCCAAAGACATAGTGGTGATGCTGCCCGACGTTGCAGCCTATGCGCCCTTTATTGATGCCGTGTTTGCCTCCCGCCGCGGCGAACACTTCATCCCCTATGCCATCGCCGACCGGGGTGCAGTGCAGGAGTCACCCCTTATCCATGGTTTTTTAACCTTGCTGGACATCAACCACAGCCGTTTTGGTTTGTCGGAAATACTCGGACTGCTTGAAATTCCGGCAGTGATGGCAAGATTCAAGCTGGATGAAGAAGAGCTTTCACGCCTTGGCAGCTGGCTCAGTGAAGCCGGTGTGCGTTGGGGCCGTGATGCCCAAAGCAGGGAAAGACTTGGCTTGCCCGCCTTTGACAAGCATTCCTGGGCCTTTGGCATTCGTCGCTTACTGTTGGGCTTTTCCCTGGGCGATGAGGGGGATTTTTATCAGGGCACTCTGCCATTTGCCGGCGTTGAGGGCCAGCAGGCCCAGTGCATAGGTAAATTGCTGGACTTTATTGAACATCTTGATGAGTTTGCCACCCGGTTTGCCGCTGCCGACAGCCTGGCTCGCAAGTTTGCTGAAATCACCTATCTCACCGACACCCTGTTTTCGCCACTGCCTGAATATCAGGAAGAACTGAATCTTATCCGTGAAACCCTCTGTGACACCCAAAAAGCACTGCAATCATCGGCAAGCAGCGAAAGCCATCTCAGTGACATATCACTGGACGTTATCCGCCAGACCCTAGGCAGCAAACTGACCGATGCCCGGGTCGGCCAGCGCTTTTTGGCAGGCTCAGTGAACTTCTGTACCCTGATGCCCATGCGTTCCATCCCCTTTAAGGTCGTGTGTTTACTTGGTATGAACGAAGGCGTCTACCCCAGGGTGCAGCACCCCGTGGGCTTCGATTTAATGGCTAAAACGCCTGCTCGCCGGGGCGATCGTTCACGACGTCTCGATGACAGGTATCTGTTCCTTGAGGCACTGCTGTCCGCAAGGGAGCAGCTTTACATCAGCTTTATAGGCCGCAGCGAACGGGACGACAGCGAACGCCTGCCCTCCATGCTGGTCAGCGAACTGCTGGACTGCTGTGAACTGAGCGCCTGTGTTCCCCAAGGCAGCCTGGTTAAACGTCTGGTTAAGCAGCAGCCACTGCAGCCCTTCGACCCTAAGCTATACCTGCCCCATCAGGACATCACCCCAAGTTATGCCGCCCAGTGGTGCCCCCAGGAAACCCACCCGCCGCGTCCCTTTATTGATGACGCGCTGGACGGGGTGGATGAAGATGAGCAAACCCTGCTGGAGCTTGCCTCCCTTATCCGGTTTTACCGCGACCCCGCACGCTTTTTCTGCCAGCGCCGCCTCAGACTCGATTTAAGCCACAGACTCGATATTCTGGACGACTGCGAGCCCTTTGATGTGGATGCCCTTGGCCGCTACCAGCTTCAGCATCAGATGCTCAATGCCGCGCTGGAAGCCGATGAAGTCAGGCAACAGCAGGCCATGGATAGCCTGTGTGACAGACTTGCCGGAGCCGGGGCCTTACCCATGGCACCGTTCGACAAGCTGCTTTTTGGTAGCTACCGGCGGGATCTGGCGCCCATTCTCGACCGGTGCCGCTTTATCATGGGAGAGACCGAAGGACAAAGCCTGAAGGTATCTCTGGAGCTGGATAAGGGACGTAAACTGGTTGGCACCATAGACAAGGTCTTTGCCAAGGGGTTGTTGGTGGCAAGACCCGGCACTGCCAAGGCCAAAGATGTGCTGGCGCTGTATCTGCGCCACCTGTGTCTGTGCGCATCAGGCTACCGTCAAACGAGTTTTTTGTTGGATGTGGGTAACTTTCATGCCTTTTTACCCCTTACCCCCGACAGCGCGCTGGCAAGCCTTAAGGATGTTGTCAGCCACTACTTCGAGGCAGTGCATACCCCTTCGCCACTCATTCCATCGCTTGCCATGGTCTATGTAGAGGCCCTGGCCAGTGGTGCCAGCCAGGAAGAGTCGTTGGCAGAAATCAGTGCCAAATGGGATGACGGAAACGGTATGGGCGAAATCACTGAACCCCACAATGAGCGCCTGTTTGAGTTTCCGGCAAGCTTTGCCACCTCAGAGTTTGGCGCCTTGGCAGCGCGCCTGTGGCGACCACTTCTTGGCAATTGCTACAAGGGGAAACTCGCCGAGCTTGCCGACTTTGTCAGCAATCCATCGTCGATATCACCCATATTGCCCCGCGATTTCGAAGACAATGAGTCCGCCGCCAACACCGACATAGATGCCAATAACCCCAAGCACCGGGGAGAGGGACAATAAGATGCAGACCTCAACCCCTTTGGATGCCTTTACCCTGCCGTTCAGCGGTGCGCGCCTGATTGAGGCCAGCGCCGGCACAGGTAAAACCTACACCATCGCCAACCTGTATTTGCGTCTCCTGCTTGGCATTGGCGAGCAGCGCCCCTTCAAAGTCGAAGAAATTCTGGTGGTAACCTTCACCAATGCCGCCACCAGTGAGCTTAGAGACAGGATCCGGCGCCGGATTCAGGACGGCTTTCGCCTCTGCCTTGGCGAGCCCAGCGAAGACTCGTTCCTCACCCGACTTCTTGAAGCCATTTCCGACAGGCAACTGGCCCTAAGACAGCTTGACCTGGCATTAAAGACGTTGGATGAAGCGGCCATCTACACCATCCACGGCTTTTGCCAACGGGTTCTGTCGGATATGGCCTTCGAGTCGGCCCTCCTGTTTGAAAGCGAATTTACCCTCGACGACAGCGAGCTTTTGGCCATGGCGGCCGCGGATTTCTGGCGCGCGCACTGCTACCCCTTAAGTGCGGATATTGCCGCCCTGATACAGGAAAAATTTGCCTCGCCCAAAGCGCTGGAGCGGGAGCTTAAGTCGCTGCTGGGCGCAAGAGACGCCGCCGTCGATATTCGGGTGGATGATTTCAATGAGCTTGCCAGCGGCTTTAGCGCTCGCATCGCAAGGCTTCGCCTGGCCTGGCAACGACAGGCTGAAGAAACCCTCGCCGCACTCAGTCAATTGCCCCTTAATGGCGTGAGCTACGGCAAGGCCGCCGATGGATTCCCCAAACTCAGGAACCACTGGGATGCCATGGAAGCCTGGGTGCTTCGCGGCGACGGCATGCCACCTGAAAAGTCCATGCAAGCCCTTGCCTACGGCAATATCAAACTGAATAAAGGGGGGCAGCTGCCCGCCCCTGAAGCCCTTTCGCTGCTGGTACACATTGAAGCTTTGCTGCAGGCCCAGGAAAATCTGCTGCCCGCATTCCTGGTGCTCGCCAGAGATGAGATACGTGAAAGATTCGATACCCTCAAGGCCGAGCGAAACCTCATGGCACCGGATGACCTCCTGAAGCATCTGGCCAAAGCCCTTGGTGTCCATGGGGCGAGTTCCGATTGCGGCCCCGTATCCGACATCGATAGGGATATCGCCCTCAGGTTATCCCGGGAAGTGGCGAGCCGCTTCCCCATGGCGCTGATTGATGAATTTCAGGACACAGATCCGCTGCAATTTGCCATCTTCAGCGCCCTGTACCGTCAGCAGCCGAAGGCGCAGGGGCTGTTGATGATTGGCGACCCCAAACAAGCCATTTACGCCTTCCGTGGCGGCGATATTCACACCTACCTGGGTGCCAGACGCGCCGCTTCCGCCCACTACAGTCTGGGCACCAATTACCGTTCATCCAGCGCCATGGTTAAGGCTGTCAATGCCGTTTTCAGCGCCCGGGAGCGGGTGTTTTTAAGTGATGAAATCCCTTTCGAGGCGGTTGAGGCATCTGATAAAGGCACTAAACGCCTGTTAATTGATGGTAAACCCCAGGGGCCGGCACTTGAAATCGCACTGCTTGGCGAAGATCCCGACAAAGGATTGAATAAGCAAACGGCCAGAACCCTGCTTGCAGAAGATGCAGCCGCCCACATAGGCCAGCTCCTCAGTCTTGCCGCCGAGGGGCGCGCGGTGCTTACCGACCGGCAAAGGCCGCTATTGGCAAAAGACATTGCCGTGCTGGTCAGAGACAGAAACGAAGCGGCGTTCATTAAAGACGCCCTGACCCGGCGAAATATCGGCGCTGTATTTTTGTCCCGTGACAATGTGTTTGCCACCAAAGAAGCCTCGGAGCTGCTGCATGTGCTGGCCGCGCTTGCCCAGCCTCGGGATGAAAAGCGCCTTCGCGCAGCCATGGCCACCCGGCTGATGGGCTGGAACCTCAGCCAGATAGCGGCCTTCAATCAGGACGAAGACGCAAGGCGTCAGGCACTGGAGTGCTTTGAGCGCTGGCATCAGCGCTGGCAAAGGCAAGGCGTCATGCCGGCCTTAATGGCCTTTGCCGACGACACCCGATTACTTCAGCGCCTTGGTGGCGAAAACGATGCCGACAGGCGCCTGACTGACTTTCGTCACCTGTGTGAATTGCTCGAGCAGGCCGCGGCCTCCCTCGATGGGATAAGTGCGCTTGTCGGTTGGTTTGAGCAGGCGCTGCTGGATCCCGGCAGTGACGAAGCCATGCAGCTGAGGCTTGAGAGCGAACAAAACCTGGTACAGATAGTCACCATCCACAAAAGCAAGGGGCTGGAATACGGCCTTTGCTATATCCCCTTTCTGAGTCTGGCCAGAGACAGTCGCGGAAAACCCTCACCGCTGCTTTACCACAAAGACGAGCGTCTGGTGTGGGATCTGCTGCAATCCGACGACGGCGTCGAATGCTTCGATACTGAGCACCTGGGTGAAGATCTGCGCCTGCTGTATGTGGCGCTCACCCGCCCTGTCTATGGTTGCCGCCTGGGACTTGCCAATCACAGTCGTATGCTCAAAGCCGGGATAAGCAGTGAGGTGCATAAGACAGCGCTGGGCTTTGTGCTTGGTATCGACAGCAAGGATTGCGACTTTGCCGCACTGCGCCAGGCCGCAGAGCGCGTCTGCAGTCATGCAAATGGTAGCGATATCATGGGTGTGGTGGACATTATCCAAAATGACCTGACGCCGCTGGAAAGTGCAGAGCCCCCAAGCGAAGTGCCACCAAGCCCGCGTACCCCAAACCGCATCGGCGAAGAAAGCTGGCGCGTCGGCAGTTATTCTGCGCTGATAGCCCAGGGCGCTGGCCATACAGAACACCATGGGGATGCCCTGTGGGCCAACACAGAAATCACTATGCCCGCCATCCCCGGGGCTGCCGATGAGTCGTTTTCGCCCCAGGAGCTGCCGCTGCACGGCGAAGAGTCAGAGCCTGAACTCACGCCGGCACTGAGTCGCTTTTCTTTTCCCCGTGGCGCCAATGCCGGCAGCTTTATGCATCAGGTACTGGAGCTTATCCGCTTTGATGCGGTGGCCCAGACTCTGCCCGAGGTGCTGCCCGATGCCATGGCCCATTTTGGTATCGAAACCCTGTGGCAACCCGTGCTGGAAGCCTGGTATGAGGACCTGATGCAGGCACAGCTTGATGATGGCAGCAGCCAATTTTCACTGGGCGCGCTGGCCCCCGCCAATCTGCTGGTGGAAATGGAGTTTTATCTGCCCGTGAGTCGGCTCAAGCCCGGCGCCCTTGGCGATCTGCTGGCGCTCTATGGTTATCGCAGTGACTTTGGTTTCGACACCCTGAATGGCATGCTCAAAGGCTTTATCGATCTCTGCTTCAGCCATAACGGTCGCTTTTACATCGCCGACTACAAATCCAATCATCTGGGCGATACCCTCGGCCACTATCACAGGGACGCCATGCACAGCGCCATTCAAGACCACCACTACGATTTGCAGTACCTGCTTTATACCCTGGCGCTGCACCGACTGCTGAGAAGCCGTCTGGCACACTACGACTATGACAAGGATATTGGTGGCTGTTTTTACCTGTTTTTGAGGGGGATGTCGGCGTCAGTTCCCGGCAGCGGGGTATTTTTTGACAAGCCGCCCAAACTCTTGATTGAGGCACTGGACGCCTTGTTTGAAGGCCAGGAGATACGGTTATGATCCAACTTTCAGGCAAGGCGTGCAGCAGCGATGCGCTCAAACAACAACTAAAGCTGTGGCAGGCACAGGGCGAGCTGTCGTCACTGGATCGCCATTTTGCCCTGCAAATGGCTGAGCTTCACAATGACGATTCGCCGCTGATGTTGCTGATGTGTGTTTTGGTGTCACGGCAGCTTTCCCGTCAGCATCCCTGTCTTGACCTGAGCGCACTGGTACTTGCCAACCCTCTGGGTACCCGTCAGGCGCAGCTCAGTATTCAGGCCGATTATGCAGCGCTGCTGAATGCCATCGCGGCGCTCGATGCCGTTGGCACCCCGAATGACAACAAACCGCTGATACTGGAGGGTAAACGACTCTACCTTAAACGCTATCAGGGTTTTGAGAGCCGGGTTGCAGCGCGGCTTAACCTCATGGCCGCCAGGGAGCTGGACACCCACCCGCACACCGCAGCACTGCTCGAGGCACTCTTTCCCGCAGGTCATGACACCATCGACTGGCAGAAAATCGCGGTGGCAACCGCCGCCGGGAAGCAACTGACCGTCATTACCGGTGGCCCCGGCACGGGCAAAACCACCACGGTCACCAAGTTGCTGTTGCTTTTGTCGCTGTCGTCTTCATTGAATATCCGCATGGTGGCCCCCACGGGCAAGGCCGCGGCCAGGCTGTCGGAGTCCATTAAAGCCAGCAAGCAGCGCCTGGCACATGAGTTGACCTCGCCCCTTATCTCGCCAGTCGCCATTGAAAGCTTGCCGGAAGATGCCTCAACCCTTCACCGCTTGCTTGGTTATCAGCCGGGTAACCACAAATTCCGTCATCACAGGGACAATCCGCTGGATGTAGATTTATTGCTGGTGGATGAAGCCTCCATGGTGGATTTGCCCATGATGGACCGCCTGCTTGATGCCCTGCCAGGCCACGCCAGGTTAATTTTGCTTGGCGATCAGGACCAGCTTGCCTCGGTAGAAGCCGGCGCTGTGCTTGCCGACATCTGTGAAGGGGCACGCCATGGCTACCGTTACAGTGCAGCGCAAACCGAACGGATAGCCGCATTGACCGGCACCCGGCTTAGCCCAAGCACAAGCACACCGGGGCTTGGCGACAACCTGTGTCGACTGTTTCACAGCCACAGGTTTGCCGAAGATGCCGGTATTGGTCAGCTCGCCATGGCGGTTAATCAGGGTGATAAGGCCAGGGTCGCTTTCGTGTGGCAACAAGCCTACCCCGAGCTTTGCTGGATCCCGGGCGACAACAGCGACGGGCTTACGGCTCTGGTTCAGCTCGCCAAAACCGCCTACAGCGACTATTTACAGGCAATGAAACAGCAGGCTGAGCCGAAAATCATCCTTCAAAAATACAATGATTTTCGCGTGCTCTGTGCCATGAAAACCGGTGAATATGGCGTTGAAGGTATCAACAGGGCCGTTACCGCCGCCCTTGCCAAAGCCGGGCTCATACAGCCCACTCAGGAGTTTTACGCCGGTCGTCCGGTCATGATCCAAAGCAACGATTACAGTCTTGGACTATTTAACGGCGACATTGGCATACTGCTGCCGGTAGAAGGGGATAATCAGCGCCTGATGGCCCATTTTATTCAAAGCGATGGCCAAGTTCTTAAGGTGTTGCCAGCGAGGCTCCCGGGGCACGACACCTGCTACGCCATGACAGTGCACAAGAGTCAGGGCAGTGAGTTTGCCTCGGTGGCGCTCTCTTTACCGCCCACCCCCTCACCGTCACAGCAAAGTTTGATTGGCCGAGAGCTGATTTACACTGCCATTACCCGTGCCAAGGCAAAGTTTACCTGCCTCGGGACACAGGCTCTGTTTGACGCCGCAACTGAGCGTCGTACCGAGCGGGCATCGGGTTTGGCTGAGCGCTTGTGGCATGAGTATTAAATCTCTGTCATCTTCCTTGCGCCCCCTACGCGGGCTCATTACACTGCTCCTTTTGCCGGGAAAAGTCTTTACGCCGGTTTGACGTCTTTTGGAGACAAAATGAACAAATACAATCTGGTGCTGCTCTGTGGTGGCGGTGGCAGCGAACACGACATCTCTTTACTTTCGGCCAAATACTTCGAGTCGTGTCTGGCAACTCTGCCCCGTTTCAATACCCTGAGGCTTGAGCTCACCGCTGAAGGCCAATACCGCACCCGCGAAGGCGAGATTGTAGAGCTGACCAATCGCCGGGAAATTCGTTTTGCCGACGAAGCCAAGGCGCCGTGGCCGGTGGATTACGTCATCCCCTGCATCCACGGTTACCCCGGCGAAACCGGCGATATTCAGTCCTGGTTCAACCTTATCCGCCTGCCCTATTTTGGTTGTGGCTCAGAGGCCTCAAGTAACTGTTTTAACAAGATCACCGCCAAAATGTGGTTCAGTGCCCTCGGCATTCCCAACACCCCTTACCTGTACCTCGATGAGCCAAGCGATGACGCCATCGCCCGGGTGGAAGCGGCGTTTGATGAATGGGGCAGCGTATTTATCAAGGCCGCGAGTCAGGGCTCGTCAGTGGGCTGCTTCCCTGCCCATCGCCGTGAGGATATTCCAGGGCTTGTCCGTAAGGCCTTCGAATACGCCCCCTTCGTCGTAGTGGAGAAAACCATCAAGCCCAGAGAGCTGGAAGTGGCTGTGTATGAGTATCAGGGTGAAATCGTGGCGACCCGCCCCGGCGAAATCGTCTGTGCCGCCAACACCTTCTACAGCTTTGAAGAGAAATACGATACCAAGAGTCAGGCGGTCACCCATGTGGAAGCACCAAACGTAGACGAAGACACGGTTGCCGCCATTCGTGACTATGCGCTGCGGGCGTTTAAAGGCATGAAACTGCGCCATCTATCGCGCATCGATTTCTTCCTCACCGAAGATAATCAAATCCTGCTGAACGAGATCAATACCTTCCCGGGCCTTACCCAGATTTCCATGTTCCCCAAGATGCTGGCCCATCACGGCCATGATTTTGCGACCTTCCTGGAGCAGGCCATATTGGCAGAGCTCGAAGGGCGCTGATACCAAAGCCTTGATTACAAGCCAGCAGATTTGCTGGCTTTTTTATTGCGTATCGCACCTAAATTGGCATTTTTCACACAAGATCATTGTATTAGCCTTTAGTATAAAGCGGCATTGTGGCGCTTGTCCTTGGCATCACCTTTTGGCTAGAGTCAGAGTTCACCGGTTTGGCTGCTCAGGAATGGGCGGCAAACCGGCACAACTGGAATAACGACAACAATAACGACAAATCAACAAGCAACGCCATGGAGGCTTTATGCACATGTCCTCAGACCACACAGCGCCCGCCCCTTTTCCCCTTACCCAGAGTCATTATCGAGGCAGCGACACCCCTGAGCTTATTCAGGACACCATTGGCCGCTACCTTGAAAACATGGCCAATCGCTACCCTGATCACGATGCCATCGTTATGCATCATCAGAACATCCGCTGGAGCTATAGAAAGTACCTGACCGAAATCGACCGGTTGGCAACGGGCCTGTTGGCACTTGGCATAGGTCCGGGTGATAGGGTCGGGATATGGTCCCCAAACAATATTGAATGGTGCCTCACCCAGTTCGCCACCGCCCGCATCGGTGCCATCATGGTGTGTATCAATCCCGCATACCGCCCGGAGGAGCTGGAATACGCCCTGGTCAACGTGGGCTGCAAGGCCCTTATCACCCACGACAAATTTAAAAGCAGTGATTATCTGGCGATGCTGCAATCACTGGCGCCGGAGCTGGCCCACTGCGAAGCAGGCCAACTGCAATCGAGCCGCTTGCCGGACCTCAGGTTGGTCATTCGCACGGGCACACAGGCAACGCCGGGCATGCTGAACTTTGATAAGGTATGTGGCCTCGGCAGCGATACCGAATATGCCGACCTTGCCGGAATAAGTGAAAAACTCTCCCCCTTTGACCCCATCAACATCCAATTTACCTCTGGCACCACCGGCAATCCCAAGGGCGCGACTCTCTCCCACCATAACATTCTCAATAACGGCATGCTGGTGGCCCAAGGAATGCGCTTCAGTCATCTGGACAGGCTCTGTATTCCGGTGCCGCTTTATCACTGCTTTGGCATGGTGCTGGGTAACCTGGTGTGTGTTGCCACCGGTGCCACAGCGGTTTTCCCCGGCGATGCCTTTGACCCGGCCACCACGCTCGCGGTAGTGGAAAAAGAGCGCTGCACCGCGCTCCACGGCGTGCCTACCATGTTTATCGCGGAGCTGGAGCTCGCCAACTTTAACGGGTATGACCTTTCCAGCCTGCGTACCGGCGTGATGGCCGGCGCCACCTGCCCGGAAGAAGTGATGAAGCGGGTGCAGAGCCTGATGCACATGGAGGAAGTGGTTATAGGCTACGGACAGACAGAATGCAGCCCCATCAACAATCTCACCGAAATCGATTCTTCACTGGAACTCAGGGTGACCACTGTGGGCCGTGCCCTCGCCCACACCGAAGTGAAAATCGTCGATGTGTTTGGCAAAACCCAACCCATTGGTGAGCCGGGCGATGTGTGCAGCCGGGGGTATTGTGTGATGCTGGGATATTGGAACGATGAAGCCAAGACCCGCGATACCATAGACAACGAAGGCTGGCTGCACTCAGGCGACCTCGGCGTGATGGATGAGCACGGCTATGTGCGCATTGTCGGGCGCATTAAAGACATGATCATCCGCGGCGGGGAAAACATCTACCCACGGGAGATTGAAGAAAAGCTCTACAGCCATCCACAGGTGCAGGATGCCGCGGTATTTGGCGTGCAAAGCGACAAATATGGCGAAGAAGTCTGTGCATGGATAAAACTGCGCCCCGGAGCCAATATAGACGAGCAGGAAATTCGCCACTTCCTGACCGAAAAAGTGGCCTACTTCAAGGTGCCAAGGTACATCAAATTCGTGGATTCTTACCCCATGACAGTTACAGGTAAGCTGCAAAAATTCCGTATGCGGGAACTGATGTACGAAGAGCTTTATCAGGATATCAATCGCTAATCTGATTATGCCGATCGCAATAAAAAGGCCTGAACCACGTTCAGGCCTTTTTGCAGTCATTTAAGCTCAATGCTTGTGAGCTCAGTACTTTAAAGCTCAGTGCTTATAAGCTCAGTGTTTGGCTTTGCCCGCAAGCTCAGCTTCCAGCTTTTGCGCCACCGCATCGGGCGAGCCCGAATGTCTGGCAAAGAGGGCGTAAGCTGTTGGAATGACCATCAGGGTAAAGATGGTGGCCAGTATGATGCCAGACAGCACCACCACACCTATCACAAAGCGGGTTTCAGCACCGGCGCCCTGTGCCATCACCAGTGGCACAGCACCGGCAGCCGTGGTAATACCCGTCATCAGAATAGGTCTTAAGCGCTGGGTGGATGCGGTCAGCAGTGCCTCGATAAAATCAACGCCCCTGTCACGCAGCTGGTTGGCAAACTCTACGATAAGAATGCCGTTTTTCGCCGCAAGGCCCACCAACATGATAATACCTATCTGGCTGTAAATATTGATGGTTTGCCCAGTGAGCCACAGGCCTATCAAGGCGCCGAGGGTCGCGAGCGGTACTGTGAGCATAATCACCGCCGGGTGAATATAACTCTCAAACTGAGCGGCCAACACCAGGAATACCACGCCGAGGGCCAGCACAAACACAAAGTACATGGAGTTGCCGGACTCCTGATAGTCAAGGGACTGGCCCTTGTAGCTCACTACCGCCTCGGCAGGCAGATAAGTGCGTACTATGTCGTTCAGGTAATCCAGCGCCTCACCCAGGCTATAGCCATCCGCGAGGTTGGCTTCGATGGTGATGGCCCGCATACGGTTATAGCGGTTCAGACTGGAAGCGTCGGCAAACTCCTCCACATGCACCAGGTTCGAAAGCGGAATAAGCTCGCGGCTTCTCTCTGAGCGAACATAGATGTTCGACAGATCCTGCGCCGTATTCTGCTTTGCCCTGTCGCCTTCGATGATGACGTCATACTCTTCACCGTCACGCATAAAGGTCGTCACCAGGCGCGACCCCAGCATGGACTCCAGCGTACGGCCGATGTGGGAGATGGATACGCCCAGATCGGCGGCTCTGTCCCGGTCAATAACTACACGGAACTGCGGTTTGGTTTCCTTGTAGTCGTGATCCAGCGCCAGCAGTTTGGGGTTTTCCGCGGCCTTGGCCAACAGAATATCCCGCCACTGGGCGAGCTCCTCATAGCTTGGGCCACCAAGCACAAACTGCACGGGTTTACCCACACCGCGGCCAAAACCCTGACGCATGATGGGAAATGCCTGCACACCGGCCAGATCAGCGAGCTTACCGCGTATGTCGTTCATAATTTCGAAGGCATTACGGCGTGTTGACCAATCCTCAAGCACGATAATGGCCATACCATTGGAGAAATCAGCAGAACGTCCAAAACCACGGGGAGCACGAATAAGCAAACGCTTGATTTCGCCACTTTCAACCATGGGCATCAGGCGCTCCTCCACTTCGTTCATGTACTTTTCAATGTACTCGTAGCTCGCGCCCTGAGGACCATTGACCATGAGGAACATGGAGCCCCTGTCTTCACGGGGAGCAAACTCCTGGGGCACCTTTTGCATCATCCACACACTGAGCCCGAGGGCAGCAATGACGGTGAGGCTCACGGCCAGTGGATGGCGAATGGTGCGCTCAAGGGAGCTGCGATAGGTGTGTTCGAGCCAGTCCATGCCCTTATCAACTTTTTTCACCAACCAGGAGCTTTCACTGGTCGGGCGCAGCAGCTTGGAGCACATCATGGGGCTCAGGCTCAGTGCCACCAGACTGGAGAACATCACCGCGGCGCTCATGGTCACCGCAAACTCCTTAAAGAGCTTGCCCAAATCGCCTTCGAGGAAGGTGATCGGCATAAACACCGCCACCAGCACCAGGGTGGTCGCCACCACGGCAAAGGCCACTTCGCGGGCACCGAGGAATGATGCAACCAGCGGGCTTTCACCTTCTTCGATACGGCGGTGAATGTTTTCCAGCATCACAATGGCATCGTCCACCACCATACCGATGGCAAGGATCATCGCCAGCAGCGTCAACAGGTTGATGGTGTAGCCAAGGGTATAAAGTACGATAAAGGTTCCCAGCAGTGACACAGGTACAGTAACCGCAGGGATAAGCATGGCGTGAACACTGCCAAGAAACAGGTAAATCACAAGGATAACCAGGATCATAGCAATCATCAGGGTGGTGTATACCTCTTTAATGGAGGCTTCGATAAACACCGAGCTGTCGTAGCTGCGCTTGATTTCCATGCCAGGTGGCAGGGTCGGATTAATTTGGTCGACCAGCTTGTTAACCGCTCTTGCCACCTCGAGGGTGTTGGCGGTGGACTGCTTGGTCACCCCAAGGCCAATCATGGACTCGCGGTTGCCGCGGAACATGATGCGCTCTTCCTCTGAGCCCAACTCAATCGTGGCCACATCACCCAGTTTTACCAGATAGCCGTCATCGCCCTGTGCCAAGACCAGATTGGCAAAGTCTTCCGAGGTTCTGAAGGTACGTTCGAGACGCACGGTAAAGTGGCGTTCTTTGGACTCAACCGAGCCTGCCGGCAGCTCCACGTTTTCTGAGCGCAGTTTGGACTCGATATCGGCGACAGTCAGATTCCGCGCCGCCAGCGCCTGACGGTCAACCCAAATTCGCAGCGCATACACCTTGCCGCCGCCGAGGCGCAGCATGGCCACCCCATCCACCGCCGAGAATCGGTCGGCCAGATAGCGGTTGGCATAATCGGTGAGCTCCAGGGTGTTCATGCTGTCCGACACCAGGTTGAGCCACATGATCACTTCATCGCCGCCGTTGGCTTTACGGATCTCCGGTGGGTCAGCCTCTTCGGGCAAGTTGTTGAGCATGCTCGAAACCCGGTCCCGGATATCGTTGGCGGCCGCTTCGATGTCGCGGTTGATGTTAAATTCCAGGGTCACGGACGAACGACCGTCACTGGAAGATGAACTGATGTGGCGAATGCCCTCTACCCCGCTGACGCGGTCTTCCACCAACTGGGTAATGCGGCTTTCCACAACAGAGGCACTGGCGCCGCGGTAATTGGTTTCGATGGACACCACGGGTGGGTCGATATGGGGGTATTCCCGCAGTGGCAACTTGTCAAAGGCCACCAGACCAAAGGCAATCAGCAATAAGCTTATGACCGAGGCGAATACCGGGCGTTTAACAGAGAGATCTGTCAGGATCATGCAGCGTTCTCCTCATCGGAGGTCACGGATGCACTGAAGTGTTCTTTAAGCTCGGGTGTAACCTTGTCGCCGGGGCGTACCTTGAGGATCCCGCGGATCATGATGGTTTCCCCCAGATTCAATCCATCGACAATCTCAGCCCAGCCGCGCTTGCGAAGGCCCAGGGTCACTTCACGACGTTCCACCTTGTTGTCGGCATCCACCATGTACACATAGTGACGGTTTTGCAGGGGAATAATCGCCGATTCCGGCACCATAATGGCCTCACGACTGGTTTTGATGAGGCGGATTTTCATCAGCATCCCCGGCAGCAACTTGGCGTCCGGGTTAGGGATTTCGGCGCGCACAGTGACCGCGCGGGTAGAAGGATTCACCCGGCTGTCGATGGATGTCACCTTACCGGTAAAAAGCTGCCCCTCGTAGGCTACGGCCTGAGCTTCAACCGCCTTGCCGGGGTGCAGCTGAGGTAAAAAACGCTCTGGAACAGCAAAGTCCAGCTTGATGGTGGAAATATCATCCAGGGTTGTGACGGCGGTGCCGGGCGTTACCAGCGCGCCGGGACTGACCTGACGAAGTCCAAGACGGCCGGCAAAGGGCGCTGTGATGGCGCGGTCACGCAGTGCGGACTCGGCCTGCTCCAGCTCGGCGCGGCTGGTATCTATCAGGGTTTGCAGCCGATCGCGCTCAAGTTCGGCCACCGTTTGGCTGGTCACCAGCGAGCGGATACGGTCAAATTCGCGCTGATTATCAGTCACTTTCACTTTGGCTACCTGCACCCGGGCGCGCTGCTCGGCATCCTGAAGCTGCACCAATAACTGTCCCTGGCGGACGATATCGCCATCGCTGAAATTCACCTTGATGGCAACATCGGTAACCTTGGCAGTAATGGTGACGGACTCATTGGCGTGGGTTGTGCCAAGGGCTTCAACCTCATCACGTACTTCCTGAGTGGCTACCTTGGTCACGACGACATTGGGCACAGGGCGAGGACGAACGGGCCCGCTTGTGGACTCATCCAGAGAATACAGATACCAGGCACCCGCACCCCCAATAAGGGCTAAAAGAAAAGCTAACTTTTTCATGTGACTTCCGAAGTTCTGGCTGTGTTATCGTTATCGCCCACCAACAGGCAGGCGCCGGTTTTCCGGTTAGAGGCTAGTTTACCTGCGAGCAACCGGGCTTCAACACGTTTTACTTTTCCTTACAAAATACGCTTTTATGACACTTTTGGTTCAAAAGTACGTCGTGCGGTGCCATCTGGCTACTGAAGTGACTTGTGCTTGATGGGAAGGTGACTTCAGAGTATCACCCTGCAGCATAGCCAGAGACAAGCCAAATGACCACGGCAGCGGGAAACCTGTATAACCCCAATAAAAAAGAGGCCTTATGGCCTCTTTTTCATCCGCTGCGTTAAACGCAACCTGACTGATACAACCTGGATTGCCAAGCTGAATTACACATGGCTTATCAGCGGACTTTCCTGTCTTCTTTCATCAGTTCGGCAAGCGCGCGGTAAATCTGAGCGACTTTTTCGTCGGCAAGTGGGCTGTCTTCCTTATCGAGGATATGCAGCTCGCTGGTGCCCTTGGTTTCACCGTCTTTTAACTTGAGCTTATAAGTACCCTTATCGAGCTCGAGTTTGGCATCGCCCCACAGCGAACTCCAGAATCCGGAATTGTCGTTGTAGTTCAGGAAGTAAATTCCTTTACTGCTATCCATATCGGCAATTTCAAAGCCCATTTCGGGCAGCACCAGACGCAGACGACTCCATACCTGGTTAAAATCACCCTGGGCCAAATAGAAGGCATCACCCTCTTCAGCACCATCCATCAGCTCTACACCAATGCCCAGACTTTCGCGAAGGCGCTTGGCCTTGATAGCCTGCTCACGTTTCACCGCCATGTAGGCGATGGAGCTGTTAAGCATATCGATGGTGTAGCGACGCTTGTCATGACCGGACAAGGCCGTCTGCAGCTCATCACCGTCATAGCTTTCCTGATGGTCAATCAGGTTGATGCTGACAGAACCGGTGCGGCCATGTGGGCGAACTTCAACCTGGTAGCGATAACGCTGCTTCAGGGTAAAGACCTTATCTGAACCCCAGAGACTGGACTCCAGTACTTCCTGAGTTTCAATCCAGCCGGTTTCCAACGTGCCGGTAGCAAAGTCTTCGTTAACGATTTCAATGTTACGGCTTTGCAGGTGATCTTTAATCAGACCAAAAATTTCCTGCTTCAGATCCAGGCTGTTGTCGAACGACTCAACAATGACCTTTACGTTGTCTGAACCTTCTTCCACCCGGGTGCCTTCTGCCATTGGCAGAACCTGCAGGGGTGGGCGAATGTCGAGGTTTTTGCCAACCAATTCGCGATTGGCCTTGGCACCCAGATTGGGAATATCGTATTCGCGGCTATAGTTGGGGGACTTGAGTCCTTCGGGCACCTTCAGCGGCGCCATGGTTTGTGCGTTCACATACTCATCATTCCCATTGGCCTGACGGCGCTCCATTGGCGTGGTACAACCTGCCGCCATGGCAACGAGAACGAATGGGGTAATTTGTTTCAACTTCAAGACTTAGACCTCCAGTCCAGCTTTTTTCATGGCATCGAGCAATAGACCATGGCAGGACTCAGAAAGTTCAGTCAGTGGTAAACGAATAAAACCCTCCTTGATGAGTCCCATACGATGGGCAGCCCATTTCACCGGGATAGGGTTGGCTTCGCAAAAGAGAGTGCTGTATAGACCACGCATAGGTTCGTCGGCTACAAGCGAGCCTTCGATATCACCGGCCAGCGCCAGCGCGCACATCTTTTTGAATTGGGCGGGCACTATGTTGTTGGCAACCGAAATCACGCCATCACCACCGGCCAGCAAAAATTCACGGGCAGTGGCATCATCGCCGCTGTACAGCAAAAAGTCGGGGCCACACAGCTCGCGAAGGCGAGCAACGCGGCTGACATCACCGGTGGCTTCTTTAATGCCGATGATGTTGGCCACATCGCAAAGCTCTGCCACGGTTTCAGGTTTCATATCCAGCGCAGTACGGCCGGGCACGTTATACAGAATTTGTGGGATGTCAGTGGCAGCAGCCACGGCTTTGTAGTGGGCAACCAGACCTTTGGGCGTGGGTTTGTTGTAGTAAGGCGTCACGCCGAGCATGGCCGCAACACCGGTTGCAGACAACCCCCGGGTCAGTTCAATCGCCTCGGCAGTGGCATTGGCGCCGTTGCCACCAATAACCGGAATACGGCCTTTGGCATACTCAACGGTTTTGGCCACCACATTGATGTGCTCTTTCATGGGCAGAGTGGCCGATTCGCCTGTGGTCCCCACGGCCACAATGGCATCGGTGCCATTGGCGATATGAAACTCGACTAAACTCTCAAGACTTGCAAAATCCACTGAGCCATCACTGTTCATAGGCGTGATTAAGGCTACGATGCTTCCATTTATCATCTGACTTCCCCAAGGTTGCAGGATTCGCTATGGTACTGACCCCTATGGCGATTGACAAGCCATTTACAGGGCTCTCAAAAGGATTTGTTTGTGGTAGCATTGGCGCGCGTCAAAACCACTGCCGATGTGGTTAAAAAGACGCCAAAACAACGACACAAAAAGAGGAACCTACATGACCAATTACCTGGTCGTCACCGCCATGGGATCCGATCGTCCCGGTATCGTCAGCAAGCTCGCCCGTCTGGCCAGTGACTGCGACTGTGATATCGTCGACAGCCGTATGGCGCTTTTCGGCAATGAATTCACCTTGATCATGATGGTGTCAGGCTCCTGGACCGCTATCACCAAGATTGAAACCGCCCTGCCCCAATTGTCGGTGGAAATGGAACTGCTGACCGTGATGAAGCGCACTTCGCGCCACACCCCGCAAAATTATGTGTCGCGGATTGAGGTAGAGTTCCACGGAAAAGATCAGCGCGGTACCATGAAGCGTATTACCCAATTTTTGGCCGACCGCTCTCTGGATTTGGCAGCCGTGCGCTCAAACGCCGAGGAAACTGAAGCCGGAGACTCCATCCAGCACGTGTTCCTCGCCATCAATATTCCTGAAAAAGTTGAACTGGATAAGCTTGAAAAGAGTATTCATGAACTGGCAAGCGAGATGTCGCTGGCATGCCAGATCAAAAGAATGCAAAGCTAACCCGGTGTTAACCAAAAGGACGACCAATGAATACCTTGAAAGCAGGCGATAAGGCCCCGCACTTTACTTTGCCCAATCAAAACGGCGAGATGATTTCCCTGGCAGAGTGCCTCAAAACCGGCCCTGTGCTGGTGTATTTTTATCCCAAGGCGCTGACACCGGGCTGTACCGACCAGGCCTGTGGTCTGCGCGACAGCAAGCCGCAGCTGGATGCCAAGGGCGTCACTGTGTTTGGCATCAGCCCCGATCCCGTGGCCAAACTGAAAAAGTTTGAAGAAAAGCACGGCCTGAATTTCCATTTGCTGTCTGACGAAGACCACGCCGTGGCCGATGCCTTTGGTGTCTGGGGCGAGAAGAAGTTCATGGGCAAGGTGTATGACGGCATTCACCGCTTGAGCTTTATCGTTGGCACCGATGGCACCATCAGCCAGGATCTGACCAAGTTCAAAACCAAGACCCACCACGAAACTGTGCTGGAAGCCCTTGGCTGAGCCAACTGGTGATAAAATAAAGACATTAAAAAAGGCCCTGATGGGCCTTTTTTAATATTATGCAACGCATACATCTGCCAGCTTATTCGCTGACGGCTTTATCGGGTATGCCGCTACCTGCGCTGCTGTCACCATCTGATTTATCCACCGGATGATTGCGTGGCCAGACGTTGACCACCGCTTTGACCAAAGAGGCCAAAGGAATGGCAAAAAACACGCCCCAAAAGCCCCATAGTCCACCAAAGACCAACACGGCAGCGATAATGATAACCGGGTGCAGGTCCACCGCATCAGAGAACAGCAGCGGTACCAGCACGTTGCCATCCAGCGCCTGAATAATGCCGTAGCCCAGCATCAGATAACCAAATTCCGGTGAGAATCCCCACTGAAAAAAGCCAACCAGCGCAATGGGCAGGGTCACCAGGGTGGCACCCACGTAGGGGATCAGCACAGACAAACCGGTCAGCACGCCCAGCAGCGCTGAGTATCTTAGCCCCATCAAGGCAAAGAACACGTAGCTCACGGCGCCAACAATAATGATCTCAATCACCTTGCCACGGATATAGTTGAAAATCTGCTGGTTCATCTCGCCCCACACTTTGCGGGCAAGTTCGCGGTTTGTAGGGAAAAATCGTTTACTGCCGCGGATAAGCTCTTCCTTGTCTTTCAGAAAGAAAAACACCAGCAGCGGGACCAAAATGGTGTACACCATCAGCACCAGCAGCGATGCCGAGAAGCCCAAAATCTGCTTGCCAATATCGAGCAGATGCTGAGTATCGAGCATGCGCTTAAGCTCGGTTTCCATGGCAATCACCTGGTCTGCACTCACATACTGAGGGTATTTCTGGGTCAGCTCCTGAAGGTAGCCCATGCCCTTATCCAGCATGGCGGGCAGCTCGGTCAAGAGCGACATGCCCTGCTTCCAGAGACTCGGAACCAAACCAAACACCATCAAAAGCACGATGCCGGCAAAGAGCACCAACATCAGTGAAGCGCCGGTGGTGCGGTTTACACCAATGCGTGACATTTGGGCCACCGGCCACTCGAGCAAAAAGGCCAATACCAGCGCCACCAACAAGGGCGCCAGCAAACCACCGGCAAAATAAATCAGTGCCCAGAGGCCAATAAGAATAAACAGCAGGGTCACTGCCTGGGGGTCACTGAACTTGTCCTTGTACCAGCGAGTCACGAATTCGAGCATTGGGGCTCCTTACAGATAAGATCGCTATGGTTACTGAATATGGGTTACTGAGTATGGGGCACTTGGCTGATAAGAAGTTTAAGGCAAGCGTTATCGTCCTGGGTACGCTGCACCCCGTAGCCCTGTTTTTCCAAAAATGCGGGAACATCACGGCGGGATGCATTGTCCAATAAAGCAACTTCAAGTGTTTCACCGGCCGGTAATTTTTTTAACGCCAGCTTCACCTGCACCAGAGGCACAGGACATCGAAATGCTGTTAAATCGATAAAAACCATAATGAACTTGCCTTCGCTAAACCGGGGCTATTATCCTTGCTTGCACGCTAAACCACAAGCGACTTGCCCAAGGCCGGACACCAACACAGGGATCTTCAACCTCTTGCGTAATTTGACACTTTCCAGAATGACAAAGACACTCGCTGCGGCGGGTTTATCCATACTGCTCACCTTACCTGCGGCCAAGAGTTTTGCGAACAACGATTTGCCTGATCTTGGCACTGCGGCAGTTAACACCTTCAGTCTGGAAAAGGAAATGATCTACGGGGACGCCTATATGCGGGTGATCCGCTCGTCGGCGCCGCTGTTGAACGACCCGGTACTGAGCCAATACCTTACAGAACTTGGCAACAAGCTCGTCGCTAACGCCACCGGTGTAAAAACCCCTTTTTACTTTTTCTTGCTGCGTAACGACGAAATCAACGCCTTCGCGTTTTTCGGTGGCCACGTGGGCGTGCATACGGGGCTGTTTTTAAATGCCGATACCGAGAGTGAACTTGCATCGGTACTGGCACACGAAATCACCCACGTCACACAGCGCCACCTGGCGCGCTCGCTGGAAGCCCAGCAAAAAGCCGGCCCCGCGACTATTGCCGGTCTTCTGGGCGCCATTTTGCTCACCATTGCCGCGCCCCAGGCCGGTATGGCGGCGCTCGCCACCACTCAGGCGCTCGCTACTCAGTCCAAAATCAACTACACCCGCCAACATGAAAAGGAAGCCGATCGTATCGGCATGCAAATTCTGGTGGATGCCGGATTCGACCCCGAAGCGGCGGCAGATTTTTTCGGTAAGATAGCCAGCCGTTACCGCTTCACCACCAAGCCGCCGCAAATGCTGCTCACTCACCCCTTGCCTGAATCGCGCATCAGTGAAGCCCGTACCCGGGCGACCCAATACCCCCACAGGTATGTGCCAGACAGTTTGAACTACCATCTGGCCCGTGCCAGGGTGCAGGTCAGGTTCTCCAGTTACAGTGAAGAAGCCGCGCTGAATCTGTTTGAGAAACAGCTGTCACGCCACAGTTATGCCATTGAGAGCGCAGCCCTTTATGGCAAGGCTCTGGCGCTGTTTCGCCTTAAACGCTTCGAGGAATCTGAAGCCATCATCGACAAACTGCTTGCCCGCGATGACAACAACCTGTTTTATCTCGATACCAAAACCGATTTGCTCGCCGAGCGCAAAGATTTCCAGTCTGCCATCACGCTGCTGGAAGCCAAACGCAAACTTAAACCCACCTCTCAGGTGATCAACGCCAATCTTGCCAATGTGTATATCGAAGCCGATGAGAGCCCAAAGGCGATTCCACTGCTGGAAGACATGGTATTTCTCGACAGGCAAAATCCTCTGCCCTACCAGTTGATGACCCAGGCCTACCGAAAAGACGGCAATAAGGCGCTGGAGCACTTTGCCACCGCCGAAACGCTGGCGCTCGCGGCAGACTACAAGGGCGCAGTGGATCAGCTTAACTTCGCCTACCGCTACACCAAGGATGATGCGTTGCAACTGGCGCGAATCGAAGCCCGCATTCGCCAGTTTAAAGACGCCGAAAAAGCCCTGGACGAACTCAAGTAGCCGGGTTGTTCAACAGGCTCCGCCGCTGACGGGGCCTGTTTTTTTTGATATCATCTGCGCCAATTTTTATGGCATAAAAATCGGAACCCGTAATGACAAAAGCCGTTATTTTGCATAATCCACGCTGCTCAAAAAGCCGCGAAACCCTGGCGCTGCTCGGTGAACAAGGTGTTGAGATTGAAGTGGTGGAATACCTTAAAGACACGCCGGATGCCGCCGAAATTGCCCGCATCTTATCTCTGCTCGGCATGGGGGCACGGGAACTGATGCGCACCAAGGAAGATGAATACAAGGCCCTTGGGTTGGATAACCCGGATTTGGATGAGGCCGCGTTAATCGACGCCATGGTCGCCCATCCAAAACTGATTGAGCGCCCTGTGGTGCTGGCCAATGGCAAGGCTGCCATCGGCAGACCACCCGCCAACGTACTAGAAATCCTTTGAGGTGTCGTGTGCTGTCAAACACCGCGTTACTGTTAACAATCAACCGTGTGGGGTATCTCGCCCTGCTGCTGGTTATGGCCTTCTGGTTTGTGCTTGGCCCCAACAGCCGGGAATATTCCCTCATCTTTAACCTGCTGTGGCTGGTACCCCTGCTGCTTCCGCTCCCCGGGTTGATGAAGGGCAATCCCTACACCCATGCCTGGGCAAGCTTTGTCCTCTGCCTGTATCTGCTGCACGCGCTGACGCTGGTGTATATCGCCGGCGACTGGCTGTGGTTCGCCTGCCTCGAACTCGCCCTCTTGGTGCTTCTGTCAGTCACTTTCCCGTTTTACGCCCGCCATCGCGGCCGTGAACTGGGCCTTGGGCTCAAGAAAAAGTCGAAGGAATAATGTTGCATTGAGCAGATGAGTGAATCTCCAATAAACAAAAAGCGCTGCCATGGCAGCGCTTTTTTATGAACAAAACTGACTGTTAAATCTATTTATATTCAATGCAATAAATACTTTCATGCTATAAACCATGAAGTAGCCATGAAAAAATCAGAGCCTCAGCATCTCTTTCACAAAGGGTATGGTCAGCTTGCGTTGATGCACCATGGATGCCTTGTCCAAGCGGTCCAGCACATCAAACAGCGTACGTAAATCTCTCGCCATACGATTGAGCAGAAAACGCCCCACGTCCTCCGGCAGTTGCAGTCCGCGCATGGCCGCACGGCGCTGCAGTGCCGCGAGCTTCTCATCGTCCATCATTGGCTGCAACTGGTAGGTCAGCCCCCAATGCATTCTGGACACCAGATCCGGCAGCACAAAACCTGCCTCCATGGGCGAGGCACTGGCACTGACTATCAAACTGCCACGTTTTTGCTCCGCCACCCGGTTATAGAGATCGAATATCGCCTCTTCCCACAGGGGATGACCAGCTACCGCGTCCACATCATCGATACAGATGAGGTCAAACTGCTCAAGCCCCTCCAACAAGGCGGTGGAGATACTGGCATGAATACCCAGGGGAATATAAAAGCTGCGACGCTCCAGCTCATTGGCCCTGGCACAGGCGGCATGAATAAGATGGGTGCGTCCCGATTTGACCGGTCCCCACAGATAAATAGCCTGAACCCCGTCGCCACCTGCCGCCGATTTCAGCGCGCCGATAAGCTCGTCATTACCCGCCGCAGGGTAATAACTGGTGAACGTCTCATCATCTGGCAAATGTACAGGCAGGGACAACTGCAATGGGGGATGTTGTGTCACTCGGTTACTTCTCAATCTATCTTGTGGCACCTGAAGAAAAACGGCGCCAGTGTATCATGGACGCCGTTAAATTCCGAGCCGGACGGCTTACTGGCCCCGCCATTGGTAGCGGTTTGGCTGCGCCGGAACACCGGGCACTTCCAGAATCTCCCCGGGCTGCACCGCGGTGGCGAAAGGGTCCACAATAACGCCACCCTGTTGAGTGCCTTGTTCGGCTCCGCCAAGGGGCTGCAGCCGCGGCTCCAGGGCCAGGGTGCGTCTGAGTTCATCCTCGCTGCCAAAGAGTGCCAAAGCAAAACGCAGTGAGTCCCCTTCGATACTGACCAAACGGGCAGATTTAACCATGGAGAGCTGGCCTAAGTAGGTCTCTATATCCACCACCGCTTTAAGGCTACCCACACCGGTAAACACCAGCTCGGTTTCACTTTCCTGACTGGTTCCGGTAACCGCGTATCGGGAGACATAAAAGGAGCTCATACCGGACAGGATCGCGCTGATGGCGCTGTCCAGACTCTCGGCGCTGCCCTCAACCTGATTAACAGATTGAAGCGGTGTTGTGATATCGGTTTGAGCTTGCCGCGGATAAAGCGCCAAGCGATATTCGAAGCCGGTGCCCGCCGCTTCCAGGGTGGCCAGAGCAAAAAAGTCCGATTGATAACGGCGTGAAGCCAGTGCCACTTCGTCAGCAAAAAAACCTCTGACGGAATTGATATTGGCCGCCATCATGTCGTCCAAATCCAGCAGCGGAAACAATAGCGGTACGCCTGCCTGTGCGCTGGCATCATTAAACTGGCTGCGAAGAGCCAAATCTGATTGGTCGCCCAGCAGCACCTTCTCACCATCACCGTCGGTGGCAAGCCACAACAGGGTCAGCGGGCGCTGTTTACCCCACACTGGCAACTGAGCACTGCGAAGGGTGGAGGTCACCCGGGCGCTATCGAAGCTGGCCCGAACGTACAGGCGGCCATTGTTTTCAACATAGCCATATTGGCTGAGGGCCGAGCGGGCCTGTGCTATCAGTGACTGAACCTGGGGATTGGCCAGTGTTTCAGTACTGCCACTGTTTTTGACCAACACCTTGGCCATGGCATCTTTGATAGCTTGTTCAAGCTCTTCACTGCTTCTTGAATTAACTGGTACATCGGCTTCGTTCAGCCGACTGACCTGCACCGCCTCAGCGCTGATATGCCCAAACAGCAGTCCCAGTCCTAATGCAACTTTGAGAAAGGATTTCATCATGAAAAATGGTCTGTTCCCAACAATGATTGAGCGGCAGTGTAACATACTTACAGCACGGCAACACAGCGACAAAATGATGGAGCCGGACCTGAAATTGTCCAATTTTGTCCTTGTACGCCAAGGAGTTCACAAAAAAGCGATCCTGACTTATCAAAATGCCAACAACTGGTAGAATGGGAAGATTTTTAACCCTACAGGATATAACAAAATGAATAGACTCCTGCTTCCCCTGCAGGGCGCACAGATGTTATTTGTGGCCTTTGGGGCACTGGTGTTGATGCCGCTGTTGACGGGCTTGGATACCAGTGTTGCGCTCTTCACCGCCGGTATAGGCACCTTGTTGTTTCAGCTTATCACCCGCCGTCAGGTACCGATATTCCTCGCATCTTCCTTCGCCTTTATCGCTCCCATCATGTACTCAGTGCAAATGTGGGGCGTGGCCGCAACCATGGGAGGACTGGTGGCAGCCGGGTGCGTGTATCTGGTGCTGTCCACGCTGGTAAAACTCAGAGGGGTTGGCTTTATTCATCGCCTGTTACCCCCCGTGGTTGTGGGCCCAGTGATCATTATCATCGGCTTGGGCCTTGCCCCCGTGGCGGTGAATATGGCGCTCGGTAAAAGTGGTGATGGCAGCCTGGTACTGGTTGAAGGAAACACCGCCCTTATCATCTCGTTGCTATCCCTTATCACCACAGTACTGGTTGCCGTGCTGGCAAAAGGCTTACTTAAACTGATGCCCATCCTTGCCGGTATTTTGGTGGGTTATGTGGCCAGCCTGTTCTTTGGCGTGGTGAGCTTTGATGCCATGACCAACGCGCCCTGGTTTGCCATGCCGAGTTTTACCACACCGGAATTCCATTGGCAGGCTATTCTCTTTATGATCCCGGTGGCCATTGCCCCTGCCGTAGAGCACATAGGCGACATATTGGCTATCTCCAATGTCACCCGTAAAGACTTTATGAAAGACCCCGGTCTGCACCGTACACTCGCAGGCGACGGCGTTGCTACCATTGCCGCTGCGGCCTTTGGCGGCCCGCCAAATACCACCTACTCAGAGGTAACGGGTGCGGTTACTTTAACCCGCAACTTTGACCCCAAAATCATGACCTGGGCCGCGGTAGTCGCCATTCTGCTTGCCTTTGTTGGCAAACTGGGCGCCCTGATGCAAACCATACCTGTACCTGTGATGGGTGGCATCATGTGCTTGCTGTTTGGCTCTATTGCCTCAGTGGGTCTGAACACCCTTATTCGCAATCAGGTAAACCTGGCCTGCCCGCGCAACCTGGCCATTGTGGGTGTGACCCTGGTATTCGGCATCGGCGGTATGGCCTTTGGTATTGGCTCATTCAGCCTCACCGGCATCAGTCTGTGCGGTATTGTGGCGATTTTGATGAATCTGGTGTTGCCACCTTCAGCGCCTGAACCAGAAAGCCCATGATTGGTGAAACTCAGTGTGCGGGAGTTCGGCCGCACTGAATAAGAGTCACAAAAAAGCCCCGCTTGGCGGGGCTTTTCGTACAAGGCCAAAAACCTGAAGCTTATTCTTCAGTTTTGTATTTGGCGGCCACTTCTTTAATGAGCGGCTGCAGTTCGCCTTTCTGGAACATCTCGGTCAGGATGTCACAACCGCCAATCAGCTCGCCTTCGACCCACAGCTGTGGGAAAGTTGGCCAGTTGGCATACTTGGGCAGCTCAGCACGGATATCCGGATGTTGCAGGATGTCCACATAGGCAAACTGCTCACCGATGTTAATCATCATCTCAGCAACGCGGGCAGAGAAACCACAGCTTGGCAGCTTTGGAGAACCCTTCATGTAGACAATGATTGGGTTTTCAGCAATTTGCTGCTTGATTCTTTCTACTGTTTCCATTTTGATTCCTGACTTGGCATCCCCATTGGGGCATTGATGTCTCACACGTGGCCTTTATTGTACGTCAGTGGACGCCGGAACAAAATCCCACAGTTTATAAGGTTATGTCATTATTTGATTTTTCGATGAGCACTATCGGCCGAAAACCCCAAAGAATGATTCACATCACAGATTTTCCGAGTACAATATTGGCCAGTGAGCAAGAACGTGAAAAACGTATAATCGTCCATGGAGAGATACTAATGGCTTTCGAATTACCCCCGCTGCCATACGCAAAGAACGCACTGGAACCCCATATTTCCCAGGAAACCATCGAGTACCACTACGGCAAGCACCACAACACCTACGTGGTTAAGCTGAACGGCCTGATCCCAGGTACCGAGTTCGAAGGCAAGACCCTGGAAGAGATCGTAAAGACCTCCACCGGTGGTGTGTTCAACAACGCTGCTCAGGTTTGGAACCACACCTTCTACTGGAACTGTCTGGCCCCTAACGGCGGTGGCGCAGCCACTGGCCCGGTTGCCGATGCTATCAACGCCGCTTTCGGTTCTTTCGAAGAATTCAAAGCCAAGTTCACCGACGCTGCGGTAAACAACTTCGGTAGCGCCTGGACCTGGTTGGTTAAAAAGGCTGACGGCACCGTTGCCATTGTAAACACCAGCAACGCCGCTACGCCGCTGACCGATGATTCTGTTACCCCAATCCTGACCGTGGATGTGTGGGAACACGCTTATTACATCGATTATCGCAACGTGCGTCCTGACTACCTGGCCCACTTCTGGGAACTGGTAAACTGGGACTTCGTAAACCAGAACTTCGCTGGTTAATACAAGCCTTTGCCTTAATGAAAAGGAGCCTTGATGGCTCCTTTTTTGTTGTGATTTTTCCTTATCGAATCGCCCTACATCCCCTATTACCTCGAATCAACGCACTTGCAACTGTTGCTTTTGCAACTATTTATCATTGTTTTTTCAGGATTTTTTTGACACAGCTCAAGATTTTGTGTCTAAGATTACAGGTAGGGAGCAAAATCAAATCACCGCTCCTTGCATCACATCAATGGCGTTTCAGGGGGTTATCATGGGCATCTTTGAACATTACCAACAGCGCTATGAAAAGAAACTCGAAGAAGAATATACATTGCAAGAGTTTCTTGAAATCTGTAAGCAGGATAAAAGCGCATACGCTACCGCAGCCGAACGTTTACTGTTGGCTATAGGTGAGCCCGAACTTATCGACACTTCAAAAAATTCAGTATTGAGCCGGATCTTCTCAAACCGGCTGATTTCTCGCTATCCGGCCTTCAAAGACTTTTTCGGCATGGAAGACGCCATAGAGCAGATAGTGGCTTACCTTAAACACTCTGCCCAAGGGCTTGAAGAATCCAAGCAGATCCTCTATTTGCTGGGCCCCGTGGGAGGCGGTAAATCTTCTCTGGCAGAAAAACTCAAGGCGCTGATGCAAAAAGTGCCTGTGTATATGCTCAGTGCCGACGGCGTGCGCAGTCCGGTGAACGATCACCCATTTTGCCTGTTCGATGCCGACGAAGACGGCAAGCTGTTGCAGGAAGAATACGATATTCCCACCCGTTACCTGCGCACCATCATGTCCCCTTGGGCCGTTAAACGCCTGCACGATTTTGGTGGCGATATCAGTCGCTTTAAAGTCGTCAAAGTTTTCCCGTCTGTACTTGATCAAATCGCCGTGGCAAAAACCGAACCCGGTGATGAAAACAACCAGGATATTTCTTCGCTGGTGGGGAAAGTGGATATCCGCCAGTTGGAACACTTCGCTCAAAACGATGCTGACGCCTATTCATACTCTGGCGCCCTGTGTCGTGCAAATCAGGGGTTAATGGAGTTTGTAGAGATGTTCAAGGCGCCAATCAAGGTGCTGCACCCTCTGCTTACTGCCACTCAGGAAGGGAACTACAACGGTACCGAAGGACTGTCGGCCCTGCCTTTCAGTGGCATTATTCTCGCACACTCCAATGAGTCCGAATGGTCAAGCTTCAAGAACAACAAAAACAACGAAGCCTTTCTCGACAGGGTTTATATCGTCAAGGTGCCCTACTGTCTGCGGGTATCGGAAGAAATTCAAATCTACAAAAAGCTGATTATCAATTCAGAGTTGTCCGAAGCGCCCTGTGCCCCCGGCACCCTGGAAACACTGGCTCAGTTCAGCGTCCTTTCGCGGCTTAAAGTCCCTGAAAACTCTTCCATTTACTCCAAAATGCGGGTCTATGATGGCGAGAGCCTCAAGGATACGGATCCCAAGGCCAAGTCTTATCAGGAGTACCGAGATTACGCGGGTGTCGACGAAGGCATGAACGGACTGTCAACCCGCTTTGCCTTTAAAATCCTCTCCAAGGTCTTTAACTTTGACCATACCGAAATTGCAGCCAACCCAGTGCATCTCTTCTATGTTTTGGAACGGCAAATTGAGGCCGAGCAGTTCCCCGGTGAAACCGCAGAGCGCTACCTTGAGTTCCTCAAAGGGTATCTCATCCCCAAGTACGTAGAATTTATTGGTAAAGAAATTCAGACTGCTTATTTGGAGTCTTACTCAGAGTACGGTCAAAACATTTTCGACCGTTATGTCACCTATGCCGACTTCTGGATCCAGGATCAGGAATACCGGGATCCCGAAACCGGTCAGCTGTTTGACCGCTCGGCCCTCAATGCGGAACTTGAGAAAATCGAAAAGCCCGCCGGGATCTCCAATCCCAAAGATTTCCGCAATGAAATCGTTAACTTCGTACTGCGGGCCCGTGCCAACAACGAAGGTAAAAACCCCACCTGGACCAGCTATGAAAAACTCAGAACTGTCATCGAGAAGAAGATGTTCTCCAACACAGAAGATCTGTTGCCGGTGATTTCATTCAATGCCAAAACCTCCACCGATGACCAACGTAAACACGATGACTTTGTCAATCGCATGATGGAAAAAGGCTACACCAAGAAACAAGTACGTCTGTTGTCTGAGTGGTATCTGCGAGTTCGTAAATCGTCTTGATGCCGAGGCTCGCCTGCTTGCAGGCGAGCCGCTGGATTTGGGGAGGTGCGTATGGCGAACTTTATCGACAGGCGGCTCAATGCCAAGGGTAAGAGTACCGTTAACCGTCAGCGTTTTATTAACAGATACAAAAAGCAGATAAAAAAGGCGGTCAGTGATGCGGTCACACGCCGCAGCGTGACCGATGTAGACAAGGGTGAGCAAATCAGTATTCCCACCCGGGATATCTCAGAGCCCATGTTTCATCAGGGACGGGGCGGCTACCGTGAACGTGTCCACCCGGGTAATGATCAGTTTACCCGCGGTGACCGGATAGATAGACCCCCTCAGGGAGGTAGCGGCCAGGGCAGTGGTCAGGGCGATGCCTCTGATTCCGGCGAAGGGCAGGACGATTTTGTATTCCAGATCTCCAAAGATGAATATCTGGAACTGCTGTTTGAGGATTTGGAGCTTCCCAATCTGCAGCGTAATCGATTGAATAAATTGGTCGAGTATCAAGTTCAAAGAGCGGGTTACACCAATGATGGTGTACCGGCCAATATCAGTATTGTGCGTTCACTGCGCTCATCCCTCGCCCGCCGGACTGCCATGACAGCAGCAAAGAAACGGCACCTTAAAACACTTGAAGCTGAACTTGAGGAGCTTGAAAACACCCCGGGCGCCAACGCAGACCGCATCCTGGCCCTTAAAACCGAGATAGAGGCCCTTCGCAAAAAAATCGATGCCGTGCCCTTTATTGACACCTTCGATCTTAGATACAACAACTTTACCAAGCGGGAAGTACCCTCCAGCCAGGCGGTCATGTTCTGCCTAATGGACGTATCCGGCTCCATGGATCAGGCCACAAAGGATATGGCCAAGCGCTTTTATATCCTGCTGTATCTCTTTCTCACCCGTACCTATAAAAACCTGGAAGTGGTGTACATACGTCACCATACCCAGGCCAAAGAGGTGGACGAACACGAGTTTTTCTATTCTCAGGAAACCGGCGGCACTATCGTTTCCAGTGCCCTCAAATTGATGGTCGATATTCAAAAAGAACGTTACCCGGCAGATGAATGGAACATCTATGCAGCCCAGGCCTCGGATGGCGATAATTGGGCCGATGATTCCCCCACCTGCAGGCAAATTCTGGAGAAACAAATACTGCCAACAGTGCGCTACTTCAGCTACATAGAAATCACCAACCGCGCCCATCAAACCCTGTGGCGCGAATATGACTCCCTCAGACAACTATTTGACAACATGGCCGTACAGCACATTCGCCAGGCAGAAGATATCTATCCTGTGTTCCGAGAGCTGTTCAAGAAGCAGGCGGTATAAGGGGGCTTTATGGGGAAACGCAAACCTTTAAGCGACGGACCGGATTGGACCTTTGAGTTGTTGGAAGAATACCAAAGTGAAATTGAACGCGTAGCCGCGCACTACCGGCTCAGCACTTATCCCAATCAAATAGAGGTGATCACTGCTGAGCAGATGATGGACGCCTATGCGGGCATCGGCATGCCCATAGGCTATACCCACTGGTCATTTGGCAAACGTTTTATTCAAACAGAACAAAGCTATAAGCGCGGCCAGATGGGCCTCGCCTATGAAATCGTCATCAACTCCAACCCTTGCATTGCTTACCTGATGGAGGAAAACACCATTACCATGCAGGCCCTGGTAATGGCCCACGCCTGTTATGGCCATAACAGTTTTTTTAAAGGCAATTACCTGTTCAAAACCTGGACCGATGCCAGCTCCATTATTGACTATCTGGTCTTTGCCAAAAATTACATCGCTGAGTGTGAACTGCGCAACGGTGTGGATGCCGTTGAAAATGTGCTCGATTCTTGCCATGCGTTAATGAATTACGGTGTTGACCGCTATAAACGGCCATCAGAAATTTCATTCCGTGAAGAAAAAGCACGCCAGAAAGAGCGTGAAGAATACCTGCAAAGTCAGGTGAATGACCTTTGGCGCACCATTCCGGTCAGCCAGGTCGAAAAAGTCCAGCCCAAAAAACGTTTTCCCGCTGAGCCCCAGGAAAACATTCTCTATTTCATTGAGAAGCACGCGCCACTGCTTGAGCCATGGCAAAGGGAAATCGTACGCATTGTCCGCAAGATGGGGCAATATTTTTACCCCCAAAAGCAAACCCAGGTAATGAATGAGGGCTGGGCCACCTTCTGGCATTACACCATACTTAATCACCTCTACGATGAGGGGCTGGTTACCGACCGCTTTATGTTGGAGTTTTTACAAAGCCACACCGGCGTCGTCGCACAGCCTGCCTACAATAGCCGCTACTACTCGGGCATCAATCCCTATGCACTGGGGTTTAACATGTTCAGTGACATTCGCAGAATATGCGAAAATCCCACCGATGAAGACAAAGCCTGGTTCCCTGAGATTGCGGGCAGCAATTGGCTCGATACCCTGCACTTTGCCATGGAGAACTTTAAAGATGAGAGTTTTATCAGTCAGTATCTGTCACCGGCGATGATCAGGCAGTTTAAACTCTTTGGCATTGTGGATGACGAGCGCAAAAACTATCTCTCTATTTCGGCCATTCATGACGAGATTGGCTACCGGGAGATCCGTAATATGATGTCGCAGCAATACAACCTGTCCAATCTCGAGCCCAATATTCAGGTGCACAGGGTCGAATTGATGGGCGATCGCTCGATGACCCTGCGGTATGTGCCTTTCCACAATATTCCACTGGCTGATGATCATAAAGAGGTGTTAAAGCACCTTCACCGCCTGTGGGGCTTTACCGTGGTGCTTGAACAGGAAGAAAGTGATGGCACCATAAAAGAACTGGCGCGCTGTCCCCCAAGGGATGAAGAGGGTCACTCGGTCAAAATATAAAAAAACGCAGCCAGAAGGCTGCGTTTTTTTGCCATTACATGCATTAACCGTGGGGATCCTGATTAATATCTGCTGGCATGGCATCTTTAAGCTTTTGCCACATTTTGCCGCTGTTAATGCCATAGCTTCGCATCAGCGCCGGTACTTCACCGTAGGCGTGCCGCTTGGCCAGCTTTTCAAGCTCGATGTAAAAGTCCATTGCCAACTTTCTGGCCTCTGAGCTTGAAAAATAGTAACGCCCTACCCGGCTATAAAGCCCTTTAAAGCCGTTCAGGATCAGCACATAAAGCGGATTGCCTGACGAAAAGGCCAGAGTGTGATGCAAATCGTAATCAAACTCTGCGTACGCCTCAGCCGAATCTTCCATCCCATGGATCCGCGCAAGAATGTCCACCGCGGTTTCCGGATTATGACGCAGGGCGCCACGGAAATAGATGGCACTGACATTGGTTCGGGCCGATAACAGCTGGTCAACCAATACAGGAAACCCGGCCGGATTCAAATCCGCTATGGTTTCCAGAATATTCAGGCCGGACGTTTCCCAGAAATTGTTTACCCGGGTTGGCTTACCGTGCTGGATGGTGAGCCAACCATCACGTGCCAAACGCTGCAGGACTTCCCTTAATGTGGTACGGGTTACACCGATAAGCTCTGACAGCTCACGCTCGGCAGGAAGTATGGAGCCAGGGGGGAACTTATTTTCCCAAATGGAACGCACTATGTATTTCTCTGCGAAACTCGCAGGACCTTTGGCATTGATTATCATCAGCCCCAATTTCCAGTGGTTTAACCTCGTGTTGGGCACTGATCATACCAGAGCGGCAAAAAATGAAAACCTAAAGCGTGTGCTATTGAACAAGTTGAATTGGCCCAACATCACACTGCTGTTTAAAAAGACATCGAACGGTGTCGTTTATCTGCATTTTTTGTAATTAAGATCAGTTTTTTGCCACCTTCTGTTGTGGTTACCGGATTACTTTAGGTTAAGGTTTAGGCTAGACTGAAGTACGTGTCAGTACCGCTACACCAAACAATAATAAACCTCATTAATTATCAAGCATATGGAGAGGGGAAAATGCCATTGACTCTTGGGCAGTCACTGTTTGCCAACTTTCTGGGTAATTCGCCCAGATGGTACAAGTTCGCGATCCTGTCGTTTTTGGCGATAAATCCGATACTCTTTTACCTGAACCCCTTTATTGCCGGCTGGGTTTTGGTGATCCAATTTATTTTTACCCTGGCCATGGCGCTCAAATGCTATCCCCTGCAGCCTGGTGGTCTGCTGGCCATTGAAGCGGTCATTATCGGTATGACCACACCAACCCAGGTATTGCACGAAATTCAGGCCAACCTGGAAGTACTGCTGCTACTGGTGTTTATGGTGGCTGGCATCTACTTTATGAAACAGCTGCTGCTATACGCCTTCACCAAAATGCTGACCAAGGTACGTTCGAAAATCGTCGTATCCATGTTGTTTTGTATCGCATCGGCGTTTTTGTCAGCCTTCCTCGATGCCCTGACGGTTATCGCCGTGATTATCACTGTCGCTGTGGGTTTCTATTCTATCTACCACAAGGTGGCATCGGGTAAAGACTTCAGCTCAGATCACGACCACACCTCAGAGGCCCCCGAACAGCTCAACGAGAGCGAACTTGAGTCCTTCCGCGGGTTTCTGCGTAACCTCCTGATGCACGCCGGTGTGGGTACTGCCCTCGGTGGTGTGTGCACCATGGTAGGTGAGCCACAAAACCTGATTATCGCAGCCCAGGCAAACTGGCAGTTTGGGGAATTTGCCATTCGCATGTCGCCTGTGACTGTGCCTGTGTTTTTTGCCGGTATCCTGACCTGCTTTGTGGTTGAGAAATTTAAGTGGTTTGGTTACGGTGCCAAGTTGCCGGAAGCCGTACACAAGATCTTGAGCGAATACGACGCATACGAAGATGCCCGCCGCACGCCCAAAGATAAGGTTAAGTTGCTGGTACAGGCTCTGGTTGGGGTTTGGCTGATTGTAGGCCTCGCGTTCCACCTGGCGTCAGTTGGTCTAATTGGTCTGTCGGTAATCATCCTTAACACCGCTTTCAACGGCATTACCGACGAGCATGCGCTGGGTAAGGCCTTCGAGGAAGCCCTGCCTTTTACCGCATTGCTGGCGGTGTTCTTTGCCGTGGTGGGTGTCATTATCGACCAGCAACTGTTTGCGCCTGTGATCCAGTGGGCACTCAGCTACGAAGGCAATGTGCAGCTGGTTATCTTCTACATCGCCAACGGTCTGCTTTCCATGGTCAGTGACAACGTCTTCGTTGGAACTGTGTATATCAACGAAGTGAAAGCCGCACTGCTCAACGGACAAATTACCCGTGATCAGTTTGACCTGCTGGCCGTGGCCATCAACACAGGTACCAACCTGCCTTCTGTGGCGACCCCAAATGGTCAGGCAGCATTCCTGTTTTTGCTGACCTCGGCGCTTGCGCCGCTCATTCGCCTGTCCTACGGCCGAATGGTAATGATGGCGCTGCCTTACACCATAGTTCTGTCTATTGTCGGGATCCTGGCCATTGAATCCGGCTTCCTCACCGATATGACCCAATATTTCTACGACAGCCACCTGATTAACCATCACAGCGCAGCGGAAGCGGCCGGCAATGCGGTAGGTGGACATTAATTCTCTGGATTGACTGAACTTCACTGCTTAAGTAAAGTCAGAAATAGCCCGCACTCTCGTGTGCGGGCTTTTTTATGGACATTCCACTCATGGAGACCCTATGCAAAGCCTGATTTCGTTTGCCCACAGCCGTCTTTCCTGGGGCATTCTCGCCTTAAGCGCTCTCGCTCTGGAATCTGCCGCGCTCTATTTTCAGCACATCATGAAGCTCGATCCCTGCGTCATGTGTATTTATCAGCGAGTGGCCGTATTCGGCCTGCTTGCGGCAGGATTGATTGGCTTAGTGGCACCGGCAAACCGGTTAGTCCGGACCATTGGCGCGCTGCTGTGGGGGATTTCCGCCGCCTGGGGCCTTAAACTTGCGCTTGAGCTGGTTGACATGCAAAACAACCCAAATCCATTCTCGACCTGCTCGTTTTTGCCGGAATTTCCCACTTGGTTGCAATTACATGAGTGGCTGCCCAGCGTATTTATGCCCACCGGCATGTGCAGCGATATTCCCTGGCAGTTCGCCGGAGTCACCATGGGTGAATGGATGATAGTGGCGTTCGCCGTATATCTGCTTGCCTGGGCAGCTTTTATCGTACCGGTACTGAAAAAGTCGGCCTGACAGCCAACTTCATGAGCTTAGCAGGACATTAACAGCATCCTTCAACAAAAACGCCCCGAATGGGGCGTTTTTTCAATCAACATCCTTAAGCGGCCATAGCACGATATGATCTTCAAGGTATCTGACCTTGGTTTCGCATACGGCCTTACCTTTTACTGACATACCTGCCGCATGCATCGCCTCTTTTGAGCCGGTAATAAGCGGGTGCCAGCTGGGCAAATCTCTGCCTTGAAACAAGCGAACGTAGGCGCAGCTGTCCGGTAACCAGGTCAAACTCGCGATATTGTCAGCTGTAATGGCCGCGCAGCCCGGCACAAAGGTAAAGCGCTCGCTGTAATGACGACAACGGCACGCACCCCGATCGAGTAACTTACAGGCCGCATTGGTGTAATACAGCTCATCGGTTTCATCATCGATGATTTTATTGAGACAACATTTACCGCAACCGTCACAAAGTGACTCCCACTCTTCGGGACTCAAGGCTTCAAGACGCTTGGTTTTCCAAAATTCCATCACAGCAGACTACCGGCGTACATTAACAAACGCGGCATTATACCCTATTCACCCAGTTGAAACTTGATGCGATCCGAAAGATGCACCACCGCCAGCGCAAAATAGTCGCTGTCATGCCAACGTTTGAGGGCAAGATAGTTGTCATACACCAGATATACCCGTCCTTTCGGGCCATCGGGCATCACCATCTCAACCTGCATATCTGCCCTTGCCGGCAGATCCGTTCCATCAAAGCGCCTTACGCCAAGGGCCTGCCACTGAGAAAAAGACTTCTTGTTCCCCTTAGCGGCCTGAGAAACATCAAAGTCCGAAGGAATTTTAACCTGACGTCCCCAGGTTTCATCTTCCCGCCAACCGGCCTGCTGAAGTGAGTAAGCGAGCGTGGCAAATACATCGGCGGGATTGCTCCAAATATCGGCTTTTCCGTCATCGTCGCCATCTTTTGCCAAGGACAAAAAATCCTGGGGTAACAGCTGTGGCTGCCCCATATGGCCATCGGGGGTCGCCAGTAAGTTATCTGGCTGCCAGCTGCTGCTGTCGACTATCTTGAGGGCGGCAAAAAACTGCTCACGATAAAACGCTTCCCGGTCTTGCGTGAAGGCCTTTGAAGCGGTAACCGACAGCACGGGGTAAACGCCGGCATCTCGACCATAGCGCGAACCAAGTCCCCACAGAGCGACAATGAAACGGGGCTGAACCCCATATTTTTTGCCAATCCGATTCAGGGTTTCTGCATGCCCCTGATACTGAAATTTCGCTTCGTCTACCAAGGCATCGTTCAGCGTCAGTGGAAGATAAGTATCGAGATTGGTGGAAGGTTCTGCTGCAGGCTCACCCACATCACTTTTTGCGAGCCGAAACTCCTTAATCTTTGGAACAACAGCGTCTAAGGTTTGTGGACGAATTTTGTGCTGGCTGGCGGCCTCGTCTTTGAGTCCAGCCAGATAGTCGGCGAAACTGCCACTCTCGGCGCTTTGCGCCATAACAGTGGCAGACATCAGTGCCAACGCTGACAGGGAAGTACAGAATATTGACTTCACAGTTTCAAACGCCTCCTGATGAGTATGATGAGTCCTTTATCAATCCTCTATGCCTAAATCGCGGCGGTGTTGCGTCAGTAAATTATCTTTGGGTGGCGGCAATTGCAAATAATAGCCTTTTTCAGCGAGTTCGCTGCGCACTTTGTCGATATCGGCAATTCCAAGCTTCTCTTTTCTTTCCAGCGGTAACAGCATCACCAGCAAAGGTGTGCCAAACATCTGTAATAAAGGCTCTGGTACCTGGCTGAAATCATCCCTCTTGGGCACGAATAAATAGGTTTCTTGCTTACGGCTGCTTTTATAAACGGCACATATCATAGGTGGGTCAATTTCCGAAAATATCAAACTTGCCAGTGATTGGGGCACACTATAACATGGGCTCTTTAGAAAAAAATGCAGATCAGCGCGAGACTGATTAATTTCTGGAGCAGATTACGGGGATGCGAAAAGCAAGCCTTGAATTAAAGGGATCTTCTTTTACGCTGTCGGTATTGCATATCAATACCTCTGATTTGGACAGCATCACCTTGGACCTCGACAAAAAGCTGGCGCAAGCACCACAGTTTTTTATTGGGGCCCCTTTGGTACTGAATCTATCCGCCGTCGAAGACGGAAAATTGGATTTGGCAGCACTTCAAAACCTGCTGGTGTCACGCCAGCTGGTGATTGTTGGTGTGACCGGCGCCAATGACGCATTGTCTGAACAGGCCAAGGCCTGTGGACTGGCCTCGGTCAAAGCCGGCAAACAGACACAGATGCCCTCTCCCCCTCCCATGCCCAGAACCACCCGTATCGTGCGGCAAAACGTGCGTTCCGGGCAGCAGATCTACGTTCAAAACGGCGATTTGATCATCTTCGGTGCCGTCGGAAACGGCGCCGAGGTAATTGCCGATGGCAGTATTCATATTTACGGAGCACTCAGGGGCAAGGCGATGGCCGGTGCCAACGGCGCACGGGATGCAGTTATCCTGGCGAGCCACCTGGAGCCCGAACTCATTTCCATCGCGGGTCAATACTGGCTAACTGAGAATTTACAAAAGCACGGTGTTACCGCGAAAAGCGGCTGTGTGCGCCTCGATGGCGACTCACTAACAGTAGAAGCACTGCCATTGTGATGGGGCAGAATTAAGGGATAAAAATTAGCATGGCACAGATTATTGTTGTCACTTCAGGAAAAGGCGGCGTAGGTAAAACCACATCAAGTGCTGCCATTGCCACAGGTTTGGCCCTGCGCGGTCACAAAACCGTGGTGATAGACTTTGATATCGGTCTGCGTAACCTCGACCTTATCATGGGTTGCGAACGCCGGGTGGTTTACGATTTTGTTAACGTTATCAATGGTGAAGCAAATCTTAATCAGGCGATGATCAAAGATAAGCGCAGCGAAAACCTGTTTGTACTGCCCGCTTCCCAAACCCGCGACAAAGATGCCCTCACCCGTGAAGGCGTAGGCCGAGTGCTGGATGACCTTGCCAAAGACTTTGAATACATCGTCTGTGACTCCCCGGCAGGCATCGAAACAGGCGCGCTAATGGCGCTCTATTTCGCCGATATTGCCATTGTCACAACCAACCCGGAAGTGAGTTCAGTACGCGACTCAGACCGGATCCTTGGCATACTGCAAAGCAAATCACGTCGCGCCGAGCAAAATCTGGAACCCATCAAGGAATACCTGCTGCTGACCCGCTACTCCCCAACCCGGGTGAAAAACGGTGAAATGCTGAGCGTGGCCGACGTTGAAGATATTCTGGCCATCGATTTGCTTGGTGTGATCCCCGAGTCTCAGGCTGTACTCAAGGCATCAAACTCTGGTGTACCTGTGATTGTCGACCAGGAAAGTGATGCTGGTCAGGCCTACAGTGATACTGTTGCCCGTTTGTTGGGTGAAGAACTCCCACTTCGCTTCGTCACCGAAGAGAAGAAGGGCCTGTTGAAAAGGATCTTTGGTAGCTGATTATGTCTTTACTCGATTATTTCAGAAGCAACAAAAAAGCCAACTCAGCGTCCCTTGCCAAGGAACGCTTGCAGATCATCGTGGCACACCAACGCACTGAACGCGGCGCACCAGATTATTTTCCTCAAATGAAACAGGAAATTATCGAAGTGATCCGTAAGTACGTTTACATTTCGGAAGAACAGGTTTCTGTGCAACTGGAGCAAAATGACGACAACCTGTCGGTGCTCGAACTGAACGTCACCCTGCCGGAGCGTTAAAGGGGACACATTGTGCCCATCCTTTGGGCAGATGTCTTATCCGGCTAACAAAATGGCAGCCGGTGCCCCAAGAGGCTGAACTCTGTTTAACTGTGTAAAAAAAGCCGCCTTCGGGCGGCTTTTTTATGGTGATTTGCGACTAGCCCAAAGCCAGCAGTCAGGGCTCCAGCACCAGAGTTTGCAGCACCTCTGCAGCGAGTTGTCCACGCCAGCCTTGCAGCAGCAATGGCGTATCCTCAGAATCACTTTGCCAGCGATATTCCAGATACTCGTGGATGTGGCGTTTAGAACAAAAAAGCTCGCTCGGCAGCCCTTCCCTTTCACAAATATCAGTAAGCGCAGCTTTTATGCTTTTGAACGCCTGTTTGTAAGCGGGTTTAAGTGCAATCACATCGATGGCATCTGGTGGATTATCCACATCGGCTTTTTGCAATACCTTCAAGATCTCTTTGCCGTGAATGCGTTTTTCATGCTCGGAGAGATCGTTGATTTTTAACAAATCACTTAAGGAACGGGGTGGCTTTTTCGCGAGGGCAATCAAGGCATGATCTTTAATCACAAAGCCAAGCGCCAGGTCACGGTCAAGCGCGCGCTCCAAGCGCCAGGCAGCCAGAACTTCAAGGTACGCCAATTGCTTTGGGGTCAGTTGAAACGCATTCTTTACCTTGAGGTACGCCGTTGCTGCTTCCGGCTGCTGTAAACGCCCTTCTGTCAAACGGGCACCTTCTTCCAGCACCCAATCGAAGCGCCCGAGCGCTTTGAGCTTTTGTTCAAGCTGGGGATACAACTGATACAGGTAGAAGACATCATTGGCGGCGTACTGCAGCTGGGCATCCGTCAGTGGCCGTTTAATCCAATCGGTGCGGGATTCACCTTTGTCCAGGGTTTGTCCCAAACATTCTTCCACCAGCTTGGCATAGCCAAGTCCATGGCCCATACCGCAGAGCGCCGCGGCAATTTGGGTATCAAACAAGGGGGTGGGTTGTACCCGGCCATAGCGGGCAAACACTTCAAGATCTTCCGAGCAGGAATGCACCAGCTTCAGGATATTTGGGTTGGACAACAGCGCCCAAAAGCCAGATAAATCCTGGATATCCAATGGGTCTATCAGTGCCAGAGTATTTCCATCATATACCTGAATGAGGCCCAGTTTGGCGTAATAGGTACGGGTCCGCACAAATTCGGTGTCAAGTACCAGTAAACGGCTTTGGCTGTATTGGCCGACCAGAGCTGTCAGCGCCTCATCGTCCTTTACGTAGTGAAACTCCAGCAAACCTCTCTCCCCTCATCTTGGCTCGTAGCAATAAAAAACCGGCTTTACGCCGGTTTTTCTATCACGCCTTATTAAGCTCTTCGTTTCTAAGCTCCCGGCGCAATATCTTACCCACGTTGGTCTTAGGTAATTCGTCCCTGAATTCTACCAGCTTGGGAACCTTATAGCCCGTTAAATGATGCTTGCAGTGCTTGATAATATCGCTTTCGGTCAAAGATTTGTCTTTGGCAACCACAAAGACTTTAACCGCTTCACCGCTGGCTTCATTGGGCACACCGATGGCTGCCACTTCAATGACTTTCGGGTGCATGGCAATCACATCTTCCACTTCGTTGGGGAACACGTTAAAGCCGGATACCAGAATCATGTCTTTCTTGCGATCGACGATGTAAAAGAAACCCTGCTCATCCATATAGCCAATATCACCGGTGGCAAGCCAGCCGTCCGCGTCGATAACTTTGGCCGTCTCTTCTGGACGTTGCCAGTAACCTTTCATCACCTGGGGACCTTTGGCAAAAAGCTCACCGGTTTCACCCTGTGCCAGAACCTTGCCTTCATCGTCTCGTACCTGAATTAAGGTCGAAGGTGCAGGGAATCCGATAGAGCCGTTATAACCTTCCAGGTTATAGGGGCAGCAGGTCACCAGCGGAGAGGCTTCTGTCAGACCATAACCTTCCAGCAGTCGGGTTTTGGTGATGTTTTGCCACTTGTCTGCCACAGCGCACTGCACTGCCATACCACCACCAATGGAGAGCTTAAGCCGTGAAAAGTCCAGCTGAGTAAACTCTTCGTTGTTCACCAGGGCATTGAACAGGGTGTTTACCCCGGTTAACGCAGTAAAAGGATACTTGCGCAAGTCCGCTACAAAGGCAGGAATGTCGCGTGGATTGGTGATGAGGAGGTTTTGTGCTCCTTTGTGCAGGAAAAGCAAACAGTTCACTGTTAACGCAAAGATGTGATATAGCGGCAATGCAGTGACCACGAGCTCTTTGCCATCGGCCAGCAGGGGCGCATAGGCACCGTTTGCCTGTAATACGTTGGCAACCACATTGCCATGGCTCAGCATGGCCCCCTTGGAGACGCCTGTAGTACCACCCGTATACTGTAAAAATGCCAGGGATTCTCTGTCGAGCTCTTGTTTAACGTACTGCATGCGCCGGCCTTTTTGCAGCGCACTCCGGAAAGAAATGGCGTGTGGCAAGTCGTACTTGGGCACCAGCTTTTTGATGTACTTCACCACAAAGTTCACCAAGGTGCGCTTGGGTGCGCTCAGCAGATCCCCAAGACCCGTGATAATGACGCTTTCCACCGGCGTTTCGTCAACCACTTCTTCAAGGGTTCGGGCAAAATTGGATACCACCACGATGGTTTTGGCACCGGAATCAATAAGCTGGTGCTTAAGTTCACGGGGCGTGTAAAGCGGATTAACGTTGACCACCACCAGTCCTGCTCGCAGTACACCAAAAAGTGCAATCGGGTATTGCAGCAGGTTGGGCATCATCAGCGCGACCCTGTCGCCCTTCTTGAGGCCAAGCTCGTTTTGCAGGTAGGCAGCAAAGGCGCGGCTGCGCTCTTCGAGTTTACGATAGGTCAGCACAGCACCCATGTTAATAAAGGCAGGTTGATCGGCGTAATCCCTCACTGCCTGCTCAAACATATCGACCAAACTGTCAAATCTGCCCGCATCAATTTCAGCAGGCACATCGTGTGGCAAATGATTAATCCAAGGTTTGTCCACAAAAGTCTCCTAAAACCCCGGGGTAACGGTGACGCTAATCCAGGCGTCAAAGGACCACCGATACGGTTGTTTTAACTTGTTATTATTACTTACGCTCGAAAATCATACGGGCGTTTAAATTTTTGACAATCATCACATAATTGCGCATAAAAGCCCAGCCCCTTTTTAAGGCTTATCCGCAGGTGCTCAGAAAGTGGCGAATGGCATCGGCGGCACCGTCCGGATCCGTCATATGAAGATGGTGATCGCCTTTGATGGTTTGCACTTGCAGCTGCCGATAAAGAGGACGTGCATGCTCCAATGCCTCGTGCAGCTTAGCAAATCCCTGCTCTCCCATCAGTAACAGCGTCGGCATTTCCAGATCCCGGATAAAGGCTTCAGCGTGGGCCGGTGTCAGTCGCAGCGGCGAATCTAGCTTGAGTCTGGGATCGGTTTTGTTATACCAGCCAGGCATTTCCCCATCGCTGCGATACTCAAAATTGCGTGCGAGTATCAATTCACATGCTGCCTTATTAAGCCCGGTCAGTCTGTGTCTTGCTTCGATAACAGCCTCCAGACTGGAATAGGCTTTTGGCTTATCGCCGCCGGCATTTTTAGCGTTTAAGGACCAGTGAGATGCAAAACTGTCTGCCAAACGCTGCTGACACTTTCCTGGCCTCTCTGAAAGTGGCCCCAGCGCCTCTATCAAAACCAGCTTTTCACAGGCATCCGGATGAGCTGCCACATAGGCACTGGCCACTATGCCACCCAATGAATGGCCAATAATGGCTTTGGGGCTATCCCCCCGCGCCTTTAAAAACTGTAATACTGCATGTAAATCAAATAAGTAATCTATCCAATGCAGAGGATAGTGCCCGGCCCTGTGTTCAGACATTCCATGCCCCGGCCAGTCGATAGCCATCAACCTGACGTCATTCAACGAGGCCGCAAGCGGCGCAAAACTCTGGGCGTTATCAAGCCAGCCATGCAGTGCCAGCACCAGTGGCTTGTTTTGTCCTTCAGCCGCAGTTTGTGTGCTGTCTTGCTTTATGCCGTCCCTCGCCATACAGCCATGTTCCCACCCTGCCAACCGAATATGGGGCAAAGGGAACTCCAGCTCGTGAAATACACTCTTCATAAAAAGCTCTCGCTGCGTCATTTCAGCCTCGTACTCTGACCCATCACCAACCTACAGTGAAAAATGCCGACACCGGAGAGGTTCCGGTATCGGCATTCTGTGACATGGGCGCTGATCTAAAAGCGTCTTCAGGGGGGAAGCGCCCTTTCAGCCGTTCAATAAATCAACGCTCTGCAGGTTTGACAAACTTCAGGGTCATACGGTCGCTTTCGCCGATGGCCAGGTAACGTTCTTTATCTTTATCACCCAGACGAAATGAGGGCGGCAGAGTCCAGACGCCATCAGCATAGTCTTTGCTGTCTTTTGGATTCGCGTTCACTTCACTCTTTTCTGCCAACACAAAACCCGCGGCCTTGGCCAAACGTATCACTTCATCTTCTTCCATGTAGCCTGATTTGAGGCTCATGCCTGGGTTGGCTCTGTGCTCAACCACACCGAAAACGCCACCGGGCTTTAATACGTCGAACGCTGAGGCAACCACAGTCTCGGCTTGCCCAGCCATAGCCCAGTTATGCATATTACGGAATGTCAGCACCACGTCGGCACTGCCACTCTCCCCCAATGAGGTTTTATGTGGAGGGTCGAAGGTAACGGTTTTGGCATTGCCCACCTTATCCGCGTGGGTTTCCAGCCAGTCTTCCAGCGCTTTGCCCAAACGAATACGATACGCAGGGCTCTTGGCTTCCGGAGCGGGGCTGGTTTCAAAGTTTGCCGCTATGTACTGACCTTTCTCATTGAGCAATGGCGCCAGGATTTCAGTGTACCAGCCACCACCGGGCCAGAACTCCACCACAGTCAGATTGTCTTTTACCCCGAAAAAGTTCAGCGTCTCAACCGGATGACGATACTGATCGCGCTCAACATTGGCGGGCGTGCGCAAACTGTTGGCTGCCGCTTCTTCCAATGTCATTCCATGTGCCACACCTGTTAATCCGGCCCATGATACCAGGCCCGCCACCAGTAACTTATTCATCATGTTCTCCTTGAAATACCTCGAAATACGCCACAAATACAGACATCGAAGCTAACAAGGCTTCATGAGCATTCCAAGAGGAATTCATATTTTGTTGCAATTAATCAGGGCATTGACCCGGCGCCAACAAAGCCAGAGACACCCTGCCGCCAGCGCCAGCCACAATGCTATCCACAGTGCGGGCGGTATCCAAATCAAGTTGCTCAGGAGCACCGCATCCCCCTGCCCTTCAAGCCCCCAGAGATAAGTCGGACTGTTAAGTGCATTCAGCAGCACAATCAGTGCAATCAGCCTTAGCAGCATAACCAGCCAGGGGGCACTGGCGAGCTTCAGGGGAAGAAAAAACAGCCCTGCAAGAACCAATAAAATTCCCATTGTCAGCACATCGCGGGCGTAAAACAGCAAGACCACCAACACCATCACCCCGAGTAAAGCGAAGGCCGGTCGGATCCCCTTCGGCCAGGTTGCCATCATAAACAGGGTGAGCCCCCATAACGCCGCACCGGCATAACCGCTGAAACCAATGACTACAGGCATGCCACCGCCGGAAAAACACAACCCGGCGCCATTGGGAAACAGTTGTATGTGGCTTACGATCCCACCGGTCACGAGGGTAGCCAGCGCATGGGACAGCTCATGGAAAAAGCTTTCCAGCCACTTAAACGGGATGCCAAGATACGGGATATGGGTAATAAAGGCCGCGAAGGCCAGCTCCAACAGGAATACCCCCCGCCCTGGATGAGAAGCGCCAGCAGAATGTGGGGGAGTGACATTGGAGGTTTTGGCGTCAGGCATAGAGATCTATGCCGACCATGGCACGGATTTGCTCCCGGCGCTCACCATGCTGGGTCAACAAATACTCTGCGATTGCACCACGACTTTTGGGCGTCTCGTCATAGTTAAGCTGTTGATTAGGAACGAATCCACTCTCCCAGGACGCCATCAGCGATTTAGCCTGCGCCCCTGTTACACTGGGAAGCTGTTCGACTGCTTCATCGGCATTTGGCGACAACGCAGCAGGCAAAGTGCGTGGCGTCAGGGCGCTTGCCCCAAAAAACGCAATCTGTGCAGCGTTAATCACCATATCAGCGAGTCCTCAGTTTATTCGCGGCCTGGCAGTTTCTTCCAGGCCACTGTATCGCGAAGATACACGGGTGCCAAATCATCCACACTGGTGTGCAGTCCTTCGGCGATACCCCGTTTTGCCAGTATCAGCATAGCCTCAGCGGCGGGAAACTTCACCTCGGTGCTGAGCTCAAGGCCATGGCCCAGAGCCAGAAGCTCAGGATAGGCATCAAACCCCGTACCACAGGCAAGCCTTACACCATCAGATACCTTCACCATGGAAGGCGGCAATACGGCTTCTTCGCCCACCAGGGTCGCCACGCCATCCTGCATCCGGTACTCGCCCACATACACTTCCGACATGCGCGCATCAATGGCACAGAGCACCCGGGTTTCACCGCTCTTTTCCATCGCTTCCTGTGCCATGGCAGCCAGGGTTGAAATACCAATCACCGGCAACTCACGGCCAAGTGCCAGCCCCTGAGTCATGCTGGTGCAGATGCGAATACCGGTGAAGCTGCCGGGGCCTCGGCCGTAGGCAATGATGTTGACATCGGCGATGCTGAGCCCGGCCTCGGTCAAGAGCCCATCAATCATCGGCAGCAGGCGCTGGCTGTGCTCACGGGGGGCATCGGCCATATCGGCGTAAGTTGCACCTTTGGCTAAAAGCGCGGCGGAGCACGCTTCGGTACAGGTATCGAGCGCGAGGATCACCGGATTATCCGGCAGTGCAATAGGCTGCGTCATGGGTTATGAGTTTCCAAAATCGTTGGCCACGGCAGGGTGGCCCTATCGGCAATTGGGGTGATTTTACCCGATAACACGCCGACCATAAAACGGCTAACGTCAGCAGTCGGATTAAATTCAGTCAATTGCCGCCAAAAAGGCACATGCCGCGTCCAAATCACGGGTGCGGGCCATTGGCGGCAACGACTGCAAAAACGCCTGGCCATAGGGCCGATTAACCAAACGGTTATCACAAATAACCAGTACGCCGCGATCGGTTTCATCGCGGATAAGCCGGCCAGCCCCCTGTTTCAGCGCAATCACCGCCTGGGGCAGCGAAATTTCCAGGAAGGGATCGCCTCCTCTGGCCTCAACGCGGCTCGCGCGTGCTTTATAGAGACTGTCATCGGGCGAGGCAAAGGGCAGCTTATCGATAATCACACACGACAATAGCTTGCCACGCACGTCTACCCCTTCCCAAAAGCTGCCGGTGCCAAGCAGCACGGCTTCACCCAATTGCCTGAATTTGGATAGCAATTGCTGCTTTCCCCCCTGCCCCTGCACCAACAGCGGATAGTGGCAGCGGCCGACCAGAGCGCGCGCCACCGCCTCCATCATCCGGTGGCTGGTAAAAAGGATAAAAGTGCGCCCCTTGGCGGCTTTAATCAGCTTTAAGCACACCTCCGTAAGCTGGCGCACCATGGCATCCTGATTGACCACACTGCCAAGACGGCGGGGCACACATAACAGGGATTGCCTTGGATAATCAAAGGGACTGTCCAGCAGCACCTCTTTGCAGATGGCTGATTTGGCACTGACAGCTTTGGATTGAGTGCGAAGGGACTTAGCACGGTCGACTGTTGAAGGTGGTGCAGCAGTCAGCCCAAGCTCCCGGGTAAAATACTGAAGACTTCGTTCAACCTGCAGGGTAGCCGAAGTGAACACCCAGGCGGTATCGGCACCAAAGAGTGCGCTGCAGGCCTTGGCGATATCGATGGGGGAAATGCGCAGCATCAGGTGGCGCTCACCGATATCGATGCCATAGGCTGAGCCCGGATCATCACAGTCCACAAATCGTTCAAGCTTGTGCTTGAGCTCCGGCAGCTTGACGGCAAAATCATCGAGCGGCTCGCTGCGGCCAACATTGGCAAGCAGCAAGGCTTCAAGCGCGGATAACTCAGCAAGCAGCTCGCCTGCCGCCATCGCCGCCGCCTTATCTTTAAGCAGCTGCCTGAAATCACTGCTGCCTGCATCCACCAGGCAATTTTGCCAGGCATCCAACTTTACCCGGGCGCGCTGTGGCAGCAACTTAAGCCCCTGGGTATCACCAAGCTCCCCTTCTGTGAGCCGCTCTATACCATCAAGCAGACGGCGCAAACTGCCGGTGGAAAGCTGCGAGCCGAAGTACTGGACAGCGATATCCGGCAGCAGATGCGCTTCATCGAAAATCACCGCATCCACATCGGGCAAAAGCTCTGCAAAGCCAGTGTCCTTCAAAACCCTGTCAGCAAAAAACAGGTGATGGTTCACCACAATCAAGCGGGCATTCATGGCGCGGGCGCGGGCTTTGCGGGTAAAACAGTCCTCATAAAAGGCACAGCGCTGGCCGGTGCAACTATCCTGGGTGCTGGCCACCAGACTGATGGCGCGGGCATCTTCAGCAACTCCGGTGAGGTTGCCAAGGTCACCATCTTCGGTGGTTTGCGCAAACTGATTGAGCTTAAGTAAATCATCCAACAGCTTCTCGTCGTGACTGAAAGCGGCATCCATCTGCGCCGCCATCAGCCGCTGGCACAAATAGTTACTTCGGCCTTTTAACAGGCTGACCGGCACCTTGAGCTTAAGCATCTCAAGCAGTGCGGGCAGGTCTTTATAAAAGAGCTGCTCCTGCAAATTTTTACTGCCAGTACTGATAATCACCTGCTTACCACTTAAGAGCGCAGGCACAAGATAGGCAAAGGTTTTTCCAACCCCTGTACCGGCCTCAAGCACCAGCTTATGGGTGTTAATCAAGCAGGATGCCACTTCCTCAGCCATCTGCTGCTGCACCTCACGGCGCCGATACCCCCGAATAAAACGCGACAACAGCCCACCCTCATCGAAGACGGCCTGGGTGCGTACTATCAGGTTGTTGGCTGCGGACTTGGAAGACAAACTTGCTCCGGCAATTGGGTCATTAACCTTTTGGTTTTGTGCATTATGCCGATTTCACTGCCCGTCACAAGGGCAGCATAGAACACGCTTCAAATCAGACCTATATCACATGAATATTCATGCAAAGCTGAACTTTTTTAATATTGACAAAAAACGGCCTTGCAAAGCGCCCGGAAAGCCATTAGTGTAAAAAGCGTCCGATAAATTCGGCCAAACAGCAAATGTAACGAGCGCACGGCGCCAGACACAGGATTAACGACACATGTTCCAGCTTTCGACTGCCAAGCACCATCACCACCATCATAAGCGGTAGCCTTCGGAAGCTCACTGCCGAAGGTGCATTCCTTCTGGCGGTCATGATCTAAAGTTTCAGGACAACCCCCGGAAGGAATTCCGGGGGTTTTTCTTTGCACCAAAGTTTTTGATTTTAAACATTACTTTAGATACCAGGATATTTCGCCATGACTGCCAGACTGAGAATCGCCATCCAAAAATCCGGACGTTTGTCCACCGAGTCCCAGCAGCTGCTGAAAAGCTGTGGGGTAAAATTCAATGTGAATGAACAGCGACTTATCGCCCATGCCGACAATATGCCGGTAGATATTTTACGGGTGCGGGATGATGACATCCCCGGGCTGGTAATGGACGGTGTAGTCGATTTGGGCATTGTCGGCGAAAACGTGCTGGAAGAAGAGCAGCTTGAGCGCGAGTGCCTCGGCAACGCCTCCGATGTCGTTAAGCTCAGACAACTGGACTTCGGTGCCTGTCGCCTGTCACTCGCCGTACCAACGGAATTTGTCTATGGCGACGCAAGCTCACTGGAAGGCCTCAGGATAGCTACCTCCTACCCCAACCTGCTTCGACGATTTATGCAAAATAAGGGCATATCCTATCAAGACTGCCAATTAAAAGGCTCAGTGGAAGTTGCTCCGCGCGCAGGCCTTGCCGATGGCATTTGCGATCTGGTGTCTACCGGCGCCACCCTCGAAGCCAACGGCCTGTATGAAACCGAAGTTATTTTCCGCTCCATGGCCTGTATCATTCAATCCACCACGCCACAAAGCGACGCTAAACAGGCGCTTATCAATAAAATCCTCTCCCGGGTCAATGGTGTTATCCGCGCCCGTGAGAGCAAATACATCCTGCTGCACGCCCCAACTGAAACGCTGGAGCAAATCGTCGCCCTGCTGCCCGGCGCCGAAAACCCTACGGTGCTGCCACTCAATGACGAAACAAATCGCGTTGCCATTCACGCAGTCAGCACCGAAGACCTGTTCTGGGACACCATGGAAGAACTGACAGCACTCGGTGCCAGTTCGATTCTGGTGATGCCAATCGAAAAGATGATGGGGTAAGCGATGGAAACCTTGGTCTGGAACACCTTAAGCGATGATGCCAAGCGACGGGCGCTATCTCGCTCACCTCTGGTGGGTGACGACAGCCTGGCGGCATCGGTGAGTGACATTCTCGAAAACGTAAAACGCCGCGGCGACAGCGCCCTGATTGAGTACGCAGCGCGCTTCGATAATACCGAAATCGACACGCTGGCACTGGGTGCAGACGTTATCGCCGCAGCCTGCGAGCGGGTCAGTCCAGAGCTTAAAGACGCCATCAACGCCGCCCGCGCCAACATAGCCCGCTTTCACAGCGCGCAGCAGTTCAGTGAAATCAGCCTGGAAACCCAGTCAGGTGTCCGCTGCGAGCTTAAAAGCGAAGCCATTGAAAAGGTGGGACTCTATATTCCCGGCGGCAGCGCGCCTCTTATCAGTTCAGTGCTGATGCTGGCGGTGCCTGCGGCTATCGCAGGCTGCAACAAGCGGGTACTGGTCAGCCCGCCACCCATTGATGACGCCATCCTCTATGCAGCCCGCGTGTGCGGCATTACCGACGTATTCCAGATAGGTGGCGCCCAGGCGATTGCGGCGCTCGCCTACGGCACTGAGAGTGTGCCTCGGGTGGATAAAATTTTTGGCCCGGGCAACCGTTATGTAACTGAAGCCAAGGCCCAGGTGGCGCGGGATACCCAGGCAGCTGTCACCATCGATATGCCAGCGGGGCCTTCCGAAGTGCTGGTGATTGCCGATGATGCCGCAAACCCCGAGTTTATTGCCGCCGACCTCTTGTCTCAGGCCGAGCACGGCAGTGACTCCCAGGTGATTTTTGTTACCGACTCCAGCGCCCAGGCCGCGGCAGTGGAAGCGGCGCTTGGGCGCCAACTTGCCTTGCTGCCACGCAGAGAAACCGCAGAAGGCGCGCTCTCATGCAGCCGCATTATTATTACTGACACCCTGGATAAGGCGGCAATGGTGTCAAACCTCTATGCCCCAGAGCACCTGATTATTCAAACCAGGGAGCCAAGGGCGTTGCTGCCACGAATTCGTGCGGCAGGGTCAGTCTTTTTGGGCGCCTATACACCGGAATCGGTTGGCGATTATGCCTCCGGGACCAACCACGTGCTGCCCACCTATGGGTACAGCAAAACCGTTTCCAGCTTGTCGCTGGCCGATTTTTGCCGCCGCTTTACGGTGCAGGAATTAAGCGCCGAAGGACTTAAGGGGCTGGGTCAAACCGTGATGACACTGGCTGCGGCCGAATCTCTGGATGCCCACAAAAATGCCGTAAAAGTTCGGCTTGATGCCATCGCACAAGAGGAGAACCGCCAATGACATCTCAGGTAAATGCAGTACCAGCGGATAGCCTGGCTGCTCGCCTTGCCCGCCGCGAGCTTTTAAACCTCGAACCCTACCAGAGCGCTCGGCGCATCGGCGGCAGCGGCGAAATGTGGGTGAACGCCAACGAGTCGCCCTTTAACCGCACCGGCATTAATGGCGCCAACCGCTACCCGGAGTGCCAACCACCGGGGCTGATTGCCGCCTATTCTGCCTACGCCGGAGTTACGCCCAATGAGCTGGTATGCGGCCGGGGCGCCGATGAGGCCATTGAACTGCTTATCCGCACCTTTTGTGTGCCCGGCAAAGACAGCATAGGGATTTTCAGCCCGACCTATGGCATGTACGCCATCAGCGCAGCCACCTTTAATGTGGCGGTCAATACCCTGCCCCTGGCAGAAGATTTCAGCCTGCCCGGGGACATCTCATCCTTAAGTGGCAGCAAATTGGTGTTTGTCTGCAACCCCAATAACCCAACCGGCACCCTGCTGCCCCTTTGTGAAATTGCGCGGGTGGCAAAAACCTTCCCCAATGCGCTGGTAGTGGTGGATGAAGCCTATATCGAATTTGCCCGCAATGCCGACGGCTCACCCGCCCAAAGTGCCACAGGTCTGATGGCAGAATTTGAGAATCTGGTGGTGCTGCGCACCCTCTCCAAGGCCTTTGGCCTGGCGGGGGCTCGCTGCGGTTTTTTGCTGGCGAGGCCTTCGGTATGCGAGCTGGTGATGCGGGTGATTGCGCCCTATCCAGTGCCTGTGCCTGTGTCTGTAATCGCCGAAAAAGCCCTTTCGCCAGAGGGCATAGCCCAAATGCGCGCCGATGTGGTACTTCTTAATAAGCAGGGCGCGAGACTCACGGCAGCGCTCAGCGACGCAGGCCTTACCGTCCTGCCAAGCGGCGGCAACTATGTGCTCGCTTTTAGCAGCAAGATTGAAAATCTGGCTGCCAGCCTTACCAGCGCAGGCATAGTCGCCAGGCGCTACAGCCACCCAAGGCTTAAAGATGCCATCCGCATCAGCTACACCAGCGAGCAAGAAACGGATTCCATTATCGAGGCCATCGGCCGTATCGACAGCAAATAATCATAAGGACATAGTACCCATGACCCAGAAAATGCTTTTTATCGACCGTGATGGCACTTTGATTGAAGAGCCGGTAACGGATAAACAGGTCGATAGCCTCAGTAAACTGGTGTTTGAGCCGAACGCTATTCCCGCGCTGCTGCAGCTGCAAAAAGCCGGTTATCGGCTGATCATGGTCAGTAATCAGGACGGCCTCGGCACCCCATCCTTCCCTCAGGAAGATTTTGATGCGCCGCACAACCTGATGATGCAGGTATTTGAGAGTCAGGGCGTTAAGTTTGATGAGGTGCTGATTTGCCCGCACTTCAACGATGAAAACTGCAGCTGCCGCAAACCCAAGCTCGGGTTGGTTAAATCCTTCCTCACCGAAGGACGGGTAGATTTCACGGCCTCGGCGGTGATTGGCGATCGCGACACCGATGTGGAGCTTGGCAATGCCATGGGCATCAAGAGCTTTAAATATCAGCGTGAAACCCTCGGCTGGAATGCCATCGCTGACGCCCTGCTGTCCAAAGGTCGCTGCGCTACCGTGGTGCGCACCACCCGCGAAACCGACATCCGGGTTACTGTTGATCTAGATACCCCGGGCAGTAATCAAATCGACACCGGCATCGGCTTTTTCGACCACATGCTGGATCAAATTGCCACCCACGGCAATTTCAGCCTCAACCTCAAGGTAGATGGCGACCTTGAAATTGACGATCACCACAGCGTCGAAGACACGGCGCTGGCCTTGGGTGATGCCCTGCGCCAGGCTCTCGGTGACAAGCGCGGCATCGGCCGTTTCGGCTTTGCCCTGCCCATGGATGAAGCCTCGGGCCAGTGTTTGATGGATATCTCGGGTCGGCCTTTTATCAAGTTTGATGCCACATTCAGCCGCGATACCGTGGGGGAAATGGCCACCGAAATGGTACCGCACTTCTTCCGCTCATTTGCCGATGGCCTGCGCTGTACCTTACACATTGGCTGCGAAGGCGATAACGATCACCATAAGGTGGAGGCCCTGTTCAAGGTGCTGGGGCGCACCCTGCGTCAGGCCGTTGCCATCGAGGGTGATGCCCTGCCATCCTCAAAGGGCGTGCTTTGATGAGAGAAGGAATGCTTTGATGATAGAGTACGGTATATCGGCCGAATCTGCGGCCGAAGCGGCCGCAAGCGCTGATTTGGTGATAATAGACACCGGCTGCGCCAATCTAAGCTCGGTGAAGTTTGCCTTCGAACGCCTTGGCGCCAGAGTGCTGGTGAGCCGCGACAGCGAAGTACTTCGCGCCGCGCCCCGGCTGGTGCTGCCGGGCGTTGGCACAGCTGCCGCCGCCATGGATGCCCTCAGAGCCAGAGAGCTTGATAAACTTATCCCAACCCTGCGCCAGCCGGTGCTCGGTGTATGCCTTGGGATGCAGCTTTTGATGACCCGCTCCCACGAGCGCGGCGCCAAGGGCGAAGATATTGATTGCCTGGATATTATCCCCGGGGAAATCCGTGAGTTGGATGCAGGCAGCCAACCTTTACCCCACATGGGCTGGAATCAGCTTAAGGTATCCAGCCACCCGCTCTTTGCCGGCATTGAGCCTGGCGAGTGGGTGTACTTTGTGCACTCCTTCTGCGCGGGCGTATCCCCTGCCACCATCGCCAGCTGCGAATACGGCGAAATCTTCAGCGCGGCCATCGCCAGAGACAATTTTATGGGGGTGCAGTTCCATCCGGAAAAAAGCGCCGCCACCGGCGCCAAAATCCTGAAAAACTTTTTGGGACTCACACTGGCCGATTTGGGACTTAATGTGAATACGCAAGTGCAAGCACCTGTTGGCACCTTGGAGCAATCATGATCATTCCTGCTATTGACCTTATTGATGGTCAGGTGGTGCGCCTGTTTCAGGGCGATTACGCCAAAAAGACCGAATTTTCGCTGGACCCCAAAGCCCAGCTACAGACATATCAGCAAGATGGCGCAGCGCTCTTGCATCTGGTGGATTTGACCGGCGCCAAAGACCCGGAAAAACGGCAAACGGCGTTAATTAAAGAGATGGCCGCCAGTCTGTCCACACCGCTGCAGGTTGGCGGCGGCATTCGCAGCGCCGCCGATGTGGATGCCCTGCTGGACGCAGGCGTTGCCCGGGTTGTGATCGGCTCGTTGGCGGTCAAGTCACCTGAGGTGGTGCTGAGCCTTTTTGATAAATATGGCGGCGATGCCATCTGTCTTGCCCTCGATGTGAATATCGATGCCGACGGCAACAAGATGGTGGCCGTTCACGGCTGGCAACAGGGCGGCGGAAAGTCGCTGGAATCCCTGGTGGATACCTTTATGCCCGCAGGCCTTAAACATGCGCTGGTGACTGATATCAGCCGCGACGGCACCATGACCGGCGCCAATACCGCGCTTTACCGTGAACTGGCTGAGCGTTTTGGCGATGTGCAGTGGCAGGCAAGCGGTGGCGTCGCCACCCTCGAAGATGTAAAAGCCGTCAAGGCATCCGGTGCCAGCGGCATCATTATCGGTAAGGCGCTGCTCACTGGCGTCTTTACCGCAAAGGAGGCAATTGCATGTTGGCCAAACGCATAGTGCCTTGCCTGGATGTGAAAGATGGCAAAGTGGTTAAAGGGGTGCAGTTTCGTAACCACGAAATTGTGGGCGACATAGTGCCCCTTGCCGCCCGCTACGCTGAAGAAGGCGCCGATGAGCTGGTGTTTTACGATATCAGTGCCAGCGCCAAAGGCGCCGTGGTCGATAAATCCTGGGTAAGCCGTATCGCCGAGCGTATCGACATCCCCTTTTGTGTGGCAGGCGGTATTAAAACCGCCGCCCAGGCACGGGAAATCCTTGCCTTCGGCGCCGATAAGATTTCCATCAACTCACCTGCACTGTCGGATCCCAGTCTTATTCGCAGGCTGCACGATGAATTCGGTCGTCAATGTGTGGTGGTGGGTATCGACAGCTTTTACGATATCGAGAGCGGTAATTACACCGTAAAGCAATATACCGGCGATGAAGCCGCCACCAAAGATACCCGCTGGCATACCCTGGATTGGGTTGAAGAAGTGCAGCGCCAGGGCTGCGGCGAGATAGTGCTGAACGTGATGAATCAGGATGGCGTGCGCCAGGGCTATGATATTGAGCAGCTTTTAAAGGTGCGCACCGTCTGCGACGTCCCCCTTATCGCCTCTGGCGGCGCCGGCACCATGGCACACTTTGCCGAGGTATTTACCGATGCACGGGTCGATGCGGCGCTAGCTGCCAGCGTGTTTCACAAAGGCATTATCAATATTGGTGAGCTTAAACAATTCCTTGCGTCACAGGGAATTGCCATCAGGTTAACGGAGTAATGGCACATGGCTGACGAAACCCTTTTAAACCGTCTCGATTGGGACAAACAGGATGGGCTTATTCCCGCCATCGTGCAAAACCATCTGAGTGGCAAGGTGCTGATGCAAGGCTATATGGACAAGGCTGCGCTGGAACAAACCCTGCAAACCGGCATGGTCACCTTTTTCAGTCGCAGCAAACAGCGGCTGTGGACCAAGGGCGAGTCGTCCGGCAATGTGCTCAGTCTTGTCAGCATTGCTGCCGATTGTGATAACGACAGCCTCTTGGTACAGGTTCTGCCCAAGGGCCCCACCTGTCACACTGGCACTGAGTCCTGCTGGCAGGATGGCAGCCACAGCTTTATTGCCGGACTCGAGAGCTTAATTCAGGGCAGGAAAAAAGCCTGTGACGCGGGCGAAGGTGGCAGCAGCTACACGGCGTCACTCTTTGCCAGTGGCACCAAACGTATGGCGCAAAAAGTGGGTGAAGAAGGCCTGGAAACGGCGCTCGCCGCCGCAATCCACGATAAAAAAGAGCTGGTTGATGAAGCGTCGGATCTGCTGTTTCACCTGATGGTACTCTTGGAAGATCAGGGACTGTCACTTGCTGACATCAGCCATAATCTCTACGAGCGCCATCAGGCCCGTAAGTAACATTCAGACCAGGTAACCTGATGAGATAGTAAGTAAAAATGGGGCCATGGCCCCATTTTTATACCGCTTACTCACGATTTAATCGTTACGCTGCTTATGCTGCTTTTCACGGTACATTTGGGTGTCGGCCTGCTTAAGCAGCACATCCAGCTCCAGGGGACTCTGCCCGTCAAATCGGGCACAACCGCAGCTGAATTCGATTTGATAACCGATAGCACGGCTGATGTTATGGGCGGCCAGCGTCTGCCTGAGGCGATGAATAATGCCAATGGCCGGTGACAGCATTTTATCGTGGCTGATCACCGCCGCAAACTCATCCCCGCCAAGCCTTGCGACCACGTCATATTCTCGAAATGATTCCAACAGCAGACCGGCAAAAGCCTTTAATGCCTCATTGCCTTCCTGATGACCGAATCTATCGTTGATGTCTTTGAAATGGTCAAGGTCAAAAAACATCAGTGTCGCATCCTGCTGATAACGCTCACATTTGAGCAAGCACTGCCGACCGAGTCTCTCAAACCCACGAAGATTGGATAACCCAGTCAGAGGATCGAGCGTCGCCGTTTGATGAGACTCCAGTTCCGACACCACCATCTGACCGAGATCCTGCAGATCTTTTAAAGACTCTTCATCAAAGTGCCTCGGCCGTGTGTCCAGAATACAGAGGGTACCAACCCTGAAACCATTACTCAGGGTTAACGGGTATCCCGCATAAAAGCGGATGTGCGGCGTTTCGGTTACCAGGGGGTTATCAACAAATCTGGGATCTTCGAAGGTATCCTCAACAACAAAGATATCTGACTGCAGAATCGTATGGCTGCAAAAAGAGATGTCTCTCGCGGTTTGACAGGCATCCAAACCTACGCAGGACTTGAACCACTGGCGGTCTTTATCCACCAAACTGATAAGACAGATGGGCACGTCGAAAAGACGCCTTGCCAAACGGGTTATCCTGTCGAAACGCTCTTCCGTTTTGGTGTCCAGTATCTCCAATCGATACAGGGCGTTGAGCCTCTCGGTCTCGTCGACCGGGATGGACGCTTTCAGCATGTTAAACTCTCAGCGGGTGCGTATTGCTTGATTATAGCCAGCAGCAACACGCATGAATACCCTCTGTTATCAATCGTAAATCGAAGGCTCACCGGGAGGCCGGGTCCGCAGCAACTTCAAAAACCACATGTATTGCTCTGGATAAGCGCTAATCACCTGCTCCACCGCACGATTAAGGGCCAGGGCTTCGTTTTCCTTGCCCCTCATGGTGTCTTCTTCAATGGCTGGCAGCACGGTTAGTTCAAATCGATGTGCCTTGTCATCGTATCCAATAACCACAGGCATTACCTGCGCATTGCCCGCCGCAGCGAGACGCCCGACCACCGGTAAGGTTGCCTTGGTCGTGGCGAAAAGCGGGGCAAACACACTTTGATCCGGCCCCAAGTCCTCATCCGGCAGATAGAAAAAGCTGTTACCCTGGCGCATTTCACTGATAAGCACCCTAAGACCAGCTTCACGCATGTAAACATGTCCGCCCAGCCGACTGCGAATGCGATTGGAAAACCAGTTAAACAGCTCGTTTCTGTGAGCCTTGGCCATGGTGACCATGGGTAAATCGAGATTCAATCGAAGGCCGGCATAATCGATGCCCCACACATGGGGCATGATAAATATCACCGGCTGACCGGCTTCCCTGGCCGCTTGAACATGCTCAAAGCCGTGAAGATTCACCCGACGGCGCAAATGTTCTTTACTGCCAAACAAGAGTTCTGCCTGACCAATGAGGATCATGACGAAATGCGCGACGTTTTCACGGACAAGGGCGTCTACTTCAGCCTCTGATTTGTCAGGAAAACAAGTACGTATATTAGCCTTAGCAACTCTGATGGGCTTCTTGGCAATGGAGAGTACCAACTTGGACAAGGCTCTGGCAAAAGGGTCACGCAACCACGCTGGCAAGGCCCCGAAAAAGAGCAAAACGCCAATGGCAATCCAGGTTCCCCAAAGTTTGGGATGCAGCAGTCCCCAGTAAAATCGTCTGTCGAAATAACGCATCGTCTTAACTTAGAATCTCTTTAAACCACACAAACAGGAAAGCCACTCAGATGAGTGGCCTTCCCTAAGTGTATTCCGGTGTTACTTTTCGGAGTTGGATGACTCGACGCGGCTTTTCAGCTTCTGGCCGGGGCGGAATGTCACCACACGACGGGCAGAAATCGGGATATCCTCACCGGTTTTTGGGTTGCGGCCAGGTCGTTGGTTTTTGTCCCTGAGGTCAAAATTACCAAAACCGGACAGCTTGACCTGCTCACCACTTTCGAGAGCGCTTCGGATTTCTTCGAAAAACGTCTCTACCATCTCTTTCGCGACCCGCTTGTTAATGCCAAGCGTTTCAAAAAGATGCTCTGCCATTTCGGCTTTGGTAAGTGCCATACTTTAATCCCTCAACGATGCGTTGAACTCGGACTTGAGCGCTGAAACCACAGTATCTACTGCTTCTGCGATCTCTTTTTCTTCAAGTGTGCGAGTGTTGTCTTGTAACGTCAGTGCAATTGCCAGGCTCTTTTTACCAGGCTCAACACCTTTACCCTGGTATACATCGAACAAGTTTACGCCAACCAACTGATTTTCGCCAACTTTTCTTATAACTTTTATCACATCTGCCGCAGCAACGCTTTCATCAACGACCAATGCGATATCCCGGCGGTTAGCGGGGAACTTGGAAATCACCTGAGCTTCCGGCAATTTCGCATGTAACACTGCATCCAGTTCCAGCTCAAATACGATGGTTTTACCATTGAGCCCAAATGGCTTCTCAAGGCTTGGATGGACGGCACCTATATAACCGATGACGCGATCATTCCTTAGAATTTCAGCACATTGGCCTGGGTGAAGCGCCGAATGTGTCGCTCTTCTAAAACTAAATTCGGATCCTGAAACTGTCAAGCCAATAATTGCCTCCAAATCGCCCTTAAGATCGAAGAAATCAACGGTTTTGCTCTCCATTGACCAATGTTCTTCGTTCTGAAGGCCTGCAATCACGGCGCCCAGCATAGGTTGCTGCCTCACGCCGGATTCTGCACTGGCATCAGGCACAAAGCGCAATCCTGTCTCAAACAGGCGCACACGGCCCTGCTGACGCGCCTGGTTGTAGCCAACTGCGGTGAGCAATCCGGTGAACATAGACAGACGCATGGCAGACATTTCACTGGAAATCGGGTTAGGCAGGATCATTGCCTGTTCACCCGGATGCACCAATTGCTGCAACTTGGGATCCACGAAACTGTAAGTCACTGCTTCCTGGAAGCCGCGGGCAACCAGGAAGCTACGCACTTTCTTCAGGCTGATATCGGCTTCCTGATGGGTTGACATCCGCAAGTGAGCCATGGGCGCCTTGTTGGGGATGTTGTTGTAACCGTAGATACGGGCAACTTCTTCAATCAGGTCTTCTTCGATGGCCATGTCGAAACGATAGGTCGCGGTGGTCACCTGCCACTCGCCCTCACCTGCTGTTACGGCAAAGCCCAGGCGGGTCAGGATTTCAACGACGTCACTGTCGGGTACATGGTGACCAAGGATTTTGTCGAGCTTACTGCGACGCAGCAGGATCTCTTTGGCTTTTGGCAGATGCTCATCGGATTTGGCTTCAACCACAGCGCCAGCTTCACCGCCACAGATATCCAGCACCAAACGGGAGGCACGGTCCATCACCTTATGCTGCAGCTCTGGGTCTACACCGCGCTCAAATCGGTGTGATGAGTCTGTGTGCAGGCCAAGTTTACGGGCTTTACCCATGATGGCCAAAGGAGCAAAGAAGGCACACTCGAGCAGGATGTCCTGGGTGGTTTCACCCACACCTGAGAACTCGCCACCAAACACACCGGCAAGTGCCAGAGGCTTGCTGTTGTCGGCAATCACCAGGGTGTCGTTTGGTACTGTGATCTCACTGCCGTCCAGCAGAGTGAGCTTTTCTTCACCATCGCCCAAACGCACTTCAATCTTGCCGTCGATTTTGGCGAGATCAAAGGCGTGCATCGGCTGACCAAATTCAATCAACACATAATTGGTGATATCCACGATAGGATCGATTGAACGGATGCCACTGCGGCGCAGCTTTTCTTTCATCCATTCAGGCGTCGGTGCTTTTACGTTCACATTACGCACGATACGGCCAAGATATCTTGGGCAGGCAGCAGGGGCTGACAGCTGAATATCGATAGTGTCGTCAATGCTGGCCACTGCAGGAGCCCAGCTTGGCTCTGTCACTTCGGCGCGGTTAAGCACGCCCACTTCGCGGGCAAGGCCTGCCATACCGAGGCAGTCGGCACGGTTGGAAGTCAGGTCAACATCAATAACGGCATCGTTCAGGTCGAGGTATTCACGGATATCTGTGCCAATGGGCGCATCCAGTGGCAATTCAATAATGCCATCGCTTTCGATATCGATACCCAGCTCGCTGTAGGAACACAGCATGCCTTCAGAAGGCTGGCCACGGAGCTTGGCTTTTTTGATTTTGAAGTCACCGGGCAGCACGGCGCCCACAGTGGCTACGGCCACTTTAAGACCCAAACGGCAGTTTGGCGCACCGCAAACGATGTCGAGCAGGGCGTCACCACCCACATTTACCTTGGTTACGCGCAGCTTGTCGGCATCGGGATGCTGACCACATTCCACTACTTCGCCCACAAACACGCCGCTGAAGTCGGCTGCGACCGCATCGATGCCGTCCACTTCCAGGCCAGCCATGGTGATTTGATGGCTCAAGTCTTCACGGCTGATGGCAGGATTCACCCATTCACGAAGCCAGGATTCACTGAATTTCATTACTAATTTGCTCCGTTATTTGAATTGCTTAAGGAAACGCAGGTCGTTTTCGAAGAATGCGCGCAAATCGTTTACGCCGTAACGCAGCATGGTCAAACGCTCAACACCCATACCAAAAGCAAAACCGGAATATTTCTCAGGGTCGATACCCACGCTGCGCAGTACGTTGGGGTGTACCATGCCGCAGCCAAGCACTTCGAGCCACTTGCCATTTTTGCCCATCACATCCACTTCCGCCGAAGGCTCGGTGAATGGGAAATAAGATGGACGGAAACGTACCTGCAGGTCTTCTTCAAAGAAGTTGCGCAGGAAGTCGTGCAGAATGCCTTTAAGCTCTGCAAAGTTCACGTTTTCATCTACCAGCAGACCTTCTACCTGATGGAACATCGGGGTATGGGTCATGTCATAGTCGTTACGGTATACGCGGCCTGGAGAGATGATCCGAAGCGGCGGCTTTTCCGTTTCCATGGTACGAATTTGCACGCCCGATGTTTGGGTGCGCAGCATAACCTTGGGATTGAAATAAAAGGTATCGTGATCGGCACGGGCTGGGTGGTGCTCGGAAATGTTCAGTGCATCGAAGTTGTGGAAGTCATCTTCGATTTCTGGACCATGCTTCACCGTAAAACCCAGCTCGCCAAAGAAGGATTCGATTCGTTCAATAGTACGGGTCACTGGGTGCAGGCCGCCATTGTCCAGAGTGCGCCCCGGCAGCGTTACGTCGATTTGCTCTGCGGCCAGTTTGGTTTCCAGTTCACGGGCTTTAAACAGTTCCATCTGTTCACCGAGTTTCGCCTGAACGCTCTGCTTGGCATCATTTACTGCCTGACCGAACTTGGGCTTCTCTTCTGCGCTCAGGGTGCCCATCAGTTTCATTAAGTCGGTGATCCGGCCTTTTTTGCCGAGATAGTCCACCCGGATATCGTCCAGAACCTTCAGATCTGTCGCCTGTTCGATGGCGGCCAGAGCCTGTTCCACAATCTCTGTTAATTGCTGCATCTTCTCTTCCACTGCTCTCGTACCTGCCGTTTTGTGCAGGCTGTTCACGACATGTCGACGTGCTTGCCGCGTAAATTTGTCAAAATAAACAAAAGAGTGAAATTTTACGGCAGGCATCTTTATTTGACTAGGGATAAATCTGCCGAAATGTTGAAAAACCCCCGCCATTTCCGCTGCATTTTCCAGCACATTCGAGGAATTTTCATACGAGGTTCGTATTTTCCCTACAGGGTGACTGGCGGGGCATGTTGACGAGATGTAAAATTGTCGCTGTGCTCTATGCTGAGAATACATAACAGGGGCAACGCCCTGAACAAAAAGTATTCATTTACAAGCATAATTCGGCTGCAATAATAAAGTTCGGTCATCAAGAACCGATAAACATAGGGTCACATGCAGCCCCGCTCCGAGGTAATTCATGAAAGAAGTGAAGTTTCGCTGGGTAGATCAATATCTCATCCACATGACTCTCAAAACCAAGTTTGCCATTTTGGCCATTGTCCCGGTGCTGATGGTGCTGTCACTGGCACTGGTACTCAACATCAAATTCAACGAGACCTTGCTCGAAACCCACTTGGCACAAAGCCGTAACCACACCAATGATGTCAATCAACTGGTGTCGCAGGCGCTCAACTATATTCCGGCTGAGCAGCAAGGGGCATTTTTGCAAAGTCTTTCCGGTAACACTCAGGTAGTGCCCGTCAGTAATTTGGGCAACAAGGCCCAGCAGTTGGCCCGCAGTGGCGGCGGCAGCGACGAAGCCAATTCCAGCGGCCGTTACCAATCTGTCAGTGCCATCAGTGACAAGCAATTGGTCGCGGTCAGCACACTCGATGCCAAGGCGGTATCGCTGGAATCCGGTAACGACACTTGGTTTGTCATGGGTGCTATTGCGCTGGTGCTCTTTATCATCTTTATTTTCAGCTACTACATCTCCACCTTTGTTGGTGGCGCACTTTATACCACGGTAATGGCCCTCAAACGTGCCGCCGATGGCGACCTGACAGGCAGGCTCAACTTCTTCCAGGTAAAAGATGAGTTCAGTATTCTGGCCATCAGCATTGACTCCCTGGTTGAACGTCAACATAACCTGGTGAAAAACATCAACGACGCCACCCGCCAAATCCGTACCGTGGTGGAGTCATTCCGCACCAATGCCCGGGACGGTCAGGCCCTCGCTGCAAGTCAACGTGCTCATCTCGATTCTCTCGCCACCGCCATGGAGCAAATGACCGCTGCTGTGCGGGAAGTGGCCAGCAATGCCGAGCACTCTTCCCAGGAGACTCAGGAAGCCAATCAGCAAGTGGCTGCTGGCTCCAAGGATATTGCAACCACAGTCAGTGCCATCGGACAGCTGTCCAGCGAAATCGCCAGAGCATCCGATGCGGTAACCGTACTCAATGAAAACGCGAGCCGCATCGATGAGGTGGTCACTACCATTAACGCCATTTCCGAGCAAACCAATCTGCTGGCGCTTAACGCCGCCATTGAAGCGGCCCGCGCCGGTGAGCAGGGACGTGGTTTTGCCGTGGTGGCCGATGAAGTGCGTACCCTCGCTGGCCGCACTCAGGCCGCCACCGTGGAAATCAAGTCCATGATTGAGGCGCTGCAGTCCGGCTCCCGTAACCTGACGCAGGTCATGGCGCGTACCGTCGAACAGGCCGAAGAAGGCAAAAAGCACGTGATAAAAACCGGCGAAGATCTCGACAGCATCGCCCACCACAGTGCCAAGGTATTTGAAATGAGTGTGCTGATTGCCACCTCAGCCGAAGAGCAATCTGCGGTTGCCAACGAAATTGCCGGCAACCTGATGGAAATCCGTAACCAGTCCCACGATGTGGAGCAATCTGCAAACCAATCGGTGTCAGGCTGTGATGAACTCCACGCCACGGCCGAAAAGCTGGACAAGCTTTTGGTCGGCTTAAAACTCTGACAAACGAAAAGGCACCCTCCCGGGTGCCTTTTAACTTTAAGCTAATGGCAAATAACAAATTATCCGTTAGACTGGCTGCTGAGAGTGTCATTTTCAGCCCAAAGGATCCGGCCTGCCATGAATCGTTCCAAGGCCTATGTATCAAATACATTGCACCCAAGATGGCGTAATAGTTTGCCGTTTCGGGTGGGATTACTGCAAAGCCTGATAGCCACACTGCTTTTGCTGGCCACCCTGTGGATTCTTCTTGGCAGCCAAAAAGAAGAACGACTGACACAGGAAATGAATCTCAACCTCTCTCAGGGACAGTTGATCCAGGCCAGGTTGCGGGATTTGACGGCCCAGCTCGACACCCTGGTGGTCGCCATTGCCGACGTTGCAGGCACCCAAAGAAACGATATTGCCACCATTGAAAGAACCATTCCCAGCCTGCTCTCGTTGCCCAACCACAAAGAAGTGGTCGCAAGTGGTGGGATCTGGCCAGAGAAAGGTCATCCGCTTGGACAGGAAACCGAGATCAGAAGCCTTTTCTGGGTCAGAGACTTGCTTGGTCAATTACGTAAGAACGAGGGTTACAACCAAAGCAGCGGTCATTACTTCGATGAACTCTGGTACAAGCCCATTAGACTGTTTCCGGCCGGCCGGGTGTTCTGGTCCCCTTCCTACATAGACCCCCATACCCAAGAGTCCATGGTCACCGCATCAGTGCCCATCTGGCAGGAGCATGAATTCCAGGGCGTGGCGACCATCGATGTGAGCCTTTCGAGCCTCAGCAGCTATCTTGCCGAGTCCCGCAAGGAATTGGGGGGCTATGTCATCCTCCTGGATCAGTTTAATCAGGTATTGTCGGCCCCTCTGGCCGGCGCCGAGCAAAGTTTACCCGGACATGCGACCTTGCCCGACTTGGTCGCACTCGCCCGGCGCTATCCTCAGCTGTCGGCATTGCTCGCTTTAGTGGACGATGCCGACAGACAATTCATCAATGACGCGCAGACACATCAGGTCATCACTCAGGAACAGCTTTTGACCATGGTCCCCGGCAACTTCCCCCAGGGGAAAAAAATGTACGAGGCCATCATCAACACCAGCGCCCTTGCCATGCCCCAATCACCTGCATTATTGGGAACCCTGGCCATCGACGCTGACCCGCTGATTGCAGCGCCGACACTGGTGTCTGTGTATCGGATGCCAGGCACATTTTGGAAGGTCATTACGGTAACACCCAAAAGCTCGTTTAAAAATGAAGCCTTACTTCTGGTTGAGCGCGCAGGCTTTTATTTGCTGCTGGCACAGGTGGTGGCACTGCTGCTGATGATTTATGTACAACATTGGCTTTATATCAAACCGCTTGCACGCTTGGTGTCTGCGTTAAAAGCGGAAGATGCAGCCCATCTGGAGCTGCAAGCGAGTCAGCGTGAGGATGAAATCGGGGTTTTGGCCAGCGCGCTTGTCGCCCGCACCCGCCAGCTGGAAATCGCCATGGCAAGTCTCGATGCATCAAATCTGGCGCTGGAGCAACAGCTGGAAGTTCAGCAGGAGGCGCAGCAGGATTTACTCGCCCACAAGGAACAGCTCAGTGCCCTGCTGAAGTCTTCCCCCAACCTCATTTTTATCAAGGATACGGCCGGACGCTACCTGATGGTGAACGATAAGTTTTGTGAAACCATAGGTCTTGACCGACACAGGATCCTGGGGGCAACCGACAGGCAGCTATTTTCATCCGATCTTGCCCAGATCTATGGCGAGAGCGATCAGCGGGTAATGAGCCAGGATGCTCCCCTGCAATTCGAAGAGACACTGCCGACACGTTTGGGAGAAGTTCGTTTTCAAATGACCAAGTTTGCCATCCGGGATGACGACGACAATCTCAGGGGAACCGGAGCCATCGCCTTTGATATTCAAAATCGCAAGCGCATTGAAAACGAACTGTTGGAGCGAACGGCGGCACTCGAACGCAGTCTTAGCCTCTGCGGCAGTGAAAACGCCAAAATCCAACAACAACTGCAGCAGGCAGAATTCGAGCTTTCACAAAAAACACAGAGCATGGAAGATACCAAAGCCAAAGACGAGGCGTGGGTTATCGAGAGGCGGTTATTTAAAAACTGGCTCAGGGACTTGGTAAGCCTGATAGCCCGTGAGCAGGAAATCCTGCTGGCGAAGGCTTGCACTCTGGATGCTGCGCCCATGGAAAAGCTAAAGGATGCGCTGAGTGAACACGCTGAGCGGCTAAGATTACTTGAACTCTTAACCGGCAAACATAAGCCCAGCCAACGCGTTGTTCCCATGGATGTGCTGCAGCAATTGACGCAGCTGTTTCAATCGGAAATTGCAGGACGTGACATCCAAATTCAGCTGGAGGGGGGGCGTAAATTCAGCGTGCGCCTTGAAACATGGCAGTTAACGCTGTTGATATTCAGCTTATTAAAACTCCTGTGCACTCAAGTCGATAACACACCACAGGGCAACATTGTCAGGGTGTGTGTCGACGAGACAGGACATGATTGCCGCATTCGGTTCGACCGACAGGGGGTGAGCCCTGAACTTATCACGCCCGAACTTAACGCACTTAGCGCTTGGCTTGAACGCCAGTATGGTGGCTCACTGACGCTGTGTCATTCGCTGACCGTGGCCACCATAGTGGATTGCAGGTTACCCATTGGCGATTAGCGACTCACATCAACAACGTAGTGCCCCTGAAGCCAGTTACGGCCGATAAGCAGTTTATGGCTCATCTGGCTTCTGTCTTTTAAGTTTACCTTCACCTTGAACTCTTTACCGGGCTCACCGAGGGTGAGCTCTACCATATAGCGAACTTCACTTCCCTGAGCATTTCGAATGAGAGACGTCTCTGTGATACGGCTATGGATCCGCCGCGTTTCGCCTTTTTCATTACCCGTGGTAAAGCTTATCCGCTTGCCAACGTTGGCCTCCATGTCGGTGGGGTTTTCGTCTTCAATTTGGATGTCGATTGCATGCAGACTGTTTTCGACGGCACCGGTATCGATGCGGGTATCGAAGGTGATATCACCTTCCACCAAGTGGATGGGCGCACGCTCACCGATAACGTTTTTCTCGGCAACATCGACCAGGTAGTGGCCTTCCAGCCAATTGCGTCCCAGCAGCAGTTTGTAATCCATGTGCCCACGATCTCTGAGGTTCACCCTTATGTTGCGCAGGTCCTGCTCGTATTGCAGCTCAAGTTCGACTGTATAACGGCTCTCTGTACCCTGAGAGTTGGACACTGTGGTGACCTTGACTATCCTGGCCTCAATAGTTTTGCTGACTCCACCCCGTCCTTCTGTGGTGAAGCGTACCCGTTTTCCGATGTTGTCTTTCATCGATTCCGCTTCGCCGCCGAGCACCTCGATATCAACGGCATGGATTGAACTGATAGAGGCGCCGGTATCCACCCGGGCAACAAAGTTTAGCCCTGAGCCGGGCTGATGAATGTCTACACTCTGCCCCACGACAGGTTTGCCTGAAGAAGCGCAAGATAACAATAACAACGAAACTGCAATCCAAGCTCTAAACATAAACAACATCCTGAAAAACAATTAATTACATATGGTTACTGCCAAAACTGAACCTAAAGTACCATAACGTAAGCGCGGGAGATTGCCAATTAAAAACGGGGTGTTCAGCGATTTTGAGACAGCCAAACCCTGGCGGTTTGACCCTCATCCAAGTGGAAGACACGTACGGGACATGGCATAAATAAGCCAATGAGTTCGCCCATACGGCGAAAGGAAGGACGATTGGTAAGAATGGCAATACGCCTGAAGTCATCGAGATGGAAGAGCCCAAGCAGCACGTCTTGCCAGAGCGACAACAGACGCACACCGCGGCATCCATCATCAATTTCGTACCACACCCGCACCGAGGCATGATCTTTCAGCGCTTGTTCGAGCGCGGGTATCAAAACGCTGCTGTAGTCATCCGCCTCAATCATCCCTGATGCCTCAACAGCAATGGTATCGTGTTCAAATCCTGGTTTGAGTCTTATCATGTTCACCCCATCACAGTGTGAACCACGACGGCGCTTCAGGCGGTCAGCTTGACAATTTCCTGGTCGAATAAGTTTTTGATAAGCCCAGAAAAGTCAGCAATAAAGTGCGTTTGTTCCGGCGTGGCTTTTTTATTTCCAACATGGGCCAGGATTTCTTCGAGATCGTAAACGATGGCGTCGATTTCCCGGATGACCATATTACGTTGGGCAAAACTCAATTCGGGATTTTGACCGCAGACCATGATTATCTGCGCGGACAACTGCTCTTCAAAGAGCTCCATCACTGTCTCATCAGCCAACCCCTTTCCCTCGGGCGCTTCGAAAAGCCCCAAGTTTTCAGTCAGGTACTGTATGAGATGCACGTAACCTTCTTTATCAGTGACCATGTCAAATCCCGTATTGCATTTCTGTCGGGCCCGGGCCCGCATTTTTATTATGGAACAAGTTGCATTCTTCTTCCTTAAAGCATGCGAATCCTGTTATTTCTCAAGTGTTAGCACGAATGAAACCGGCACAGCACTGCTGATGGCCGACAACCCTGCCACTTCACGCAGCTTTTCAATACCTGCGGTTAATCCAAAATTGGCTGCATTGACGATTAACATGGCACTGCTGCTGACCATCAGGGTGTTATCAGACACCCGTGCCACTGTCACTTCGACGTTGAGCTTATCGGTTTTACCATGCAATTCCAAAGTCGCCGGAATTTCCGCTTTCGTGATATCGCCAGGCTTCAGGGCGCTAACCAGTGATGGTTCTATCTTGGCAGAAAGCGTTAACGAGGGAAATTGTTCCACTTCAAATAACATGCTTTTCATGCGCTCATCACGAATTTCAATACCAGTATCGACAGACGCCAGCGGAATACTGAGGCTGAAATCACCTTGTTCAGACAGTTTACCTTCAAGGGTTTTAAATTTGTGCACTTCAGCAACATCACCCTTCTTCACTGAAATAAAGCTGACATTGGAATTGGCGGCATTCAATTGCCAATCGGCCATGGCACCCGATGCAGATACCAGCAGGGCTGCGCCCAACAAAGTACGGATAAACATCACTTGTCTCCTTGTGTTTCGTTGCGTTCAGGCCATTCCTGAATTGCTAAATTAGTGACAACACAAACAATAAACCAAACGGCCACTATAACTCTAGCTGCAAATTCCCATCGGGGTTGTCAATTGGCTGAAATATCTGCTTGTTAAAGTTCAGATACTTTGGTCAATTGCCTATAAGGGCGACATGTCAGGGGCAGCGTATTGGTGCAGTCACATGACTTAAAGACGAGAGAGGATTTGGCTGGTTGAGCCGCGATAATGATAGGGATGCGTTTGTCCATTACCGCGCCATCAATACTCACCGAAGACGTGCCCTGAAAAAAGGCCAGAAAGTCAGTTTTACCCTTACCCAAGGCCAAAGGGGCTTTCTGGCAGATAATGTGAGCCTGTTTCGTTCAAATCACGGAGCCAACCGCTCAATGGCCCAACCCTCAGCTGATTTTTCATAGATAAAGCGGTCGTGTAGTCTGTGTTCTCCTCCCTGCCAGAATTCTATGCTGGAAGGACGCACCAGATAGCCTCCCCAGAAGGACGGTAAAGGCACCTCCCCCGCGGAAAATTTCTGCTTCATTTCCATAAACTTGGCTTCCAGTACCTGCCGTGCACTGAGTTTGGATGACTGGGCAGACACCCAGGCAGCAATTTGGCTCTCTTTTGGACGGGTGACAAAGTACTTAAGCACCTCTGCCGTTGAAAGGGGTTCGGCAATGCCTGTCACAGCGACCTGTCGCTCCAATGGATGCCAGGGAAACAGCAGACTGATGTGGGCATTTTGCTTCAGCTGAGTGGCCTTACGGCTGCCCAAATTGGTAAAGAACACAAAACCCTGTTCATCAAAGCGCTTGAGCAGCACTATCCGTTGATAGGGTTGCCCCTGGTCGTCGACTGTCGCCACACACATGGCAGTCGGGTCGGTAAGTTCAGCCGCCTTGGCCTGCTCCATCCAGCGTTCAAAGAGTGCCATGGGGTCTTCGGGCAATTCGCTGCGCCTGAGGCCGCCTTTAGTGTATTCACGGCGAATGTCGCTAAGATCTGTCATGGTAAATCCTTATTGGCCCAGTATCGTTTGAGGCATTCTAGCCGCTTGACGCGCAACAAAAAAGCCGACTGTGATGTCGGCTTTTGTTTTTATGCGGCCAAAAGATGGCGCATTGGCTATGCCCGTTTATTAGTTTGGCCCATTAAACATTCCATGGCCGCAATTTTACATTGGCTCTGGGATCAGCACTTCATGACAGAGCTGCTGATAGTGACTGAAGTCCACGTTATACCCCTGCGCCATGGATAACGCACAGCTTCCCAGACACAGGTGCGCCGGGTAATTTTCGGTATGGCGCCTGGCGTTGAAGCCAATCTCATCCCAACTGCCCGGGTTGAGTATCCCCAGCAAGCGGGAGAAAATTTGCCGATACTCCCCCTCCAGTGGCAAGTTGGTTTCAAAGCTCACGTAAGAGCTGTTTTCCTGCGGCGTAATATGAATGGTCATGTAGCGATCGCCACGGATGCCATTGATGGAATAGCCAAAAGGCTCAAACAAAAAGTCATCAAACACAAAGCCCGGCAACATGGCTTCCAGTTGCAGCAGGCTGCGGATTTCAGCTGCGCTCTGATGTTCACCGCGTAAGTAATCAGCGGCCTCACCACGAATGTGGTACATCAAAAGCTCACTGGTATGGTCATCTGCGGCCGCTTCGTAGGGCTTGTTGCTGGTGAAAATGTAATGATGATGGGAATCCAGATGCCCTATTCTGAAGGCATCTCCGGGCAAGAGCGCACGGATGGCGGTCAAATCGTCAGTAAAGGCACTGCTTTGCAAGTGGGAAAGGTACTCGTTTTTACGTTGGTAGCTGGCAAACGCAATCTTGTCGGCACCGACTTCAGAAATAAAACGAACAACCGCTTTGGCGAGTGTTGTGGTGCCGCAGGTCAGCATCAGGAATCTGTCGTTCCAGACAAACAAACTCGATTCGCTGAGCAAGTAGGCATCGCAGTGTTCATTGTTGATACTGGAGAGAATTTCTGCATTGGCGCAGGCTACCATCTCGTTCCAGAATTCACGCCCCAGTGCTCTGAGTGAGCCGAATCCGGGGGTGACTATAACTTCTATTTTTTTTTCTGAACCTTCAAAAAACATTTTTCTCTACCTGAGGGCCGGGAGGGCTTGCACCCTGGTTCCCCGGCCTGGCTTCACCTTGCCTTAGTATGGGTTAAAAATCTTCCAGGTAGGTGTACCCCTTGAGGCCAACCTGGAGTTCTTCGAGGATCATCGCGCGCTCGTCTTCTGCAATGTGAGAGTTCACCAGTTCCTCGTAAGTGCGCATAAAGGACACGGCATCGAGGTTCACATAACGCAGTACATCGGCCACGGTATCACCGGCAAGCACAGACTCAATATTGGTCTGGCCTTCTTCGTCGATACGCACCACAGCGGAGTTGGTATCACCGAAGAGGTTGTGCAGGTCGCCGAGGATTTCCTGATAAGCACCCACCAGGAAGAAACCAATGAGATATGGGTCTTCAGCAGACCAGTTTGGCACCGGCAGTGTGGTTTCAATGCCCTGACCGTCTACGTATTGATCAACAATACCGTCAGAGTCGCAGGTGATGTCCAGCATCACAGCGCGACGTTCAGGCACCTTGTCCAGGCCCGACAGCGGCAACACAGGGAATACCTGGTCGATACCCCAGGCATCCGGCAACGACTGGAACAGAGAAAAGTTCACAAAGAATCTGTCAGCCAGCTTCTCGTTCAGTTCATCGATGATCGGGCGCTGATAACGGTTACGGGCATTCATCAACCCCTGCAACTCATGGCACACCGCCAGGTTACACTGCTCGGCCCAGGCACGGTCTTCAAGACTCAGCTGTCCCAGTGCAAACAGCGACTGGGCTTCGGCCAGATCAGACTGGGTGTCGTGGAAGATTTCAATCAGGGCGCGCTGGTCGAGGCGTGAGCTGATTTCGTTCCAGCTGCGCCACATGTTGTGCAGCAGCTGAGGCGCGTCTTCTTCCGGCGCAGGAATGTCTTCCGGGCTGTAGGACTCTGTGCCAATCACATCGGTGATGAGCACCGCGTGGTGGGCAGTCAGGTAACGGCCAGACTCAGAAATAATGCGCGGCATTGGCTGCTCGTTCTGGTTACACACGTCGGTGAGCACAGACACGATATTGTTGGCGTATTCGGCCAGCGCATAGTTCATGGAGTTGTTTGACTGGCTGCGGGTACCATCGTAATCCACGGCCAGGCCGCCGCCCACGTCAAAGCAGTTCACCTTGGCACCCAGCTTACGCAGTTCACAGTAAAAACGTGCGGCTTCACCCACGCCGTGGCGAATGTCACGAATGTTGGCGATTTGCGAGCCCAGGTGGAAGTGCAGCAGCTGCAAAGATTCCAGCATGTCTTCGTCTTTCAGACGTTCGACCACTTTCAGGATTTGTGCGGCAGACAGACCGAACTTCGACTTTTCACCGCCGCTCGCCTGCCACTTGCCCTTGCCCTGGAAGGCCAAACGGGCACGCAGACCCAAACGTGGTGTCACACCCAGCTTCTTGGACTCATCCAGCACCATCTGCAGCTCGGACATTTTCTCGAGCACTATGTACACGCTGTGGCCGAGCTTCTCACCAATCAGCGCCAGACGAATATATTCTTTATCTTTGTAACCGTTACACACGATAACAGAGCTGGCCTTTTGGGCCATGGCGAGTACAGCCATCAGCTCTGGCTTACTGCCGGCCTCAAGACCCAGCTGCGGTACGGTTTTACTGACCTGGCTCGCGAGAATTTCTTCCACCACGGTTTGCTGCTGGTTTACCTTAATGGGGTACACCAACAGGTAATCAGATTGATAGTCGTATTTCTGAATGGCCTGGTTGAACATCTGGCACAGGTGGTCGACTCTGTGGTGCAGAATTTGCGGGAAACGCACCAGTACAGGCAAGCTTACGCCGGCTTTTACCATATCCTTGGCAAGCGCGTTCAATCCTATTTTGAAGGTGGGATTCTTAGGATCCGGGGAGACTGTCACCTCACCCTCGTCGCTGATCCCATAAAAACCCTGACTCCAGTGGGCAACGTTGTACCCGGCGCGGGCGTCGTCAATTGACCATTCGTTCATCTCAATTGTGCCTATTAATAGTGAGATATTAAGCGGTCACGGTCATCGCTGACCGGATCGCCTGTTCGACGTATTTTGGCAAGGCAAAGCTTGCCTGATGCAAAGCCGGCGTGTAGTAACGGGTACTGATCCCAGCCTCGTTGAAACGCGCCTCGAGGGTTGCAAGGTCAAGCTTGCGTGCCTCTGGATTGTCGGTGGCCCAGGCAAATGCCATGGCTCCACCAATGTACGTTGGGACTGCGGCCATGTAAAACCAGCATTCCCGGGTATAAGTGCTCATGCGGCGCACCGTATCCTGCAGGGACTCTACCTGCATAAAGGGCACCCCATTTTGGGCGACAAAGATGCCGTTTTCATTAAGACATCTTTTGCAACCCGCATAAAAATCTGAACTGAACAGCACTTCGCCTGGACCCACAGGGTCAGTACAGTCAGAGATAATCACATCAAAACGCTCGTTGCAGCTGGCAACAAAGTCAATACCATCAGCAATAACCAGTTCGACACGGGGATCGTCGTACGCGCCGGCAGAGTGATTGGGCAGCCAGGTTTTACACATGTCCACCACGGCGCCATCAATCTCCACCATCACGATACGCTCAATCCCCCTGTGTTTCACCACTTCGCGCAGCATACCGCCATCGCCACCGCCGATGATGAGCAGGCTTTTTACCCGGCCATGTGCCAATACCGGCACGTGGGTCAGCATTTCGTGATAGACAAACTCATCGGCTTCGGTGGTTTGAATGGCGCCATTAAGTGCCATCACCCGGCCAAAGCGGGCATTTTCAAAAATCGATAAATGCCATTGACTGGTTTTTTGCTCAAAGAGCACCTTGTCTATCTCGAAATATTGACCATAGCCGCTATGCAGCGTCTCGAAATATAGCTTGTTGTCTTGCATTGTTCTGTATCCGATTGCGTCGGTAAGAAAAGTGTAGAATACCCATACCCTTGCACTCCAATGGAAAGACGGGATGGGAAGCCGTAAGGTCTTGTCAGACCGGCTTATTTGGGACTATTGGCCTCTTCACGGCCAGAATTGATGCGGATAAGGGTAAGGTGTTTCACATCTGTGTCGATGGCCACCAGGTCCTGAGTCAGGCAAGAAGCCAGCTTGAGGCAATGTGCAGAAAGCAAATGATAGTGCATTAGCCAACTCCCCCTTCCATTAAGCCGTACCCCTTGCGTTATTAGGATGTGCAAGGTGACACGGTCTTTGACTCATCCAAAATACCCAGACCGATAAAGTGACCTGTAAACAGGCGATAACCTTTGGGAAGAACCCCAAAAACGGCGCAATTAAACCCTGCATACTTCAAGAATGCAAGCAAGAATTCGCATTTGTTCAATGAGTTGCAAGATATACTACAAAGCGAACTTTACCTCTCAAAGGGGGTTTACAAAAATGGGCAGAATATCAAGCAGTAACACAACTTTTTGATTCACCATTTCTGTGAGTGTGTTCAATATTTTTAAATAGCAGAATCGTGTTTTTAGACACCCAAAAACCTTGATAAAAACGCGGTATTTGCCCGTCGAGGACCAGCTGAGCAAATCCTGTCCCAGTAGCGGTCTAAACTGAGGTTAATCGGCTCGGTTTGGGGTATAATCCTCGCCGTAATGCCCATTCATCTGAAATCAGGTACTCAATGATCCAATTAGGAAAGACTTGCCGGTTGGCGGTTGTTAAACAAGTTAATTTTGGTTTTTATCTCAACGCCGGTGACTTTGGCCAGGTGCTGTTACCCAATAAATTTGCACCGGACAACCTGCAAGTAGGCGATGAGCTCGACGTATTCCTGTACCTGGACTCTGAAGACACTCCCATTGCCACCACTCAAAAGCCGTTGGCCCAAGTGGGTGAGTTTGCCAATCTTAAAATAGTGTCAGTGAGCCGGGTCGGCGCATTCCTCGATTGGGGACTGGACAAAGACTTGCTGCTGCCCTTTGCCGAACAGACCCGTCCACCGGAAGAAGGCAAGTATCAGTTGGTGCACCTGCACATCAACCGCGCCGACGACAGAATAGTCGCCTCTGCAAAGCTGGATAAGTTTCTGGACAAGACGCCAGCTTCTTACAAGCCAGGCCAGGAAGTGAAACTGACCATCGCCGGACGCACAGACCTGGGTTATAAGGCAATTATCAACAACAGCCACTGGGGTCTTATCCATCAAAGCGATGTGTTCAAGCCACTGTGTGCGGGCAATAAGCTCAAGGGTTACATCAAGCAGGTACGCCACGACGGTAAAATCGATCTGGTGCTCAACAAAGGTACCCGAGATGAGTTGGATGCCCACTCCGGCGTTATCCTGAAAAAACTGCAGGCCGCCGGTGGATTTTTGCCATTGGGTGACAAGACTGATGCCGACGTGATTTACGCTGAGCTGGGCATGAGCAAAAAAGCCTTTAAAAAGAGCATTGGAGGCCTCTTTAAAGAGGGCAAACTCCGAATAGCCGACGACGGACTCTATCTGAGCTGATGGATATAAAACGGTGGCCTTGCCACCGTTTTTTTATTGGCGAATTGGTAACAAAGTACGTTGCCTATGGGCACAAGCAGCCGGCTCTGATATAACAGATTCAGGAAGTTAAAGGAGTTTTCAATGTTGCTTGATGCCATCGAAGCCAGAATTATCGGCTGTTTATTGGAAAAAGAAGTTACCACACCGGATCAATATCCCCTTTCCCTCAATGCCCTCACCCTGGCTTGCAATCAAAAAAGCAGCCGGGATCCCGTGATGGACCTGTCTGAAACACAGGTGCAGGCAGGCATTGATGAACTCGCCAAAAAACGCTTGATAAGCGAACAATCCGGCTTTGGCAGCCGCGTCGTAAAATATAAGCACCGGTTTTGTAATACTGAGTTTTCTGATCTTCAGCTTTCCAGTGCGCAGGTTGCCGTAGTCAGTCTGTTGCTGCTCAGGGGCCCCCAGACTCCCGGCGAGCTGAGAACCCGTGCCGGACGACAGCATGAGTTCAAAGACATCGGCGAAGTCGAAGCTACCCTCACGGCACTGGCATCGAGGGAATCGCCATTGGTGGTTCAACTCCCCAGAGATCCAGGTAAACGGGAATCAAGATTCAGTCTGACGATAGTCGAATCCTCTGAGAGTCCGGCGTTGGTTCCCTCCCAAGTCGACGAAAGAGACGATAGCCGCATTGCTGCCCTTGAAGAGCGAGTCGCGCAATTGGAAGCGCACCTGGATGCACTCTTAAATCAAACACACTAATCAGTGATAACAGGACGTTAGCATGTCTCAACCTCAGCTTGCCCATCCGGGACCTTTGATGCATGTCTGGCTAATCGCCAGACAGGAAGTCATTAAAGGTTTTTTCAATCTTCGGGGTCTGATAGCCCTGGTCGCTTATTGCCTGGTATGGGGACTTATTCTCTACTACCCCATCCGCAGCGCCGCCAAATACCTTGCCGATCCCCATATGCGCCAAATGTTGACGGAAATGCTCGGCATGGTCAGTCCTAAGCATTTGCTCTCATGGGATGTCCCTGAGCTGTCACTATTTTGGGTCATTAGCCTCTACTGGTTCCCGCTGTTTGCCATTTTGAGCAGTGCAGATCAGTTTGCCTCAGACAAAAGCCGCAAAACCTTCCGCTTTTTGGTACAGCGCACCGGCCGGGATGCCTTATTTTTTGGCCGTGTGTTCGGGCAATTATTATTGCAAAGTGCCTATATCATCACTGCCGGATTGGCCACGCTGATACTGACGCTGTTTCGTGAGCCGGAACTCGCAGCCACTGCGATTTCTGACGGTGTTCTGGTACTGTTGAACCTGCTGATTGTTATCACCCCCTACATAGCACTGATGGCCTTGCTGTCGCTTTATGCCAACAGTGCCCGCCAGGCAACCCTGTTCGCCGTGCTGGTATGGTGCGTGCTCAAAATTCTTGCGGCCCTTGCCGCCTATTACCTGCCTTCGCTGCCAAGCCTGGATTGGCTGTTGCCGGGGAGCCAGATTGACTTGATAGTGGATAACACACCGCTCGGTGCCCTGCTCCACGCGCCACTGCCCTTGATTCAAGCTGCGGTGCTGCTCGCCTTGGGCTTGATATACATGAAAAGGAGCGCACTGTGAGCCTTTTAGTATCCCGAAACCTGACCAAACGTTACGGCAGTAAAATTGCGCTGGATGCTGTATCGCTGCAAGTAGAAGCCGGCGCCCCTGTTGCGCTGGTTGGCCCAAACGGCGCCGGTAAAACAACCCTGATGAGTCTGATGTGTGGTTACATCCAGCCTGACGGTGGCAGCCTCGAAATCCTTGGTCACCCTCCCGGCAGCCGTCAATTGCTGGGAAAAGTCTGCGCCCTGCCGCAGGATGCCTTGCTGGATCCCAACTTCAGCGTGGGCGAGCAGCTGACCTTTTTTGCATCGCTGCAAGGATTCTCAGGCAAAGAAGCCCGCAGGGAGGCTGAGCGGGTATTGGAGCTCGTTCAACTGAGAGAAGCGACGCCTCACAAACCCACAGCCCTCAGCCATGGCATGGGCAAGCGTGTCGCCATAGCACAGGCCTTGATAGGCACCCCTCAACTGGTGCTTTTGGATGAACCCACCGCCGGATTGGATCCGGCAAACGCCCGAGCCGTGAGGGAATTGATAGCCCATACCAGCGAACAAACCACATTCCTGATTTCATCACACAACCTCGAAGAACTTGAGCGTCTGTGTGACACTGTGCTGTATCTGGATAAAGGCAAACTCAGTCAGTCCCTGTCGATGAAGTCACAGACTACTGAGCGCTTTTTGACGTTAAGCCTCCAAGAGGTTGCAGCGGAAGGACTCGGTGACAAGCTGAGCACACTGCCAGGGGTTCAAAGCGTGAAACGTCAGCATAACGGCCGTGAATTTATTATCGGCTTTGAGCCAACGTCACAAGAGTACGGTCTTGAAAAGGCGGCGCTGGACTTACTGGCAACAGAAGGCATTCGGTATCGGCAACTGCTGAATGGCAAGAGTTTGGAAGACAAACTCTTTTCCTGAACGCCCTATATGAAAAAGCACCCTTTGAGGGTGCTTTTTCATACTTTTCTGCGGCTACTGAGAATGACAAACCTACAACGCCGCTGTCACTTACTGCACCACATCAATAAGCTAACCGGCCCCGGATTGAATCAGCCCTAATTCGGCGCCAAAGACAACGACAGACTCAGCGATTCTGAAAGTCCAGCCTGCCCGCAACGCTGCCGGCCCAAACAATCAGTCCACACAAACAGGCCATGCACCCGCTCCAAGTAAACAGAGTCTCTTGCGACGCCTTGTCTTGGCTGCATCAGGTATCATCCATGAGCGTCCCGTTAATCATAATGGCGACACTTTCCCGCACTCACAGCCAGATCTTACTCCAGATAGAGGCGCGCACGACAATTTCAGCAACAAGCACAATGGCAAAAGCTAAATTCGAGGCAACAAAAAAGCCGTGGCATTGGCCACGGCTTTTATACATCTCTTGGGAGAATTAACCGATTACGGTTACGTTCTCAGCCTGAGGACCTTTCTGACCCTGGGTCACGGTGAAAGACACCTTCTGACCTTCGTCCAGAGTCTTGAAACCGTCAGTGTTGATGGCGCGGAAGTGAACAAACACATCTGGGCCAGCTTCCTGAGCGATAAAACCAAAGCCTTTATCAGCGTTGAACCACTTAACTACACCAGTCACTTGAGACATATCGGTATCCTGTAACATTAAATATTTAAACAATTGCCAATTATGGCGGTGGAGCGGGAAAAGCCGGTATTACTTAATGTTTACAGGACAAACTGGTCGTGCGGAACACAAAATAAATCCAACCTTCAAGCTTCATCGACTATACTCCATCCTAGACATAAGTCAACAAACCTTTGTGTCTGGCGCTCTGATTTTTTACTTAAATTTCTGTAATTTGGCGTCAGCGCTGTTCAAATACCGTACAGACAGCGTCTAAAGACTCAGCCAAGCCATTATATTTTCAAGTTTTACAGCATCCGGCGCTGTAAGTTGATCCGAAAATCCAGCTCGCAACTGAATGGCTCGCTCGCAAGCTGCCTGCGCGCCTCCGGGGTGAATTTCCAGGCGTAGGGTGTCATCTCCAGAAACGCGAGTATCAGCTCTGGCGTGTCCATATCAAGCTGCCATTGCAAGCGCTCTGAGCTCACCAGTTCAAATCCATCGATTTGCTCTTCTTTATCCTCGTGCAGCCTGGGCGTGTCGTAGATGCGCTTCTTAACAGCAAAGTGGTGCATGGGGCCTGCGGAGGCTGTCAGTAAATAGCCGCCCGGTTTGACCAAACGCTTCAGTTCCTCTGCTTTTGACGGCGCGTAAATTCGCATTATCAGATCGAAAAAAGCCGTTTCAAAGGGTGTTTCAAAGCTGCTTGCCACGCAAAAATGAATTTGCTGATATCTTTTGGCGGCCGATTTCAGCGCCGCACGGGAGATGTCGAGTCCATAGAACTGGGGCTGAATACCAGCCTTTGCCAATCCCTGCTGCAAACGATGGGTGTAATAGCCTTCACCGCATCCCAGATCCAGGATCCTGTTGGGTTTTACAGGTAACCCAAGCACCAGTTCGCCCAATCTGTCACTCAGCTTTTGATAGGCGCCCGATTCCAAAAACAGGCGTCGCGCCTTCATCATCTCTTTATTGTCACCGGGATCTTTTGAACGCTTTTTCTGCACCGGCAACAGATTGATATAGCCCTCTTTTGCCCTATCGAACCCATGTCCCTTTGGGCACACCATGGTCGCCTCGCCGGCACACAAAGGCGCTTTACACAAAGGGCAAAGATAAGTCGGCTGAACGTTCAGGGGCACCATTAATCTTCCTCTGCGATGGCCAGCACCATGGCATTAACCTCTGGCGTGGATAAGAGTTCATAGCATTCAAGCAATCGCTTGAGTTTATCTATGTCGTGTCCAAAATCGTTGGCGCTGTTGCCAAGTTTTGGACGCTCCTGCGATTGAGCGTACTGACGAAGTAACCATTGCCGACGTTGACTCAGCATAGGTTCTATTCGCATAGCTTCGGCCGCAAGCCCTGGATGACTGTCAACTCCAGAAAGATAGGAAACCAGTTCAAGCCTCGCCTGTTCAAGCTCGGTAATCAATAACGCCAGAGCTGCACTGCTGGCGTCATATTCAGGCTCCCTGGCAAGAACTGCTTTGGCATTTTGAAGCACCAAGGGGTCTTCGCACAGGTGCAAATCAGTTTCGAGGGCCACCAGGCTGAATTCCCCCTCGCTTCCCAAACGAAAACCCATCAGCGCAGGCTCATTGGGATCCAATGTCAGAGTGATAAGTAAGCCTCTTCGAAGCCGTTCCAACAAACGTGCAGGGGTGCGGCTGCTGTTGGCGTAGACTCTGAGTCCCTGACCAGGGCCCCGACGCAGTTGTCCGGTTGTTGTTTGGCTCACCACATCTTCCGCAAGAGACTTAAGATCGCTTCCCGAACACAGACCCGATTGTTCAGTCTTCGCAGTATTCAATAGGGGGTAAGGACTTAGGCTGAAACCTGCCTGTAATCTCAGTAAAATCTCAGCTTCGGCTCCCGCTCTGGTCACCACAACCTCGATGAGCGGCGCACGCATCGCCTGCATCAGTACAAAATCACTGACGTCATGGGTGAGGCTTAGTAAAAAACGCGAAGACTGTTGCCCCGGTTCGATGCTCAGGAGTTCCGGCAGCCGATAATATTGATTGAACATGAGAAAATCCTTCCAATGGTGGGATATTTTACCTCCGTATCTCATCCATGGTCATCCGCAATTTACATAAGGCTCCCAACAAATCGCCCTGGCTGACGTATATTTATCCAACAAGGCGGTCTGAAAACCGCTAAGAGATGAATATGGCGCGTCAAGTGATAAGATAAGCGCTTATATTGTCACGGACAGAGCTAATTTCCCGATGGAAAACTATATTCAGCCCACTATTTTTTGGCACGATTATGAAACGTTCGGAGCCAGCCCGGCCAAGGACAGGCCAGCACAATTTGCCGGTATCAGAACCGATCTGGACCTGAATATTATCGAAGAGCCTGTCACCTTTTACTGCCGTTTAAGCCCCGATTACTTGCCCTCACCCGAGGCCATTCTTATCACCGGCATTACACCGCAACTGGCAAATCGACAGGGTATACCCGAAACCGAATTTATGGGCCGTATTCAGGCCATTTTCAGTCGCCCCAATACCTGTGTTGCAGGCTACAATTCGCTGCGCTTCGATGATGAGGTCAGTCGCTACGGTTTCTATCGCAACTTTATTGACCCCTATGCCCGTGAGTGGCAACAGGGCAATTCCCGCTGGGATATCATCGACTTGGTGCGCGCCTGTTATGCACTGCGCCCAGAAGGGATCAACTGGCCCGAAAAAGAAGACGGCAGCCCCAGCTTTAAACTCGAGCATCTGACTGCAGCCAATGGCCTGGGGCACGACAAGGCCCACGACGCCATGTCCGATGTCTATGCCACTATCGCACTGGCGCGGCTTATCAAGGAAAAGCAGCCCAAGCTTTATGACTACTATTTCCGTTTAAGGCGCAAACAAGCCGTCGCCGAGCAAATTGACGTGCTCGCCATGCAGCCCCTGGTACACATCAGTTCAAAGATTCCGGCAACCCAAGGCTGTGCCACCCTGATAGCTCCGGTCGCGCATCATATGCGCAATAAAAATGCGGTCATTTGCGTGAATCTCGCCATGGACATTCAGCCACTTATCGATTTGGATGTGGATGCGCTGCGTGCAAGGCTTTATACCAAACGGGAAGATCTAGCCAGTGATGAGCTGCCGGTGCCGGTTAAGCAAATTCATTTGAACAAGTGCCCCTTTATCGCCACAGCCAAAACCCTGGAAGATGCCAATGCCGAGCGCCTGGGTATAGACAAAGCATTTGCCCGGGAACAATACAAGCGATTGAAACAGCATCCGGAAATTCGCGAAAAGCTCACTGCACTGTTTGAGGATGAACCACAACAGCAAAGTGCGGATCCCGATTATATGCTTTACAGTGGCGGATTCTTCAGCCCTGCTGACCGCGCCAAGATGGATATTATCCGCGCCACGGCCCCGGAGCATTTGGCGGCTCTTGAGCTGCAATTCGATGATTCTCGCCTGCCGGAAATGCTGTTTCGTTATCGGGCGCGCAACTACCCGCTCACCTTGTCCTATGATGAAAACCTGCGGTGGCGCGAGTTTTGCCAAGGTCGCCTCAACGACCCTGACTATGTTATCCGGCTGGAAAACCTGTTGGAAGAAACCGCCAAGGATGAAAAAAAGCAAAAACTACTTGGGGCTTTATGCCAATATCTGCAGTCACTTTAAGATCAACTCACCTGAATTTGGGAGTCGCCTCCCATTTTCGCTGTAACAGAATGACTAAACTGTCAGTCAGCAAAATTAACAATGAAGGAAAACGGCCATGCAAGACAGATTTGTCCGCCGGATTAACGAATTACCCAAGGCTCTGGCCGATGCGCTTATCCCTATGCTGGGAGAGCAGTTCTGCGGTCATTTGGACGCCCTGCAGGTAAAGAATCTTTGCGATATCTCAGGCCTCGACAGTCATGGGCTGGGACTCGCTCTGCTGCCTGTTGCAGCGGCGCTTGCGAAACCACCGGTGAGTGACTTCTACGTGGGCGCCATTGCCGTGGGCAGCGGTGGTGATTTTTACATGGGCGGCAATCTCGAGCTTCAGGGCGAAGCCCTGTTCCACTCTGTTCACGCCGAACAAAGTGCCATCAGCCATGCCTGGCTTTCAGGCGAGACCCAAATAAGCGACATCATAGTCAACGCCAGCCCCTGTGGGCACTGCCGCCAGTTTATGAATGAGCTTGTTGAAGGACAGGCGATCCGCATTCACCTGCCCGGACAAGACACAGCGCCATTGAACCACTATCTGCCCTATGCCTTTGGTCCAGCGGATTTGAATATCAGTACGCCGTTGCTGACCAAGCAACAAACCGAGCTTGAACTCGAAAGCGACGATCCCTTGCTGATAGAAGCGCTTGATCATGCAGGTTTATCTTACGCGCCTTACAGCCAGTGCCACGCCGCTGTTGTGCTTCAAACAGCTGATGGCGCAAGCTTCTGCGGCCGCTACGCCGAAAATGCCGCGTTCAACCCATCCATGTTGCCAATGCAAATGGCCTTGTCGGCCCTTGTCAGACACAACAGAGATTTCAGCGATATCAAGCGCGCCGTGCTGCTGGAGTCCTCACTGGGTAAGATTTCCCTGGTGGGCGCCACCATGGATGCCCTCCATGCTGTTGTGGCAGTTGAGCTCGAACACTTGGTGGTGGACCCGGTATAAACCTGGTTCAATCGCTGTGAAAAAGCCCGCATTAAGCGGGCTTTCTGTTTTATCCGGTAAGGCTACTTCACTGAACTAACTGACGGTGGATTAAACCTCGATTTATTTTCGGCTTTTTTCCAGCCTCGCCATCAGGCTTGAGGTATCCCAGCGGTTGCCACCCATGCCCTGCACTTCTGAGTAGAACTGATCCACCAGGGCCGTCAGCGGCAGATGTGAGCCATTGCGGCGGGCTTCTTCAAGGGCAATACCCAAATCTTTGCGCATCCAGTCAATGGCAAAGCCAAAGTTGTACTCGCCAGCCCACATGGACTTGTAGCGGTTTTCCATCTGCCAGCTTTGGGCGGCCCCTTTGCTGATGACTTCAACCACTTTTTCGCCATCAAGGCCGGCGCTGCGGGCAAAATGCAGTGCTTCGGCAAGCCCCTGCACCACACCGGCGATACAAATTTGGTTCACCATCTTGGTGAGCTGACCGGCACCAGTTTCGCCCAGCCGCTCGGCGCAGCGGGCATAGCTCATGATGACGTCTTTTACCTGATTAAACACAGCTTCGTCACCGCCTGCCATCACAGTCAGTACGCCGTTTTCGGCGCCAGCCTGGCCACCTGATACGGGCGCATCAATAAAGCCGAAACCTTGAGCGCTCAGTGCTGCACCAATCTCACGGGCGATGTCAGCAGAAGCCGTAGTGTGGTCAACCAGCACGGCACCGGCCTTAAGGCCGTGGATGACACCGTCATCACCGAGCACAACCAGGTGCAAATCTTTATCGTTGCCCACGCAGGTAAATACGATGTCCTGATCCTCAGCCGCGAGCTTTGGTGTCGCCGCCATGGCGCCGCCAAACTGCTTCACCCAGGCTTCAGCCTTGGCGGTTGTGCGGTTATACACAGTCACCTGGTGACCGGCCTTAACCAAATGTCCGGCCATGGGATATCCCATCACCCCCAGTCCGAGAAATGCCACTTTTGCCATTGTTCTTCCTTTCGTGTCTCGCGCTCAGCGTGTTTTGAATAATGATTTTACTGCCGGGTACAGGCGTTGATGTCGCTTCGACAATTGCAGATAGCGCGCGACATTGGCGGGCTCAGGCTCAAAACGACCGGCCGATTTTGCCATATTTTGCCTGGCGCTGGCGAGGTTTGGATAGTCGCCCATGGCAACGGCGGCGCACATGGCCGCGCCCAAGCCTGAGCCTTCCCGCACGGTTAAACGCTCTGTGGGGCAATTAAAGATATCGGCGGCAAGCTGCATCACCAGATCCGACTGGCTGCCACCGCCGCTCACCCTAATAACTTTTATCGGCATTCCCGCCTTTGCCACGAGCCGCCTGCTACCGCGCTCAAGGGTCATGAGCACCCCTTCAATCAAGGCACGGTAGAGGTGAGCCCGGGTGTGCTCCGGACGAAAACCTGCCACTATGCCGCTGGCTTCGGGGCCGGGGTAAATTACCCCCTGGGCCCAATAGGGGCAAAGCATTAACCCATCTGCACCGGCAGGGATGTCGGCGATAGCTTTCATCACATAGGCTTCAGGACTGAGCCCCAAGGCTTTGGCCTCCGCTTTATCGCTGGCACCAAATTCATCCAGCGCCCACGACAGTAACCAAAAACCGCGCTCAAGCTGCACCTCGGGCATAAAACTACCCGATTCGAGCCCCGGGAAAGCCGGCGCATAGCGAAACACTTCAAAATACCGCTTAGAGCCCAATGTCACTGTCGCGGCGCTGCCAAGGCTCAATGAGAGCACGCCGGACTCGCCAGCCCCATTGGCATAGGCTTCACAGGCCTTGTCCGCCCCGGCACTGACCAGCGCGGTGCTAGGCTTAAGGCCGGTAAGCTCGGCAAAACCTTCTGTGATAGTGCCGATGTGCCTTGCAGCATCAATGAGTGGCAGCATCTGCGATGGTCTGCAACCAAGGGCTTGCCAACGCCAGCTGCTGGGCGAGGCAAAGGTGTGCTTTCGGTAGTCAAAGGGCAGATAGGCCACCTGAGACGCGGTCGAGTCCTGCAATGTTCCGCCCAAGCGGCTCAGCAGATAACCACTCAGGAGACCAATTTTGTCAGAACTATCAACTTTGCCGGGAGAAAGCTCACGGATCAGATTAACTTTGGCGGCCCGGCGCAAATACTCGATGCGCCCTGTCATACCGCTTACCCAAAAGCCGAGCCGATAAAACCAGCTCATAGGCGACAGCATCCCTTCCACCATGCGTCTGTCAGACCACATAAACACATCCGATTTGGCCTTGCCGCGATTATCCATCAGCAGGGTGCAGGCCCTTTGGGTGCTGAGGGTGACGGCAACAATTTGCTCTGGACTCAAGCCGTGTTCAGCAAAGAGCTTGCGACAGGCAACCACCAATTGGCCGTAGCAGTAATCACCGTCCTGCACTGCGGCTTTAGCGCCCTGCCCGGTTTTACAGTTCTCATTGGGAACAGACGCTGAGGCAATGGAATTACCACAACGGTCAAACACCAGAGCGCGGGTGCTTTGGGTACCATAATCAAGGGCGAGGTAATAGGCGGTTTGAGACATAAGTGCTGTGCCCTTTTGCGGGCATATGGTTGATTTTATGAGTGGCCTGAACGCGAGCGTTCGTACTCAGGCCACGAGACAGGCAAACTTCAGGGCGTAACGTGAGCCGCCATTTCGGTACCGATTTTCTTACGCATTTCCATTAGCCTTATCGCCGATTCGCGAAGCGCCTTATCTTCTTCACTTTGTGGGATCCACTCAGGCACAGGTGTTGGGTTACCGGCATCATCCACCGCCACCATGATCACAATGCAGTGAGTCGTAAGCTGACGCTCAGAGACCTTGGGGTCCCCTGCCCGCACATCAATCCCTATGTGCATTGAGCTGTTGCCGGTGTATATCACCTTGGCGCTGACCTCAACAATATTGCCCACATGGATGGGTTTGACGAAGCGAATGCCACCGGCGTAGGCCGTAATGCAATATTTGCCGCTCCACCCTGCGGCGCAGGCGTAAGCGGCAAGGTCAATCCACTTCATCACGGCGCCGCCGTGAACCTTACCACCGAAATTTACATCGGCTGGCTCTGCGAGAAAACGTAAGGTCAGGTGCCTGTCTTGTCCGGCCATTGTGTAACCCTATCTTGTTAAAGTGATTTAAGCTTACGCCAAAAGCGTGAGCGCGTGAATGCACCCGGAAAAAGAAAAGGCGCCAGAACAAATAGTCATGGCGCCTTAATCGGGCAGTCAAAGTACCCGGGTCACATCTTTTTCAGCAGCAATGAGCCGTTGGTACCACCAAAGCCGAACGAGTTACACAGGGCATACTCGAAGCTGGTCTGACGGGCTTCGTGGGGCACGAAATCGAGATCGCAGCCTTCATCCGGGTTATCCAGGTTGATGGTAGGCGGTACGGCACCGTCTTTGAGCGCCAGAATGGTGAAAATGGCTTCAACTGCACCGGCAGCGCCAAGCAGGTGGCCTGTCATCGACTTGGTGGAGCTCACCATCAGCTTGTAGGCGTGATCACCAAATACCGACTTCACCGCAGCCGCTTCGGCCTTGTCGCCGGCAGGTGTCGAGGTGCCGTGGGCATTGATGTAGCCAATGGACTCCAGCGCCAGACCACTGTCTTTCAGGGCGTTGGTCATGGCAAGCGCCGCACCGGCGCCATCTTCCGGGGGTGACGTCATGTGGAAAGCATCACCACTCATACCAAAACCAACCAGTTCGGCGTAAATCTTGGCGCCACGGGCCTTGGCATGCTCGTACTCTTCCATCACCAGCACACCGGCGCCGTCACCAATTACAAAGCCATCTCGGTCACGATCCCATGGGCGGCTGGCCGCTTGTGGGTCGTCGTTACGGGTCGACAGTGCCTTGGCGGCGTTGAAACCACCCACTCCCAGCGGACAGGTCACGTCTTCGGCACCACCGGCAACCATCACGTCTGCATCACCGTAAGCGATGGTACGTGCGGCAAAACCGATATTGTGCACGCCTGTGGTACAGGCGGTGGTCACGGCGAAGTTGGGGCCGCGCATGCCGTACATGATAGAGAGGTGGCCGGCAATCATGTTGATGATGGTGCTGGGTACGAAGAAGGGAGAAATCTTACGTGGGCCACCGGCCATGAGCGCCGAATGCCCTGCTTCAATCAGCCACATACCGCCCATACCGGCACCGATTGCTGTACCGACGCGGGTGGGATCTTCTTTGTCCATCTCCAGACCCGAATCACGGAGAGCCTGAATACCAGCGGCCATGCCGTACTGGATAAAGAGGTCCATCTTACGGGCATCTTTTTTGGACAGATATTGCTCAACGTCAAAATCTTTTACCGACGCGCTGAAGCGGGTCGCAAATTCACTGGCGTCAAATTTGGTGATGGGAGCCACACCACTCTGACCGGCGAGCAGCGCCTTCCAGGTGGAATCAACATCATTACCGACCGGGGTTACCAGTCCCAGACCGGTTATCACTACGCGACGTTTTGTCACAGGAGTCACCTTTTATAACTGTATTTGAGGCCGTAAAGCCCAAATTGCGCCGGATTGTGCCTGATAGCAACGAAAATGAAGGCTGGTACAACCAGCGGGAAATTCCGGCGCCCAAACAAAAACAGGCGGCCTAATTAGCCGCCTGTTTTCTGGAATTCAGTATTACTGATTCTTGGAAACGTAGTCGATCGCTGCCTGAACAGTGGTGATCTTCTCAGCTTCTTCATCAGGGATCTCGGTGTCAAACTCTTCTTCCAGAGCCATTACCAACTCAACAGTGTCCAGAGAATCGGCACCCAGATCGTCTACGAAAGAGGCAGATGGTTTAACGTCTTCTTCTTTAACGCCCAGTTGCTCAACGATGATTTTCTTTACACGTTCTTCGATGTTGCTCATTAGTTTTCTTTCCTATTCAAATTACGCACTTGCGTAAGATTGCGAGTAGTTTATTCGATCTGGCTGACATTGCAAGTCCCGATTTTGTGGTCTAACCACAAAACCAAATCTTATCAGCAGCTAACTACCCAAACGCGACAGTTCCCTGCCATTCGCCCTTAAACCATGTACATTCCGCCGTTTACATGCAGGGTTTCACCCGTGATGTAAGCGGCGGCGTCCGAGGCCAAGAATAGGACAGCATTGGCAATTTCCTGCGCCTGTCCCAATCTTTCCATCGGCACCTGCGACATGATGCCTTGCTGCTGCTCAGGCGTCAGCTCGTCGGTCATGTCAGTCTGGATAAATCCAGGAGCAATAGCATTAACCGTAATTTGACGAGATGCAACCTCTCTGGCGAGAGATTTTGTAAATCCAATCAAACCGGCTTTTGCTGCTGAGTAGTTTACCTGACCGGCGTTGCCCATGGTGCCAACCACTGAACCAATGTTGATAATGCGGCCATGACGCTTTTTCATCATGCTGCGCATTACCGGCTTGGACAGACGGTACAGCGACGTGAGGTTGGTATCGATGATCTCTTCCCACTCTTCGTCTTTCATACGCATCAGCAGGTTGTCACGGGTAATACCGGCATTGTTGACCAGAATATCAACATCCCCTGCTTTTTCTTTGATCGCGGTAAACATTTCGGCAACGGATTCGCTGCTGGTGACATTAAGTACCAGACCAAACCCCTTGTCGCCCAGGTAATCAGAAATGGCTTGTGCGCCCTTTTCACTGGTGGCAGTACCCACTACAGTGGCGCCGGCATCGGCCAGCGTCAGGGCAATGGCTTTACCAATACCGCGACTGGCACCGGTAACCAGGGCTATCTTGCCGGTCAGATCCAAAGATACAGACATGGAAAACTCCTTTATTCGGTCAGCGCAGCAAAGCTTGCTACGTCGTTAACCGCTTGTGCAGAAACAGATTTGTTAATGCGCTTGGCCAGACCGGTCAACACTTTACCGGGACCGCACTCAACCAGATGGGTGATACCCTCAGCGGCCATGGCTTCCACAGTTTCGGTCCAGCGCACCGGGCAATACAGCTGACGCACGAGGGCATCACGGATGGCGTTTATATCACTTGGCGCCTGAACATCCACGTTATTGATAACCGGAATGGCAGGTGCGCTGAATTCGATTGCGGCCAGGGCTTCGGCGAGCTTATCGGCTGCGCCTTTCATCAAACTGCAGTGGGATGGCACGCTGACTGGCAGCGCCACCGCCATCTTGGCACCGGCGGCCTTACAGGCGGCAGCGGCGCGCTCAACGGCGTCTTTGTTACCGGCAATCACCACCTGGCCTGGGCTGTTGAAGTTAACCGGGCTCACTACTTCGCCTTCGGCAGACTCTTCACAGGCCTTGGCGATGGCGTCGTTATCCAGGCCAATGATGGCGTACATGGCGCCAGTGCCTTCCGGTACCGCGGCCTGCATCAGTTGACCACGAAGCTCGACCAGCTTTACGGCATCAGCAAATTGAATCACACCGGCGCATACCAGCGCTGAGTATTCACCCAGGCTGTGCCCTGCGAGCACCGCAGGCTGCGGCTTGCCGCTGGCCTGATAGGCACGCCAAATCGCGACGCTGGCGGTCAGCAGTGCAGGTTGGGTCTTCTGGGTTTGATTAAGCTGCTCGGCGGGGCCATCCTGCACCAGCGCCCACAGGTCATAGCCAAGCGCGGCACTCGCCTCAGCAAAAGTTTCAGTTACCACAGGAAACTCGGCAGCGAGATCGGCCAACATGCCCACGGCCTGCGAGCCCTGCCCTGGAAATACAAAGGCAAATTTATCCATTGTTATTAAACCTTTTTGAGTAAAAGCGTAAAAAGCCTAGCAGAATTCCGCAGGGAATTAGAAGCGCACCAGCGCACTGCCCCAGGCAAAACCGGCGCCAAAGGCCTCAAGCAATAAGAGTTGTCCGCGCTGAATACGGCCATCACGCACCGCTTCATCCAGTGCAATCGGCACAGAGGCCGCTGACGTATTGCCGTGCTTGGCCAGTGTCAGCACCACTTTATCCAAGCTCATATCGAGCTTCTTGGCGGTGGCGTTGATAATACGGAAATTCGCCTGATGGGGAACCAGCCAGTCAATGTCTGACTTCTGCACATTATTGAGGCGCAGGGTTTCTTCCACGACGTGGGACAGCTGAGTCACGGCAACTTTGAATACGTCGTTGCCCTTCATCTGCATAAAGCCCACGGCTTCTGAAGACTCACCCGTACGTGGCGGGAAAGCACATTTCAGCAGATCGCCCTGACGGCCATCGGCGTAAATATGGGTATTGATGATGCCCGGCTCGTCACTGGCGCCGACTACTGCAGCGCCGGCGCCATCGCCAAACAGAATAATGGTGGTACGGTCTTCAGGCTCACACAGGCGAGACAGCACATCGGCACCTATGACCAGCACCTTTTTGGCGGCGCCGGTTTTTACGAACTGATCGGCAACCGACAGCGCATAAACGAAACCCGAGCAGGCAGCCGCCACATCGAAAGCGGGAATAGTGTGCACACCCAAGAGTGCCTGAATTTCACAGGCGGCAGCCGGAAACGCATTGGCCGCACTGGTGGTGCCGCAGATGATCATATCCAGCTCTTCAGCCGCAATCCCAGCCATTTCAAGGGCTTTCAAAGCGGCCTGATAACCCATGGTAGACACTGTCTCGTCCATGGCCGCGATGCGGCGTTCCGAAATGCCTGTGCGTTCAACAATCCACTGGTCACTGGTTTCCACCATTTTTTCCAGATCGAGATTGCTACGCACCTGAGCCGGCAGGTAGCTGCCAGTTCCAAGAATTTTTGTATGCATAGTTTAAGGAGAAATCAGCTATTGATATCTAAAAGAATCGACTCGAGACGATCTTTAATCATCTCTGGCAGTCGACGTTTAGCCTCGGTGTAGGCAAGACTAATTGCTTGTATATAGGCGTGTTCGTCTGCATTACCGTGGCTTTTCACTACTACTGCGCGCAATCCTAACAGACTTGCTCCGTTATAGTGGTCGGGGTTCATCTGGTTGAGTACTTTCTGAATGCGGGGCGCGAGCAGTCGCGCGAGTAATCGAACCATAAAGCCTTTGGCCAGGCCTTGTTTTAATTGATGAACCAGCAGTCTGGCAATGCCTTCTGAGGTTTTGAGTGTGATGTTGCCCACAAAGCCGTCACAAACGATGACATCCACTTTTCCACTGTAGATTTCATCGCCTTCAATAAAGCCGGCGTAGTTGAGCTGAGGGGTGTGAAGCAGTAATTGTGCAGCTTGCTGCACATCGCCGTTGCCCTTGCATTCTTCGATGCCCACATTCAGCAGCGCGACCTTGGGCTTGGCGACCTTATCAATCGCCTCGCTGAGCACTGAGCCCATCACCGCAAATTGAAACAGGGTATCGTAGTCGCACTGAATGTTGGCCCCGAGATCCAACAAATAAACGGGTTTGCCATTAATTGCAGGTAAGCTGCTGACCAAAGCGGGCCTATCGACACCGGGCAGCATTTTCAGCAACACCTTGGCCATGGCCATCAGCGCGCCGGTATTGCCTGCACTGACACAACCATCAGCTTTACCATCACGGACCTGTTCAATAGCCAGTCGCATGGAGCTGTTTTTCGCGTGTCTGAGCGCAGTTGCGGGCTTATCGTCCATACGCACCACTTCTGTGGTATGCACAAGGGTTATCCTGCTGCGGACGTCTGTCTCGGCAGAGGAAAGATACGGGGCGATTTGAGTCTCGTCACCGACGAGCAGGAGGGAGAGCTTTGGGTGTAGTCTAAGTGCCTGCAGAGCAGCAGGCACCGTGACTTGGGGGCCGTGATCGCCCCCCATCGCATCTAACGCAAGCGTCAGATTCGTCATAGGAAGGCCAACAATTACTTGTTGATAACCTTCTTACCACGGTAGTAACCATCAGCGGTCACGTTGTGACGCAGATGCAGTTCACCGCTGGTAGCGTCTACTGACAGCTGAGCAGTGCTCAGAGCGTCATGTGAACGGCGCATACCGCGCTTTGAACGAGATTTTTTGTTCTGTTGTACAGCCATTTGTCTGTCTCCTGGATTACTTGCTCTTCAGTTTTTCTAACACTGCAAACGGATTTGGACGCTCCTCTTGAGCGGCTTCAATCTCGCCTACGACTATGTCCTGGGAACCCAGGTTGCAATCAATATTTTGATGCGCCGGGATCAGGGGCATTGCCAAAATCAACTCGTCTTCGACCAGTTGCTGCAGACGTATCTCGCCAATTTCATCGCACTCAATAGGGTCATACGCATCCGGGAGCTCATCGATTTCCGCCTCTGTCCTGCAAGGACTGAAGCAAAAGTCGACCGTAACCTCAGTGGTATAAAGTGCCATGCAACGTTGACATAACAGAGTGAGCTCCGTCACAGCCGTCCCTTTCAGGTAGACTATCCCCTGTAAATCAACACCACATTCCAACGACACTGTCACATCGGAACAGTCGCCGGCTGTCAATTCTCTCAATCGTTTTAACACCTTGCCCGGCACAATCCCCTGAAAACTCAGGCGATTTGACGCGGCACGGATCGGATCGATAGAAACCGGTATCTTTACTGTTTGCATAAGGCGCGCATATTATAGCTTCAACACGCCGGAGTCAAAGGAATTTTAGCCCAAATGCCCTGTGTGGGATCTGGCATCAGCTCCTGCTCCGGCAATGAAATTGACCGAGGCAAAATTCTACCCAAGCACCCTCGGGCACACAAGCGCCGGTCGCCTAAAATAAAAGCGATTGTTGTCCCGTATTGAAAATACCTCGAGACTTGCCAATCGGCTACTGGCCCGGGACAATGCCGCTGTCGGAATAATTAATCCTGAATCGGACAAACCAATCCCCTCGAATCATAGCTCATGGTTATGAGTTGAGTGTTCCGCTCCCATCATGGCTCTGAATACAGGACGAGTAGTGGTTATCAAACTAAAGACTAAAAAGGCCCACAATCAATGCGACCGTTAATCCTTGCCTCCACCTCACCTTTTCGGGCTGCACTGCTGGAAAAACTGGGGTTGCCCTTTCAGGCAATGGCTCCTCACACCGATGAGACGCCACTCCCCGGTGAATCCGCCATCGCCCTCACCGAGAGGCTTGCCATTGCCAAGGCCAGAGCCCTGGCAAGCGACGTGCCAGCCAACGCGCTCATTATTGGCTCCGATCAGGTTGCAGTGGTGGATGGCCATATCGTTGGTAAACCCCTCAGTGAAGAAAACGCTGTCCGCCAACTCAAAGCGCAGCGCGGAAAAAGCATCGTTTTCTACACTGCACTCGCCCTGCACGATGTTGAAAACGACAGCACCCTGTCCCTGGTTGAACCTTTTACCGTGCACTTTCGTGATCTCAGCGATGATGAAATTGTACAATACGTTAAAAAGGAGCAGCCCCTGTGGTGTGCCGGTAGCTTCAAATCTGAGGGGTTGGGTATTTGCCTGTTTGAACGGCTCGAAGGACGCGATCCCAATACCCTGGTTGGCCTGCCCCTGATTGCCTTGGTGGACTTACTCAAGCAGTCCGGGCTTTGTGTGCTTACCGGGCCTGAGCGAACTTGCCCTGCCTGAGCTTCATAAGCGACTTTAACGTCACCCCAATTTTAGATACAGCGCATTAGGGTAAAGGCCGTGGCATTTCTTATGTCACAGCTTTTACCTTTTCTTACATAAACGGCATTATCACATTCGCTACCCAACCCGCCCGCTGCAGATACATCAGCTGAGACATCCGCAATCAACAGAATGACAAAATTCAGCATCCATACCCTCTATTCGCTATTGTCACACCGCTATTGATTGTGCAACATGGCATTAACAGCACGATACTTCAGCGATGGCACGGATGCCCAGATGGATACGGAGCACCATGACAGATATTGAAGAGGCTTTGGCGCTGCTTGCCGCCCCCTGCACAGATGAGCGCTTTTTTCAGCGAGCACTGAAAGCACTGGCTCTGGTGACCCAATGCCGCTGGGCGGCGTTCGGCCAATTGTCACAAGACAGACAAACAGTAAACATTCTGTGGCTGTGCGATGGTAAGCAGGTGAAACCCGGTTTTACCTTCCCTCTGCATGGCAGTCCCTGTGAAAACCTGTATAAGCAGCAAAATGGTACCCACCTTTTGGTGGCTCGCGAGCTGCAAAAAGCATTTCCCACATTTTCGCTGATCCGCGATATCGGCGCCCAGAGCTATCAAGCAGAGCTTATATTGGATGAGCGAGGCATAGCTCTCGGTCATATCCTGGTGATGGATACTTTAGCGCAGGAAGAGAACACCAAATCACGGGAGTTTTTCCGTTTGCTGGCGCAGCGCATTGGTATTGAATATCACCGTCTGCTGGTATCCCGGCAGTTGAACCTGCACAAAGAAATGATAAGGGCTACCCGGCACATGATGTCGTTTGTAGACCATGACTACCGCTATCGCATCGTTTCTCAGGGCTACGAAGCCACCTTTGGGCTCAATGTCAGTGAAATAGAGGGGAAAACCGTTGCAGAGCTCCATGGCGAGGACGCTTTTCAAATTCACATCAAACCACTTCTGGACCGTGCCTTGCGGGGAGAAACACTACACACTCAGCACTGGATTTACCCGCCTTCGCCTCTCTCCCCCATGTTTCTCAGTGTTCATCACAATCCTTATATTGCAGAAAACAACGAGATTACCGGCGTGATTATTTCCGCCCACGATATCACTGCGCTGCGAAGGGCCGAAACTGATACAGCCAGTGAGCGATAACAGTGTCCGCGAGGCAGCCCCACCAGGATGCCATCATTGCGGCACTCATCAGTGCTGACGTCGCGACGGCAAATAGCTACATTTTTCCTTACTGGATTAACTTAATGGGACAGCGCAATGAATGAGGCTTGGCGACAGACAACTCGCCACAAATGCCATCGGAATTGTCACGGGGAAGACGACGGAGCGCTTGCACCAGGGGCGCGGTTAGAACAGGGCCTTGAATCAAAAACGGATGCCGAAGTGACCTATCGGGCGATTAGAAAGTATTTCAGGACGAGGCAAGCGGCCATGGCGACGAGGGGCGAGCATAACGTTTGCATGTATCCCGTTGCCAGCCTGAAAGTTCCGATAGCCTGACGGGAGAGATAACCTAAAAAGCAGCCAAGGGCTCTGCCGATAGCAAACTACTGCCATCGGCCGAACAAGCCTGTCAGCGAAGATGGTGCAATATTTCCAACGGATGAGACACCACTGCCAGCGGCGCAACACCAAGCAGTGTGTCCCTGTCGTGGGTGCCGTAATCCACCCCAATGGCAGCCACACCTGCGTTGTTTGCCATTTGCAAATCAAACGCCGAGTCGCCAATCATAACGGCACGTTCGGGACGAACACCCAGTTCCGCCAGCAACTCTTGCAACATCTGCGGATGGGGTTTGCTCTGGGTTTCATCGGCGCAGCGGGATGCGTGGAAAAAATCGCCAAGGCGGGTCTCGTCCAAAATGCGGTTTAATCCTTCCCTGCCCTTACCTGTGGCAATAGCGAGTTTTCGTGAAGCCCCTTGCAATGACGTCAAGAGCTCAGGCACTCCTTCAAATAATGGGCTCGGGGTGGCATTAAAAATCTGGTAATGCGCTTTGTACCTGTTTATCCAACCGGCTCGAGTCAATTCGGTTTCGTCGGGAAACAAAGCGCGCATGGCTTCCGGCATCGACAAACCAATCACATCACGGACGGCTTTTTCACTGGGTACGGCGATGGCAAGCTCTCGGGCAAGCGCCTGCATGCAATCGACAATCTTGCTGATGGAGTCCATCAGGGTGCCGTCCCAGTCAAAGATAATCAGATCAAATCGTTGCATCAGCCTTTTTTCTCCAGCGCATCGAGCACTGCGGTCAAATCGGCGTCCAGTGGTGCCTGAACCGTCATCTGTGTTTCAGACTCTGGATGGGTAAAGGTCAATTGCGCCGCATGCAAAAACAAACGCTGTAATCCTTTGGCCCGCATGGCGTCATCAAATTTTTGTTCGCTGTATTTATCATCACAGGCTATGGGATGGCCCTGATACTGGCAATGCACCCGAATTTGGTGGGTGCGACCAGTTACCGGGCTGGCTTCGACCAGGCTTGCCTCGTCAAACCGGCGCAGCACCCGGAAACGGGTTTCACTGGGTTTGCCTTCACTGTTCACCCGAACAATACGTTCTCCGGACTTGAGCGTGATCTTAAGCAGCGGCGCTTTCACCACCCTGTCATGCTCCTGCCACTGGCCGCGCACCAGTGCCTGATACACCTTCTGCATCTGCTTATTTCTGAGCTGATCGTGCAAATGACGCAGCGCCATCCGCTTTTTGGCAATCAGCAACACACCGCTGGTGTCGCGATCGAGGCGATGTACCAATTCCAGAAACTTACAGGTAGGCCTTAGGGTTCTGAGCGATTCAATTACGCCATAATCCACACCGCTGCCGCCGTGCACAGCAATCCCGGCCGGTTTGTTCAGCACGATAATCTGCTTATCTTCAAACAGGATGCGTTCTTCGAGCTGCGCCACGCGGTTCAGGTTGGCGGAAGGCGCTGTACGGTAATCTTTTTCCGCTACACGCACAGGCGGCACCCGCACCTCATCTCCGGCAGCCAACTTATATTCGGGCTTAATCCGCTTCTTGTTGACCCTCACTTCGCCTTTACGGACGATGCGGTAGATCATGCTTTTAGGTACGCCTTTAAGTTTGGCGAGCAGGAAATTATCAATGCGCTGACCCGCACCGTCTTCATCGATGCTGATCAGTTGAACCTGGGTTGGTGTTGTTTCTTTATTCATGGCAAAACATCTGGTGAAAACGATGCGCATTGTACAACAATCTCAACTTGAATGTGGCTTTACATTGCCGAAAATTTTGATTGTTGCTATATTCCATTCGCGGACGGGGATTAACAGTGGATAAAGTGTTCACAAAACCATCGTCCGTTCGGTGTTCCCACCGGAGTAAAATTGAAGGTTGAAGGATCGCAATTCATTGAGTTGCAAACCTTTGTCAAAGTGAAAGCTGATGTTACGGCAATAATGACAGGTTAAATCCAATATACCGCCACTTTTCTTGGTTTCTTGTGGACAACACCCCCCGAATCGAATTTGTAGACTGAACCCAGTCATCGGATGAATTTTGTCGGTTTGGGCATTCACGGAAGTATTTTAGAGAATTTATGGGGTTGGTTGACGTTTAACAACGAATTCCTTGTTTTTGTATTTATTGAAAAATAAGCCATAAATCGGAAGCGACACGCAGAGATTGCGTCTTACAGCAATGCGCTGAACCATGCCTGATAACCTGCCGTGAGGCACTGTAAACAGAGATCAGGCCCGGAATGCACCGACTTTTCTCCGGTGACCCATTTAAAGAAGAATGACGTCATCATGAAACGTATGCTAATCAACGCAACTCAATCTGAAGAGTTGCGCGTTGCCCTAGTTGATGGGCAACAACTCTATGATCTGGATATTGAAAGTCCAGGACACGAACAGAAAAAAGCCAACATTTACAAAGGTAAAATTACCCGCGTAGAACCCTCTCTCGAAGCCGCCTTTGTTGATTACGGTGCAGAGCGTCATGGCTTCCTGCCTCTTAAGGAAATTGCCCGCGAATACTTCCCGAAAGGTTATTCCTTCCAGGGCCGCCCCAACATTAAAGAGGTGGTGAGCGAAGGTCAGGAAGTGATTGTTCAGATTGATAAAGAAGAACGTGGTAACAAGGGCGCAGCCCTCACCACCTTTATCAGTCTGGCCGGTTCTTACCTGGTACTGATGCCCAACAACCCTCGCGCCGGCGGCATTTCCCGCCGTATTGAAGGTGATGAGCGTACTGAACTCAAAGAGGCCATGGCCGATTTGGAAGTACCCAACGGTATGGGCCTTATTGTGCGTACCGCCGGTGTGGGTAAAGATGCCGCCGAGCTGCAATGGGACCTCAAAGTCCTGCTGCGCCACTGGGATGCCATCAGAGAAGCCTCCGAGAGCGGCCCTGGTCCAATGCTTATCCATCAGGAAAGCAACGTTATCGTGCGCGCCATTCGCGATTACCTGCGCCGTGACGTAGGTGAAATCCTGATTGACCATCCAAAAATTTATGAGCAGGCCAAGCAGCATATCGCCCTGGTTCGCCCTGACTTCGTTGAGCGCGTGAAGCAGTACAAGGCCGAAGTGCCACTGTTCACCCACTATCAGATTGAGTCGCAAATCGAATCTGCTTTCCAGCGCGAAGTGCGTCTGCCTTCAGGTGGTTCCATCGTTATCGACCCCACCGAAGCCATGACCTCTATCGATATCAACTCTGCCCGTGCAACAAAGGGTGGGGATATTGAAGAAACGGCACTGAACACCAACCTGGAAGCGGCCGATGAAATCGCACGCCAACTGCGTCTGCGTGACCTGGGCGGCTTGATTGTTATCGACTTCATCGATATGACGCCTGTGCGCCATCAGCGTGAAGTGGAAAACCGTCTTCGTGATGCCGTGCATCAGGACCGCGCCCGTGTGCAACTGGGCCGTATCAGCCGTTTTGGTTTGATGGAAATGTCCCGTCAGCGCCTGCGCCCTTCTCTGGAAGAGTCTGCTGCACACATCTGCCCACGCTGCCATGGTCAGGGCACCATCCGCGGCACCGAGTCGCTGGCGCTGTCCATTCTCCGTTTGATGGAAGAAGAAGCCATCAAGGACAATACCTCTCAGGTTGAAGCCATAGTACCTGTGGATGTAGCCGCCTTCCTGCTCAACGAAAAGCGTAAAGCCATTCGTATCATCGAGCAGCGCCACGAGGTTGAAGTGTACGTGATCCCGGATCCGCACATGATGACCCCAGAGTACAAGGTGATTCGTCATCGTCAGGATGATGAAATCGAAGAAGCCAGCTATAAGCGCGTTGAAAAGCCGGAAGCCAAGCTGTACGAGCCACGCAAGCTTGAGCGCGCTCAGGCACCAGAGCCTGTGCTCAAAGGTTTCTCTGCCCCATTGGAGTCAGCGCCTGCTGCTGCGCCCAAGGTAGAAGTCAAACCTGTCAAGGCAGCCAGCGAAGCCAAACCCGGTTTCTTCAGCCGTCTGTTTGCAGCCATAGGTTCGCTCTTTGGCGGTGAAAGCACCGAAACCGAAGAGAAGAAAGCCCCTGCACGCAATGGTCGTCAGCCAAACAGCCGCGGTCGTAACCGTCGTAACGACAACCGTCGTGATGATGGCCGCCAGGAAGGACGCAGTGCCGACAGTCGCCGTGAAGACAGTCGCCGTGAAGACAGTCGCCGTGAAGACAGTGACAAGCGTCGCAGCGATAATAAAGACCGCCGTGGTCGCAATAAGCCAGAGCAGAGCGATGACAAGCTGCTAAACGACAAGAGCGATAAACCACGTGAGGAAAGACCTAAGCGTGAACGTACGCCCAAGCGTGAAAAGCCTGAAGCGGTTGAAACGGCCGATGACGCAGTAGAACCAAAGCAGGAAGCCGTACGCGAACGTCGCCAGCGTCGTAACATGCGCCGTAAAGTGCGTTTGGATGACGGTGCCGCCCAGGAGAATCTGGATTCAGTTAACACATTGGAATCTGCTGAAGACACTGCCGGTGACGCCCCCCAGGTGGCCGCGAAAGAGAAGTCTGACGATAAGCAAACCCGCAGCCGTCGTCAGCCTCGCAAGCCAAAAGTGGAAGAAAAAGCGGCTGAAACTGAACTGGAAGCAACCGACGTTGCACAAAGCAGCGAAGCCGTTGCAGCCACTGATGCTGATACCGCAGTCGCGCCCGTTGCCGAGGTGAGCACAGCTCAAGAAAGCACTGACTTGGATGTCCAGGCCGCTGATGAGGCCCAGGACGAGACTGAAAACGATGATAAGCCACGCCGTGATGGCCGTGATGGACAACGTCGCAGTCGCCGCAGCCCTCGTCACTTGCGTGCAGCCGGCCAGCGCCGCCGCCGCGATGAACAAGAGCAGCAAAATGGCGAGGATACCGCAGAGGACGTCCAAACTGAGCTTGCATTGAATGACACTGCAGCGCCTGCCGGGGTGGTCACTCAGGAGTCAGTGCTGGAACAGGCCGCTGAAACTGCTGACGTGGTTGTCGTTAACGAAGCCCCTAAAGCCGTTGCTGCCGAAGTTGCCAAGCTTGATACCGTTCAGACAGAAGTGATATCGGATGAGGTGGCGAGCCAAAGCAGCGAGCAGGTTTCAGCCCAGGTTGAAGCTGCTGACAAATCGCCTGCAAACGAAGCTGTTTCTGAAGTACAGCAACCTTCTGTAGACGTTGAGGTAAAAGCGCAAGCGCCTGCAGCCGAAACTGCTGAGACCAAAGCGAGCGATGAAACTCAGGCTGCTCCCTTAGCCGCCGAAGCACCGGTTGCAGACACTCAAAAGGTGGTTGCAGAGGCTGTGGTTGAAGCTCCCGTATCGGAAACCGATAGCAAGGCCGAACCAGCCGCTTCGCAGGAAGTGCCAGCCAAAGCCGCCGAGAAAGTAGTTGCCGCAGCGCCCATGACCAAGCCTGAAGCAGTTGTGCCAGCCAAGGCCAAAACCGTTGAAAAAGCCCCAATTGAGGTGGCTCCAGCAGCGGTGCCAGCACAGGCCAAGCGCCCAACTGGCAGCCGGTTCGGTAGCATGGTGAGTTCAGAAATGACCAAGCCGAGCATCGAGGCCCGTGAACAGGTTGCTACGCCCAAAGGACGTGAATACGAAGCTGCCACTGCCGAAAGCAGCACCCCCAAGGTGCAAAGCGCTAACAGCGCCGGCTCTGACATGGCCCGTCCCTAAGCGTTAAAAAGTAAAGAAAAAGCCGCGTAACAACGCGGCTTTTTTATTGGAAGTGTTTCTTAAAATAAAGACTGGGTCCCACTTGAGTCAGTGCGAATTTCGGGTTCTAACCCAGGGTGAAATTTGCTAGACTGCGCGGCTTTATTTGTTAACACCATCACAAACTCGTTTCAGAGGTCTCATGTTTGAGTTAATTCGCCATAAAACCGCCAGCCATAAGGCGGACCTCCTGTCCGGCCTGACCGTGGCACTGGCCCTGGTGCCGGAAGCCGTTGCCTTTGCCTTTGTAGCCGGGGTTGAGCCCATGGTCGGCCTCTACGCCGCCTTTATCATGGGCCTGGTCACAGCCGTGATTGGTGGCAGACCCGGGATGATTTCTGGCGCGACAGGCGCAATGGCCGTTGTGATGGTAGCACTGGTTGCTACTCACGGTGTGCAGTACCTGTTTGCCGCAGTGGTGCTCGCGGGTTTGCTCCAGGTAGCAGCCGGCATATTCAAGCTGGGTAAATTTATCCGGATTGTGCCCTATCCCGTGATGATTGGCTTTGTGAATGGCCTCGCGATAGTGATTTTTCTCGCGCAGCTTGGTCAATTCAAGGTGCCCGGCGACAACGGCGAGCTCACCTGGCTCACCGGTGAGGGACTTTATCTGATGCTGGGTCTGGTGGCGCTTACCATGGCCATCATTCACTTCCTGCCCAAACTCACCACAGCCATCCCCTCGTCTCTGGCGGCCATCCTCACGGTAACAGGTCTGGTGGTATTTTTTGAGCTGGATACACGCACAGTCGTGGATTTTCTCAAAACCATGAGTGGCGATGACAATGCCACCATCGCAGGAACCTTACCCACGTTTGCGATCCCCGAAGTGCCCTTCACCTGGGAAACCTTGCAAATCATCCTGCCCTACTCGGTTATTCTGGCCGCTGTCGGCCTGATTGAGTCGCTGCTGACCCTGACAGTGCTCGATGAAATGACTGGCACCCGTGGCCGCGGCAACAAAGAATGTGTCGGACAGGGTGTGGGTAACATCACCAGTGGCTTTTTCGGTGCCATGGGCGGCTGCGCCATGATCGGTCAGTCGATGATTAACATCAATTCCGGCGGCCGTGGTCGCCTGTCGGGTATCACCGCAGCACTGGCGCTGCTGGCCTTTATTCTGTTCGGCGCTGCCTTTATCGAAATCATCCCGCTGGCTGCATTGGTCGGTGTGATGTTTATGGTGGTACTTGGCACCTTTGAGTGGGCAAGCTTCAAGGTGATGCGCAAAGTGCCAAAGCACGATGCCTTTGTGATTGTGCTGGTGACGACCGTGACCGTGTTTACCGACCTCGCGGTGGCGGTATTTGTGGGTGTGATTGTCTCTGCGCTGGTATTTGCCTGGGAACACGCCAAGCACATCAGCGCGCGCACTGTGATCAATGCCAACGGCAGCAAGGTATATCAGCTAACAGGCCCGCTGTTCTTTGGCTCAGTGTCTCACTTCCTTGAGCTTTTCGATGCTGCCAACGATCCCAAAGATGTTATCGTTGATTTTGGCCAGTCCAGAGTGGCCGACCACTCTGCTTTGGATGCCATAGATACCCTGGCCGAGCGTTACAATGCCCAGGGCAAGACACTGCATCTGGTACACCTCAGCGAAGACTGTAAAGCACTCCTCGCAAAGGCCGGCGATCTGGTGGAAGTAAACCTGATGGAAGACCCCCACTATCGGGTGGCAGACGATAAACTGGATTAAAGTATTAACTTAATTAAAAAAGCGGCCCGATGGCCGCTTTTTTTATGACTGACACTGCTCAAAATGCACAGAGGGACTGCACTCAGGCTTTCAACAGTGAGGCAAAGGCCTTTTTGAATTTGTCGACCTTGGGTTTTACCACCAGGGCGCAGTACCTTTGCTCACCGTTACGGGCAAAGTAATCGTGGTGGTAATCTTCAGCGGCATAGAACGCATCAAAGGCCACCACTTCGGTCACTATGGGGTATTCGAAAGCCTCCGCCTCAGTCAATGCGTCTATCGCCTTTGCAGCGGATTCTGCCTGCGCTTCGTTATGGGCAAATATCACCGAGCGATACTGGGTACCCACATCGTTGCCCTGGCGGTTAAGGGTGGTGGGATCGTGGCTTTGAAAGAACACCTCCAGCAGGGTCTCAAAGCTCACCAAATCTGGCTGATACTCGATATGCACCACTTCTGCATGGCCTGTATCACCGTCGCACACTCTCTTGTAATTGGCATCCGCCGCAGTGCCACCGGCGTAGCCGGGTTTGACGCTGACAACGCCTTTCAACGCCAAAAAGATGGCTTCAACACACCAAAAACAGCCTGCGCCAAAGGTAGCAAAGGCATTGGCTGTCTGTTGCTTATCGCCCATGGTATCGTTTCCCTGCTCTGTTTCATCACGGCTTTTAAACACCATGGACACCGAGTTAACGCAGTGACGCAGGTTTTTCTCGGTGAGGTATTCACCTTCAAATACATGGCCCAAGTGACCGCCACAGGCCGCGCACACTATTTCCACCCTGCGGCCATCGGCGTCCATATGCCTTGCCACAGCGCCTGGAATCTCGTCATCAAATGCAGGCCAGCCGCAATGGGCATGAAACTTGTGCTCGGATAGGTACAGCGGCGCATCGCATTTCTTACAACAATACACGCCCTGGGCAGTATGCAGATAATACTCGCCACTGAAGGGACGCTCGGTGCCCTTCTCTTCAATTACGTAACGTTCAAATTCGTTCAGCGTTCTCATTGCAACTCCAACAGCTAAAGAGACTCATTCTGAGCTGACCCGGGTTTTCAGCCTTATATTGCACCGAACTTGCGGCCCCGTACTTTTTTACGGCAAAGCGAATACAGAATTTGCACTCAGCAACGCCCCCGACTAGACTCTCGCCCGGGGTTAAACCAACAACAAAAAGAAAACATAACATGAAATTGGAAACTATTGATTACCGCTCGCCCGACGCGGCAGCACAATTCGTTCAATCATTGCGGGATACCGGCTTTGGCGTGTTGTCAAACCATCCCATCCAGCAGTCTTTGGTCGAAGCCATTTACAAAGATTGGTACGAATTCTTCCAGAGTGATGCCAAGGAAGATTTCCGTTTCAATCCAGAAACTCAGGATGGTTTTTTCCCGGCTGACGTGTCAGAAACCGCCAAAGGCCACAGCGTAAAAGACATCAAAGAGTACTACCACGTTTACCCTTGGGGCCGTATTCCTGACAGTCTGAGAGCCAACATTCTGGCCTACTATGACCACGCCAATCAGCTGGCTGCCGAATTGCTGTCCTGGGTGGAGGCTCACAGCCCGGATGAGGTGAAGGCTCTCTTTACCGAGCCACTGCCTAAAATGATCGATGGCAGCCACAAAACCCTGCTGCGGGTATTGCACTACCCGCCCATGAAGGGCGACGAGGAGCCAGGGGCCATCCGCGCCGCTGCCCACGAAGACATCAACCTGCTCACCGTGTTGCCCGCGGCCAATGAACCCGGGCTGCAGGTCAAGGCCAAAGATGGTAGCTGGCTGGATGTTCCTTCAGATTTCGGCAACATTATCATCAACATCGGCGATATGTTGCAGGAAGCATCCGGTGGTTACTTCCCATCCACCTCTCATAGGGTTATCAATCCTGAAGGCATGGACAAAACCAAGTCGCGGATTTCCCTGCCGCTGTTCCTGCACCCTCGCCCCGATGTAGTACTGTCAGAGCGTTATACCGCCGACAGCTATCTGATGGAGCGCCTGCGGGAGCTTGGCGTAATCTGATGAAGACCAAAAAGCGTCCCAAGGGACGCTTTTTTTGTGCCTGATGGCGTATACGGGTAGAATATGCGCCCCAAGACAGAGGTAAACAGGATTTAAACAATGGCGATTCAATGGTATCCGGGACACATGCACAAGGCGCAGAAGGAAATTGCCGAAGCGATGCCCCAGGTCGATTTGGTAATAGAGGTGCTGGATGCACGCATTCCCTATTCCAGCGAAAACCCCATGGTTACCAAACTTCGCGGTGACAAGCCCTGTATTAAGCTGTTGAACAAATGCGATCTCGCCGATCCTGTTATCACCGAAGCCTGGATAGCACACCTTGAAAAAGAACAAGGGGTGAAAGCCATGGCCGTCACCACGTTGCAGCCCGGTCATCTGAAAACCGTCATTCCTGAGCTTGTGCGTAAACTGGTTCCCGACCGTGACCGCGCCGATAAAGACATACGCACCATGATCATGGGGATCCCCAACGTCGGTAAGTCCACCATTATCAACACGCTCGCGGGACGGGTCATTGCCAAAACCGGTAACGAGCCTGCGGTCACCAAGGCCCAGCAGCGCATTAACCTCAAAAACGGGATTGTGCTGTCGGATACCCCCGGCATTCTGTGGCCCAAGGTGGATAACGAGGCAAGCAGCTATCGTTTGGCTGTAACCGGTGCCATTAAAGACACCGCCATGGAATATGAAGAAGTCGCGCTCTTTGCTGCCGCGTTTTTCCGTGACACTTATCCTGCCGAGCTGAAAGACAGATATAAGCTCGATGAACTGTCCAATGACGATGTCGCGCTGCTGGAAGACATTGGCCGCAAACGGGGGGCGCTGCGAAGTGGAGGTTATGTGGACTTACACAAAGCCGCTGAGTTGCTGCTGCACGAATTCAGAAGCGGAAAGCTCGGGCTGCTGAGTTTGGAAACCCCGGCAATGGCGGAAATCGAAAAGGCCGAAGTGGAACGCATCCTCGCGGAAAAAGAAGCCCTGCGTCAAGAGAAGCTGGCTGCCGAAAAGCTTCGCCGCTCAGGTAAACGCCACAATAACTGAGCAATATGCTTTGGCCGGTGAGCAAGTGTTTGCGACCAGTTCCACTACAATATGCTTAATGAGTTTAAAGAGGGCCTTATGGCCCTCTTTTATTTGGTTTTCATCGCCTTAATGGCAGCTATCAAGGCATCACTGCTTTGTTCCAGTAAGTCCAGCACCCGTTCAAACCCCGCATGTCCGCCATAATAAGGGTCTGGTACTTCTTCGGCCCCAGTGTCACCAAAGCTTAATATGAGTTTCAGCTTGTGCCTATGTTCAGCCGGGCAGCGGCGCTTAAGCTCAGCCAGGTTATCCTTGTCTGCGGCAAGTATGAGGTCAAAGCGCGTGAAATCGCTGTCCAGCACCTGTCTTGCCCGCATCCCGGAGAAGTCATAACCCCGCGCTTCACCCGCCCTGATTGAACGGCCATCGGGTGCTTTTCCCTGGTGGTAACCAATGGTACCGGCAGAATCTACCTCCATATTCAGTCCGGCCCTGCTGGCACGCTGCCGAAACACAGCTTCGGCACTGGGAGAGCGGCATATATTGCCCATACACACAAATAAAATCGAAGCGGGTGCACTGTTCATGTTTATTTTCATCTCGTCAGGTCGCCGTAAAACTCATTCTTTCGGGCGAACACGTAAAAAACGCGCCCCCTTGGGGAGGCCTTTTTCAGTCAGCCCATGATATTGAAAAGTCACCCAATCGCCAATGGCAGGTGGATGACGGCGATTGTCGAGGCTAAAACCTGTGCCCAGCAAAAACTCACGGCCATCGGCAAGTCGCAACCGGAGCGACCCCATCATGCCCTCAAATTGACCTTTCCCCGGACGATAGCCAATGACCTGTCCTTCAGCGTCACTCAGCGGTTTGAGTTTGATGAGCAGCGGATTACGGCCATCGATATAAACGGCATCTTCCCGGTGCAGCATCAGCCCCTCAGCGCCTTGTTCGGTAAGAGTGTTGAAGTGCACATCGAGTGCATCAAGTCGCTGGAATCGCTTTTGCTCCACCAGCACCACGGGCGGGCCCAGTCCCGATAGTCGGCCCTGCAACCATGCGTAGCGCTGTGCAAATCCCAAACCTACCTTTGGGGTGTCAAACACCATAAAATGCACCCGATGCCACTCGTCTTCTCGTCCATGGGAACGCACAAGTCCACTGAGCCACTCAAAACTGCCTCTGCCCGCCCAAAGCTCGCCATCGAGTAACAGGTCCACAGGCAAGTTCTCAATAAACCAGTCAGGTGCTGGAATCAAATTCCCTGAGCGGGTTATCAGGGTTTTACCGGTCCAGCGGGCTCTGACACCATCGAGTTTTTCGCTGACAAGATAGCGTGGTAATTCGGCTTCTGAGGGCAAAGGTTTGCTGGATGCCAGCTGCAGTGGCCCCGCCAGGGGATCCACACTCTCTGGCTGATTTACACTGCTTGACGCATTTAAGGTCGTGGGGGGTGTCATCAACGTCAACGGTGTCGCTGTAACTGGCGACAACAACGCCATCGAAAGGTATGGCAACAGCAACAAAACGCGACAGAAATGATGCGGCATCCATGGACCAATACCGCCTGTTAGGCCATCTTTCCCTGAATAGACCCGGTGGGAAGTACCATAGGACTTGAGCCTGTGTTTCATCGCAGCCTCCCTGCGCGATAAGCATACACACCCTTAAGTTATAGTCTATTTGCCGCCCGCCCTTCACTCCTCCCAACCTGAAGACTGACTCCTGCTGCAAAAGACCCCAGCACATCAAGGCTACGACATAGACACGCTCCACCATGGCCGACTGTCTTTATCACAATGGCTGCATTATACTGGCGGCTTTTTATGGCCTGCCGCGAATTTGCTGAACTTTCTGTTTGTTGAACTTCTGTTTGTTGAACTTTCAGTTTGCTGAACTTTCAGAATAAAGGCGTTGCTCTTAGGCCATGTTTGAGCCCGACAATTGGGCTTGGTGGCAATGTTGGGGGAAAACATGAAACCGGCTAATAACCATGGCGTCAGACGCATCATTCGTGCGACCGGCTTTTCTTTTAAAGGCTTAAAATCTGCGTGGGTGCACGAAGCGGCTTTTCGTCAGGAGCTGGTACTCGCCTGCTTGATGGTGCCGGTGGCACTGTGGGTGGATGTGAGTACGGTTGAAAAATTATTGATGATCATGGCGGTGTTCATTGTACTCATCACCGAACTGCTGAACTCTGCCATAGAAGCGGTTGTGGACCGTATCGGGGATGAAATCCACCCCCTCTCGGGTCAGGCCAAGGACATAGCGTCGGCAGCCGTATTTATGAGTCTTGCACTCTGTACCCTGGTGTGGGCCTTCATCCTGCTACCTTTACTCTGGTAACGCGACCCTTTGCACTCAGGCGCTGAGCTCTTCGGCGCCTTCATCCGATTCCCGCGCCAAAAAACTCACAGCCCGCTCTATCTGAGCCAGCCTGTCGTTTTGAGACCAATAAACCACATACACATTACGCGGAATGGAACGCGCCCCGTCCACCCGGTACAGCTCTCCACGTTCAAGAAACGGGCTCACCATGTGATCCGGCAAAAATGCACTGCCACCGTTGTTAAGCACAAAATCCAACGCAATACGTGATGAACTGGTGTGCAGCACAGGCAGCGGCATATCGCCAAATTCCTGAGCGTGAAGAATATTAAAGGCAGTGCCCCAATCAACCTTAATGTAGTGATGCTTCAGGCATTCCGGCAAACTGAGTGGTCCTATACTGGACACCAGCCACAACTGCACCACACCAATACGGATCTGCTCAAAGTCTTCCATTTTGGGTGGATCGAAGGAAATCGCCATATCCAGAGTGCGCTCCATCAACTGACGGGTCATCACATTCTGGGGCAAAACTTCGGTTCGTAAAGCCACCCCTGGCAAGCCCTTGTGCAAGGATTGCAGGTTACCCTGTAAAAAAGCATCCCAGATGTTAGGACCGGCACCTATGGTCAGCTGTGTCGATTGCAACCGACTCAGTGACACGTCCTGCTTAGCGCGCTCCCAAGCTGTCAGCACAGCCTCGGCATGATTCAACATTCGCTCTCCGGCTGGCGTTGGCTGAATATTATTGCGTTGGCGCTCAAACAGCTCCACGCCGAGGATCGTTTCAAGCTGCTTCACCCGGAAGCTGACGGCGCTTCGGGTAAGGTAAAGATTTTCGGCAGCTTTTCCGAAATGGCGGGTACGTGAAACTTCCAAAAAGGTTTTCAGCAGATCTGTGTCCATAAAATTTCTTTGACCAACAAGACCAAAATTTTTTGATTCCTAATTCAAGGATACTAGCCAATACTCCAGTTGCAAATTATCCCACAGCTTAGGTAATCATCGCTATCAGCTTTTGTTGTATGGAAGGAAAAGACAATGTCAGAACAGTTAGTTGCCAGTAAAATCTATCAGGGTATGCCCGAGTCGGCCCCGATGAGCTTTCTGAGTCAAAGGCGCTTTTATGACGATGCCAATTTCCCCAAGGGGTTTCGCCGCAGTGGAGACTTTACCAACAAAGAAGCCGAATTGTTGGAATGTCACGGTCTGGCCATGAAAGCGCTCGCGGACGGCAGTCGCCTGCCATCGACTGACGAAGAGGCCCAATTTGTCGATGTTGTGCGCGGTAACAAGCCGCCCAGTAGCATACTGGAGCAGATCTGGTTAAAGTATTGCAAGCTGGCTCAGGGTAAGCCTTTCTACGCGGTCGTTGGCACAGTCCACGCCCCCGCAGTTGCTCCTGAGGCTGAAATTGAACTCGATGATATCGACGATGACGAGGTTTCTGATGATGAGGAACCCGAGGACACACCATGACGCTTAAGGCGAATATCTGAATGCGCGGCTGGATTTTATATAAGGAAACCGCGACTCAGCTCAAACCCGAACTGTACGAAATTCAACGTCTGTTGGACGCCGCCAAGGCGGACAACATAGATCTGCAGGTCTATGCCCCGGATGAATTTGATTTGACCGTTACCCGGGAAGACAACAAGAGTATTTTGCTTAATGGGCAGCCGGTTGAGCTGCCCGATTTTATTATCCCCCGCATGGGTTCAGGTACCACCTATTTTGCTCTGGCGATTATTCGCCACCTGGAGCGTTTAGGGGTTTATAGCCTCAACTCATCACGTGCCATTGAAACCGTAAAGGACAAACTTTTTTCTCAGCAGTTGCTTGCCGAGAAAAATCTGCCCACACCCAAGACCATGCTGGTGAAGTTCCCGGTGGATATTGAACTGGTGCAAAGCCATCTGGGCTTTCCTGTGGTGATCAAAACCTTGTCTGGCTCCCAGGGCAGTGGCGTGTTTTTGTCACACAAGCCACGTGAGTTTGATGACCTGATGCAGTTGATTGAGGCCACCAATAAAAACGCCAACATCATACTGCAGGAGTTTATTGCCAACAGCCATGGACGGGATCTGCGGGTGTTTACCATTGGCGGACGTGTGGTGGGCTGTTTCGAGCGCCGAGCTGCGGAAGACAGCTTTAAAGCCAACGTCAGTGCCGGTGGTGCGGCGCTGCCCTTCGAGGTCACTCCCGAAATTGAATGGCTGGCCACCCAAACAGCCAATATCCTCGACCTGGATGTGGCCGGTATCGATCTTTTGTTCGACAATGGCCACTACAAGATATGTGAAGCCAACTCCTCGCCGGGATTTGAAGGCCTTGAGTCTTGCCTTAACGTGGATATCGCATCGCAGATCCTGCACTTTATCCGCATCCGACTGGGGATGTTCAATAAAGAAGACCCACACTCAATTTGAGAACAAAAGCACCCTTCGGGGTGCTTTTTTGTTCAGGGTCAAAGTTTTTCACAATTTTGCAAACAAATATTTCACAATCCTCTGCCTTTGTGGTTAAACTCCAGAACGGCCAAGGTACGCCACCTTGACCGTCCGGGTAACAGCTAACCACATAATAACGATAAAGCCAGATTTCAGGAGCGACAATGCGGGCAACTTCGACCCTATTGTTACTGGCATTGGCAGGATTCAGCCAGTGCGCGCTCGCCAAGGATATGACCCTCAGGGTCGGTGGATTTTACTCTCAGTCTGATTCCAGCATAGACGTGACCGATCCCGTGATTGGTAAGGACTTTCGCCTGGATTTTGAGAGCGATCTGCAGCTGGCCGAAAACCAGTTCCTGCCCTTTCTCGAATTCGAATACGCCTTTGCAGACAGGCACAATCTTTACTTCGACTGGAAGCGGCTACATCGCAGCGCCGAAACCAATGCCGTCACCCGCCCATTTCAGGTGCAAATCGACGATACCGTGTTTGTCGTCACTGCCGGTGGCAAACTCAATACCACGCTCAATATTGATGTGCTTCGACTCGGCTATGGCTATGACCTGCTGCAAGGCAGCGATTACAGCCTGGGGATTACCCTGGGGTTGCACACCATGTTCATAGAGTCGGTGTTTGAAGGCGCTATCGGCGCCTGCCTTGCCACCGAACTGGATGGCGACCTGTGCAGCCAAAGACCCATTCCGCGCATTGTAGAAAACAATGTCACTGCGCCCTTGCCGGATATTGGCCTGATTGGTCATTATGAGTTTTTTCCCGGCTGGCGCTTCTCTGCCCATGGGCAGTATTTCGCCATCAAACTGGACGATCTTGAAGGCTCGCTGACCGACATTCGCGCAGGTGTCAGCGCCGATTTGGGCGAGAGCTGGAGTCTGTCTATGGCCTATAACTATTTTAAAGTTGATGTGGATGTAACCCAGTCCGCGGAAAACATCAAAGTTGCTGATTACAATATTTTCTACCGATTTATCGGCCCGATGATTTCGGTCAGCTACCGTTTTTAACGAACGAGTTATCGCATTGAATACATCAAGGCCCCACGGGGCCTTTTTGCTGCCCATTGTCTTTCATCCGGGATATCCCCTGGGCCCAGCTTTGCACTGCGCCACGTGAATCTCTTACCGCTGAATATGGAATCCCGACTGTGAGTCTCGCAGGTTCCCCACAGGTAAATAGAGCTTCATCACCAAGCGTGAAACCTTTGGTTTCAACCATCTGGCTTCAGGGCTATCATAAGCTTATCGCTTCCTCTATTGTCGTAGGAACAGCCCATGGGCGAAAAGCCGCAGACCCCAGAAATGGCACCCAGCGACCTTATGCAAACCGCCGCAGGGCGTTTGAAAAAGGCCGTTCCGCTGATGCTTAAGCATCAAATCCCTACCACCCCCACAAACTACGCCCTTTGGTACACCTATGTAGGAGAGCAGCAACCCGAGCTCAACAAAGCGCTGGATGATTTGGTTGCCCAGTACCACACTTTGCCCCCGGTCAGTGGCGAGCTATTGTATCGGCAACATCTGGCCGATCCTGTCGCGCTTGATGTGCGGGACATGCGCCAGAACCTCGAAGCCATGGCAACAGAGCTTGGCAACCAGCTGAAAGACACCAATCTGGATGCCACCGCATTTCAGCAGAAAATCGACGCCAATTTTTCACGCTTGGAACGCATAGATAATGAGACCCTGAGTATTGAGCAGGTGCTGAATCTGGTGCGTAATCTGGTGAAAGAATCCGATGCCATCCGCGAGTCCACCAGCTACTTTACCGGTCAGCTTGCCAAAGCCCAGCAAGAAATCGACACCCTCAAACTCCGGCTGGCCCAGAGCGAAAAAGACATCTTTTTCGATGCGCTCACGGGATGCCTGAACCGGCGGGCGTTCGATGCCGATCTTGCTGGCTTACTGGCACAGGCGCCGGATGGGTGCTGTCTTATCCTGTGCGATATCGATCATTTCAAAAGCTTTAACGATAACTATGGCCACCAGCTTGGCGATCAGGTGCTGAAACTGGTGGGCAAACGCCTCACAGAATCCTGCCGTGACGGCGTAAAGTGCTACCGTTACGGCGGCGAGGAATTTGCCTTACTGGCGCCCTCAACCAATCTGCGCATCGCCCGGCAGCTCGCAGAAGGCATTCGCCGCAGTGTGGAAAAGCTTACCCTCAAAGACAGACGCAGAGATGCCCGTATCGATAATATCAGCGCATCTTTCGGTGTGGCCCAGTGGCAGCCCAAAATGACCGCCAGAAGCCTGATTGAAAGCGCCGACAAGCAGCTATACGAAGCCAAACGACTCGGACGCAATCGGGTAATGCCTATCTCAGGCTAACCACCATCGCTTTGGCGACCGTGTCCGGACGACCCCAAAGCTCGTCCGGCTCTGCCACCACAACAAAGCGCTCATCGGCCCTGTCACTGAGACCATAAAAGGGGTAACAGGTTATGAGGGTTAGTCTGTCGGTCACTTGCTCCAGCACGGATAACTCTCGCTCCGATACCACAGAGGTGTATTTCACCCGATACTGCTGCACCTCACCGCGCATGTTTTCAAGCACCAGTTCATCCCCGGGCGCCAATTCCCGCAAAATGGCAAAATGTGTATCCCTGTGACCTGCAATCACGGTATTGCCGCCGGCCCCCGGGGCCGCAGTTTCTTCCAGCCAGCTTGGGGCAAACGCCAGGTTACGACCATTTGCCCCCGCCAGAATGTAAAAGCTTTCACTGTTTTCACCCTCACGCCTGAGCGTCAGGCTCGCGATGGGATAGGTGTCGGCCCAACCCCAGGGTTTATGGGGCAAGCCGTCTTTCAGGCTCTGCTCCCAGGCACTGGCAATTAAGTATTGAGCAAGAAAGGCTTTTGCCTGCATATATCCTCCATAACTCATAAGAAAAACACCCGATAACAACAGCATTAACGGCCAGTGCCTGCGGGGTCTGCCCCCCAATCTAAACCGGCTCATCATCCCGCCTCCATGGGACAGTGCAGATGGCGATGAGCACAAGCAAGCTGCCGCTCAGCAATAAGCCAAAGCTGCCCGATGCCGTTTGTGGCAACCTGCCACCTTGCCAGCCATGGGGCGTGGCTTCCGGCAGCCTGGCATCCAAACCCTGTCCGTTTGAGACCCGGGTTCTATCCACGGCAATCAGGCTGGTGTGGGCTGTAACCAGATGATATTCAAGCCCAAGCGCCACGGTCGCGGCGCGCCGCTCTGTGGGTGTTAAGGTTTGACGGGCGAGGTCATCGACCGCGGCTTTGCCATACTGAAGATCCAGACCACTGCCTCCGGGCACGGGTCGCGGCATCAGCTTGCGCTCCCAGATATGGCCGTCGGTATTTCCCCTGACGACAATGGGCATCAGGGTGTCCGGGGCACTTCGCACACTCAGGCCCAGCGCCTCACCTGCGTATAAGTCAGGCAAGGCGGCAGGTACTGAATCCACGGGGCGACCATCCGCCCAGGTCACGGAAAGGTCGCTCACTACCGGGTGCTCAATACGGCTGAGGAGCTGATTCATTTTCTCAGCCACCTCACCGCCATGACCGATAAAGGTGAAGCTGCCACGACCTGCTGCAGCGGCACGGCTCATGAAATAACCGTTTGGCGCGGCGCCTATTGCCACGGGGAAAAGCCGCGACTGGCCAAGACGGCGCTCAATCAACCCAAACAGCGCATCTTCCCCGTTCACCGCGCCATCCGTGATAAAGAGCACCTGGCGCAGCCGGTTTGTGTCTGCGTTTACCGGGGAAGGCGTTTTTAGAGCCAGCTCAAGGGCTGACGCCATCTCGGTGCCACCATCGGCTTCGAGACTGCGTACAAATTGCTGCGCCGCACCCAGATTGAACGCCGTTGCCGGTTGGGCGTCCGCCCAAAGCGGCCTTGCGTCATTGGAAAATGCGATGATATTGAACCTGTCCTGTGGCCCCAGACCACCCAGCGCGTGGATAAGGGCACTCCGGGCCTGCACCATGGAGTCTCCCGCCATGGAGCCCGAGGTATCAATTACCATGACCAGCTCCCGCGACAGACGATTGGCCATGGATGGTTGCGGCGGCATAAAGGCCACCAGACCATGGCTATAGTCACCCCGGGCGAATGCGACTTGGCGATTCTCGCCCAGCCCATTGTCATCCCCGGTATTCGTGACTCCCAAAGGCGCGGGATAGCTGTAACCCGGCTGCACCAGAAAGTCCGCAACCGGCTCAGTGCCCTCATTAACCGACCAGGAAAGCAGCAAATCCCTGTCGGCCTCGGAATCGGGGCAAAGGGACAGCTGCCAGCCGCCATCGCGATAATTTTGCTCACACAGACTATGGGTTGGGCTCTCGATGGCGGATACCGCAAAGCCAAAGATACTGGCCGAAAGCGACAGCGTCGGTGCTGGCATCTCAACGTGCGCCTCGGTCGAGGTGCCGGGCCAGAAGCCTGCCGCTGACCGCCAATGATTGCTGGTTTCGTCAAATGGTTCGGAAGAAGGCAAAAGCTGCGGCGTCTCAGTTGAGGCCCCATATCTTGGGGTTTGTGCCGTCGGGATCCTGAGCTCAATCCGCCCCGCCTGTGGGCGCAGAACCTCCTGATAATCAACACTGACAGTCAGGGTCTCTCCGGGCATGAAGTTGGCAATTCGGGTCGAAAAGAGATTGCTTTCGCTGTGGCTCACCAGACTTGCGCGTTTACCCTCCTGTTTGGCCTGCTGGAACACACGCTCGGCCTGGGCCTTTTCCTGAATGTCCCCCTCAATCTGGCGTTCGCCAATTTGCAGGCGCATACCACTCACGGCTGCTTCGGGCGCCAGCGCAAAACGATACTGGCCGTTTATCACCCGATTGCTGTGATTTTTAAAGGTTTGAGAGACAGTGACCCGGCTGACAAAGGCACTGACCTTGACCACATAGCGGGTGTCGAGGGCAAGATTGACTCGCTCCGAGCCCCCATCATCAAACACCAGTTCGCCGCCATGGCCAGGCGCGATGATATCGCCCGGCGCCGCAGTCAGCCTTGCCCCTTCCATTGCCAAGCTAACAGGCTGTGCCCGGCTGGCATCGCTGGCAATCACCGTCCCCGGAGCTGACAGCAGTGCCATCACAGCCAGCGCCGTCAGGCCTGATTTCTGCCTCACTGCAGGCATCCTGTTCCCTTGCCTGTGCATCATCTTTTTATCCTTCATATTATTCGTTGCCCGTGCCATGGGATGACCAGTCGTTGCTTTATATCAGTGTGTTGCAGCCATACTGGTGTCTGCAGGGACCAGTTCGAGGGTCACGCGCCGGTCAAAAAAGTTACTTTCAAAGCCCGCATCAGCACTGAGGGGGGCTGTGGCGCCATAGGCCTTTCCCTGGAGTCTGTCTGATGCCACACCGGCACTGACGAGATACGCTTTCACATTGGCGAGGCGCTGCTCAGACAGGGCCTGGTTGTAGTCACTGGCACCGCGACGGTCGGCAAAACCTTTCAAATCGATAACCAAGTCAGGCTGGGCTTCCATGACCCGGGCAACGGCCTGCAGTTGGTTTTGAAAATGCGGCTCAATCTCCGACGAGCCGGTTTTGAACTGTACGTTGAGCCCCAGCGTAAGCTCGGTCAGTTTGGCCTCACGGGCCGTTTGCAGGGTATTTAATTGGGCACGGGTGATGGCATAGTCACTGGCAAGGGCATCATAATTGGCACTTTTTTGCGCCAAGCGTTCAATCTCGGCATCCTGGGTGGCGAGAGCCAGCTTATGGTCCTTAATCTCTTCGTCATCCCCGACAGATTTTCCGATAATGCCACCGGCAAAGGCGCCTATGATGGCGCCTACGGGTCCACCCACGGCAGCGCCAATCAGGGCACCTGAGCCCAAACCGACAAGTTCTTCGTTATGGTCGCGCTCGGCGGCATTGGCAGCAGGGGCAATCAGCGCCAGAGAAATAACAGAAGCGAGTAATTGGGTTTTCATAAGTCATCATTCCTTGTTGGACTGCCGGACACCCCGGCCTGTTGGTGATGGACTTATTTAACCCCCCGCTCGTGGCAATCAAGGGGAGTAAAAATGGCGCTTTGCCTATCAATTGTGGCAACAAAATGGCAATCATAGCCCCAGACTTTCAATGGGGCTAAATTGCTGTATAGTCAGCCATAGATTGAATTAGCCCCTGCAAAATTGGCCTCGCGCCCGCTGTATTGAGTCACGCCATGAAACGAATTGCCATCGTCGAAGATGAAGCCGCCATCCGCGAAAACTACAAAGATGTGCTCCAGTCCCATGGGTATCTGGTGCAAACCTTTGCCAATCGTCCCGATGCCATGCTGGCGTTTCAAACCCGGCTGCCGGATTTGGCCATCATTGATATTGGGCTTGGGGATGAAATCGATGGCGGTTTTACCCTGTGCCAGGGACTGAGAGCCCTGTCGCCCACCTTACCCATAATCTTTCTGACCGCCCGCGACAGTGATTTTGATACGGTGACCGGCCTTCGGCTGGGTGCGGATGATTATTTGTCCAAGGAAGTCAGCTTTCCACATCTGCTGGCAAGGCTGGCCGCCCTGTTTCGCCGCTGTGAGCAGCTCAAGGCACCGTCCACACCGGATAATCTGCTGACCCGCGGACACCTGACCATAGATGCCAACCGGATTCAGGTGTACTGGCGCGATGAGCCTATTGAACTGACGGTAACCGAATTTTGGATGGTGCACGCCCTCGCCCGTCACCCCGGCCATGTGAAAAGCCGCACCGAGCTGATGCAGGAAGCCAAAATCTATGTGGATGACAGCACCATCACCAGCCATGTGAAGCGCATTCGCAAAAAGTTCATCGCTGCCGACGCCGAGTTTGATTGCATAGACACCGTCTATGGCATGGGCTATCGCTGGGACAGCCAGAGTTCATGATCCGTCTGCCACTGGGCCTTCGTGCCAAAGTCGTTATTCTCTCGCTGTTTTTGCTGTGCCTGCCCTGGCTTGGCTACCAATATGTGTGGGAGATGGAAAAGTATCTGCGTCACGGCCAGGAACGTACCCTTGAAGGTACCACCCAGGCGCTGGCCACAGCCCTGCACGAGCGCCCGAGGCTGTTCGACAGTCAGGCGAGCTTTTTATCCCAGGTGGAAAAACGCAAAGATCTCTATGCCCACCCGCTGTCGGGCCCCATTCAGCTCGACGGAAAACTGGATGATTGGGAGCCTTACCGCAGCAAGGCAATGCACTATGGCGCAGATATGCAGCTCATGAGAGGCTCACAAAGCAGCCTCAGCTTCAATCACATGATTGGCCGGTATGGTAATTACCTGTATGCCTTTTTTGAAGTCACTGATCCGGCACCTGTGTATCGCGGCCGCAACAGCCTGAGGGTGGACAGAAACGATCATCTGGCCATCGCCACCCTCGATGGCAGCAATTTTTTCCACCGCTATGTGGTGGCAACCCAGAAAGATGGCTGGGTAAACGCGTTCGAACTGCCCGCCGACCCTCAGCTCAGTTTACCGGCGCTGCCGGAAGTGCGGATTCAGGGGCAATGGCACACCACAGCTCAGGGCTACAATATTGAACTCAGGATCCCGCTGGAGATGCTGGGGGGCAAAATCAGTTTTGCCCTCCACGATGTCAACAGTCCCAAGACTCGCGAGCTGGTGGGGATAACGGGCACCTCCCGTACCGACAGCCCCGATAATCTGGGGACTGTACTTGTGCCCTCTCCGGAAATTGAAGCCATCATCAAAGGTATGGGGCACAACAGCGCCCGTATCTGGGTGGTGGACAGGCACGGCCGGGTGCTGGCGCGCTCCGGTGACATTAAAAACAGCGACAGTATCTGGACCAAGGCTATAGGGAATGAACGCCCCGAAGGCGCCTTTGAGCATTGGGTTCAGGAGTATCTCTACCCGCTTTACTACCGGGTGCTCACCAAGCCGCCTGAGGACTTTATCGACGGCCTGCAGGACTCCACTGAGCTCGAAGGCAGCCACATTCAACGGGCACTCTCCGGCAAGCCCGGCAGCACCTGGCGCCTGACCCCGGACAACAAGGCCGTGGTTCTGGCGGCGGCAAGTCCCATTTGGATTGATGATAAGGTGATGGGCGCCGTGGTGGCCGAAGAAACCACCCATGGGATCCGCACCTTAAGAAACCGTGCGCTGGAAAAGCTCTTCAATGTGATCCTGACCATTATGAGCATGGGCACGCTGGCACTGTTTTTCTTTGCCTCCAATATCTCAAGCCGTATCCGTAATCTCCGGGATCAGGCAGAGAGCGCCATCGATGCCCAGGGCCGGGTCAAGGCGAGCATCAGTCCGTCGCAGTCGCTGGATGAAATCGGTGACCTGTCGCGCTCATTGGCGGGCATGGTGCAGCGTTTATCCCAATACACCCATTATCTGGAGAATATGTCGTCCCGTTTGGGCCACGAGCTGAGAACGCCCGTGGCCGTGGTGCGCTCAAGCCTGGAGCATCTCTCTATGCTGAGTCTTGGGGATGACAGGCAAAAGTACGTCGATCGCGCCCAGGAAGGCGTAAGCCGCTTAAGCCTCATTCTTGCCAACATGAGTGAAGCCACCCGTTTGGAAGAGTCACTGTCTCAATCCGACAAGGTACGTTTCGATGCCAAGGCGGTGATAAAGGGCTGTGTTCAGGGCTACCAAATCACCTACCCAGGCGTTGCATTGGCGCTGACGATTGAAGAGGGAGACTACCCGGTGCGCGGCGTGCCCGAGTATCTGGCGCAGCTCATGGATAAGCTGATAAGCAATGCGCTGGAATTTATGACACCGGGTACGCCCATCAATATCAGCGTGAGTCACAGCCACAAGAGGCTCAAGCTCTGCGTTGTCAATCAGGGGCCGCTGCTGCCTGAGGACATGGCAGAGCGCATTTTTGACTCCATGGTCACTGTGCGGCCTCCGGGACAGGACAACAAACCGCACCTCGGATTGGGTTTGTATATTGCACGGCTGATTGCCGGATTTCACGGCGGCGATATCAAGGCTGAAAACCTTACCGGTAACGACGGTGTTCGCATTTCCGTCTCCATGCCGCTTGACTCTGCACTTTGACTGAAACCAAACACGCTCAATTGGCTGAATGACTGAGCCACAGTGAGGGCAAGCAGGTTAAACCTTGCCCTGTTCACGCCACTCTTGTAGCTTTTGCATCGTGAAGGATGATGTATTCATCCGGGTAAAAGCTTTAAGGGATTTTCAGGGACGCATAATGAAAAGTACGGACAAAAACACCGCCTCACATGTCGCCACTGTTACGCAAACACGCATCAAACATGGGGTGAAGGCTCTTGCCTTAACTTCCCTGCTCGGTGTGGCAGCCTTTTCAAGCAGCGTCCAGGCCACAGTTCAAAACGCACAGTTATCCCGGCCACACGCTCCCTGCGTTGATGCAAACTGGCCCACGTCACGACTATTGACCCTCGCAAGCACGGCGTTTGAGCTGCCTGATACCGAACGGGATGCCATGGCAATGCGGCTCTTCAGCTGCCTTGCTGAAGCCGACCCCGAGCTTCGAGATTCCGTCGCCTTCAGTGGATTAAGCCAGTGGCTGAGGGCAAGCGCCCTTAAAGAAGAGACGGTGAACGGCCTTTATACAAAGCTCTCCAAAGATGTGCGGGAGAGGAGAAATGACCCAGATGGTGTCTACCTTCCCTTTGCCATACTGACCCTGTCGGAAGTCGCCAGAGTCGACAGGGTGAGCCCATTTCTTGAGTCCTCTGAGCGGGACGCCCTCATAAAGCTGGCCGCGGATACCATGGCGGGTATCCAGGATTATCGGGGCTTCGATGAAAATCTCGGTTGGCGCCATCAGGTGGCACACAGCGCCGATTTGCTGCTGCAACTCATCCTCAATCCGTCGCTGTCACCAACATCCGTGGTGCAGCTGATTGAATCGTTGCAACGCCAGCTCAGTCCAACCGGACATTTCTATGTATATGGCGAGCCGGAGCGTTTGGCCCGTCCTGTGCTCTACGCCATGTTAAGGGATGATATCCCGGAAGACTTTTGGCAGAGCCAATTAACGACGTGGACCACGCCTGTCCATATCGACAGTTGGGACAAGGCGTTTGCCTCCAATACGGGCCTTGCTGAGCGCCACAACCGCCGGGCATTTTTCAGTGCCCTGCTGTTTGGTGTCTCAGGCAGCAAACAGCCCAGGTTGCTTGCGCTACAGCCCGCCATTCAGGCAGCAATGAAAAAGCTTCCCTGAGCCGGTCGTCAAAGGGAGAGTATCTCGGTTCAATTTAGCCATCTATATGGTAAGATGGCCAAATTCTCATTCCAGGGGCAGGACGCAGCATGTCAGATAAACCCATGAAAACCGCCACGAAAATCGTAAGTCTTGGCCGCGAAAAGAAATACAGCAAAGGGGTGATCAATCCACCCGTGTTTCGCGCCTCCACCATAGTGTTCGACACCATGGACGAAATGCGCCATGCCGCCAAAAACAAACACAATGGGGAAATGTTTTATGGCCGCCGCGGCACCCCAACCCATTTTGGCTTTCAGGCCGCCATTGCCGAGCTTGAAGGCGGTGCGGGCACCGCGCTTTATCCCAGTGGCGCGGCTGCCATTTCAGCCAGCTTATTGGCCTTTCTTCAGGCAGGCGATCACCTGCTGATGGTCGACAGCGTGTACGAACCGACCCGGGATCTGTGTGACAAGGTGCTCAAGGGCTACGGTATTGAAACCACCTACTACGATCCCTTGATTGGCGCCGATATTGAGGCCTTAATCCGCCCCAATACCAGGGTGCTCTTTGTCGAGTCCCCGGGCTCCATCACCATGGAAGTTCAGGATGTGCCTACCATCGCCCGCATCGCCCATGAACACGGCCTGGTGGTGATCCTCGACAATACCTGGGCGTCCCCCATCAACAGCCGCCCCTTCGAGCTCGGCGTGGATATTTCCATTCAGGCGGCCACCAAATACATCGTCGGCCACTCAGATGTGATGATGGGCACGGCCACCGCCAGCGCGCAATACTGGGACAAACTGCGTGAGCACAGTTACCTTCTGGGGCAAACCACCTCACCCGATGACGTGTACCTGGCGGCACGCGGTCTTCGCACCCTGGGCGTGCGCATGGCACAGCACGAAAAAAATGCGCTCACCGTGGCCAACTGGCTCAAGACCCGCCCGGAAGTCGACCACCTGCGCCATCCCGCATTTGAAGAATGTCCCGGCCATGAGTTTTTCAAACGGGACTTTTCTGCCAGTAACGGGCTCTTTTCCTTCGTGTTAAAGCGAGGGACGGTGGAGGCTGTCACCGCCATGGTCGAAGGCATGAGCCACTTTAAGATGGGCTTTTCCTGGGGCGGTTTTGAGAGCCTTATCCTTGGAGTAACCGGGATACACAACATTCGTTCGGCCACCCGCTGGGACAGCAGCAAACCCCTTATTCGTGTGCACATCGGTCTGGAAGACCCGGAAGATTTGATTGAGGATCTCAGCGCCGGGTTTGCGCGTTTCAATGAGGTTATGGCCCGGGACGCGAAAGAGTAACCGGATGATTGATTGAAGGAGCCTTGGGCATTTCCTCAGTTAACCCATCATCTCCCTGAAAAAAAAGAGTCCGCAGTGTCAGCTGCGGACTCTTTTCATGTCTGTCACTTCATCACATCAGTATATGCCTGCAACAGAGCTTCTCATGGGTTAATCAGTTCCCCGGTGACGGGCTGTTCATCGCACCGGACTGCCAGGCTTGGGTGCCATACAAGGGCACGGTTGAGAGCGAATGCTTGTGGCTGCCTGAGGTTTCCTTGGTCGAGTAAGACAGATACATCAGGGTTTGGGAGCCGGCATCGTAAATGCGGCGTACCTTCAGGGTTTTGAACAGCACGCTGAGGGAGCTTGAAAACACCACTTCACCGTTTTTGCTCTTGTCGATGGCGGCAATCTGAGATGCCAGAATGGGCCCTGTCTGACGGCAGGAGATAGACATATCGGAAGGGTCGGCCAGCGATAAATCCGCCTCCACCCGGCTGATGTGACAGGTCACGCCGGGCACCTTGGGATCTTGCCTGGCGTCAATCACCACATCCTTGGTGGTAAAAAGCCCCAGGCTCACCTTGCCTACGTCATCGCCACAGCCCGCAAGCCCCAGGGTGGCAACACCCAATAAGAGGGTGCTTTTCATCCAAGAAATATTCATATCGCCTCCTTAACGCCTTAATCAGGCAAATTCCAGTGCCGCCCGACGGGCAAGCCCGGCGGTGACTGAACCAAAGCTGTCGCCCTGCACCACCTCGATACCGGGGTATACGGCCGCAATACTGTTTGCCACCTGCGGACAGCGGCTGCTGCCACCGGTGACATAAATCAGATCCGGGGCGGCCTCATCCCCAACAGTGGATTTCATCAGCTCGCCAATGCGCAGCACCAAGGGCGCTATCGCCTGACCAAAGGCGTCAACGGCAACACTTGTGTGTGCGCCATCAGGATGCTCAACCTCAGTCGAGTCCACACCGCTGAGGTCGATTTTGGCAAGCTCAGCCAATTTCACCAACTGGCAATGCTGCTGGTCTCGTCTGAGTTTTGCCAGGCGGTCCAGAGCATCTGGGTTGGTGGCGTCTTTTCTAAGCTCCTTTAAGGTCGTGGCATAGCCAAGAGAAAAGAAGTCGCGCTGCGCGCCCACATCATTAATGGCCACCGCCTGCCAGAATAGTTGCCTTGGCATGGGTTTACCCGTGCTCAACATATCACCGAGACCATAATGGGGCATCAGGCATTCCATGGCGAGGGCGATATCCAGGTCGTTACCGCCAATACGCTGGCCACTGTGCCCCAGGCAGTCGTTACTGCGCTCTGTTTGGCCGCGCTTACCGGGCCCCATGGTCACCAAAGAACAATCTGTGGTACCGCCGCCCACATCCACCACCAATACCCGCTTATCTGCTTCGAGTGACGACTCAAAATCAAATGCCGCTGCGAGGGGCTCAAAGAGGAAAGACACCTGGGTGAAGCCCGCTCTCATGGCTGCCGTTTCCAGAATACGCTGGGCCTGAATATTGGCGTCTTCACCGCCAATCCCCTGAAAGTTAACCGGCCGTCCGATAACGGCGTGGGTCAGAGGCGATGGCAGCAAGGCGTCGGCGCGGCTTTTCACCTCAAGCATCATCAGGGTGACTATGTCCTCAAATAAGGCCACCTGCTCCGGGCGCAGGCCGGTTGCGCCCAAAAAAGACTTGGGGGAACGCACAAAAAAGCCTTCTTCAGGGGTATCCAGATAGGCATTTAAGGCCGCTTCGCCGATGAATACAGTATCGTCTGTTGCAGCTAAATCCAGCTCCTGACGCATACGTCTGGCGCGGGCAAGCTCTGCGCCCCGTTTTTGCATCAGCGCCCTGGCCTGCGTGTCGGGTAAGCGCTGGCACAAGGCCTCGGTGATAAAGCTGACATCCAGCGCATACACCACGGACATCAGATACTGACCACCTGCGTCACCGATGGGCAGCAGACGCACTGCGTCCCCTTCACAGACCGCCAGGGCGCAGTTGGCACTGCCATAGTCAAATCCTGCAAACACCCGATTTCTCCAAGCCAATAAAAAAGCCGTCCAAGGTAGCAAAAACGCCACCGACTGAAAAGCCAAAGGCCTCGTTACGGGTGAAAATTAAGCCCCTATTACGTTTAAGAAAGGGGGGCCATGACGGCGCGTCCCACGTGTTGAGATGACCGAGGGCCACTGGCTGATGACCAGAGGGCACGGGTCATAAATCTGACATATTTTTGAAGTAATCTCAGCGGCTGGGCTATTATTTTTCAATAATGCCAATCACTTGTTTCTGATTTAATTTCGGTGGCGCCCCGGGTTCCCAGCATGACAAATGGCTGATATTGTGTGCTGGCCCAGACGACATTCGCTGGCATGGCTGCATCACACGCTCAAAGGAGTTTTCGAGTGTCTCCCAATACAGACAAGATGTTTATCGACAAGGAGCTTTCCTGGCTGTCTTTCAACGAACGTGTGCTGCAGGAAGCCTGTGATCCCGCGGTCCCTTTGGTAGAACGCATACGGTTCCTGGGGATATTTTCCAGTAATATGGATGAATTTTTCCGGGTACGGGTCGCTTCGGTGCGCAGAGGGATTCTGCTCTCCAGTCTGCAGGATGGCCGCAACAACAGTCGCCATCTGATGGCAAAAATTCAAACCCGGGTGCTTACCCTGCAGGAGAGATTCGATACCATTTACGGCGAATTGATGCGCGAGCTGGTCAGGCGCAACATTCTGCTTATCAATGAGTCTCAGCTGAGCGAATTTCAAAGCCAGTGGCTTAAGTTACACTTCCGCGACCAGTTAAAACGTCACATTGCGCCCCTGATCGTCAGTAACCATCGTGCTCTGGTCAAACACATCACAGACAACGCCACCTACCTGGCCGTGTGCTTACACAGTAAGGATCGGCGCCAGTATGCACTGGTGGAAGTGCCCACCAAAAATGTGCCCCGCTTTATTGAACTGCCTACCGAAAAATCCAAGGCCAAAAAGCATCTTATCCTGCTCGATAACATCATTCGTCATTGCCTGGACGACCTCTTTTCGCCGTTTTTCGAGTACGAGAGCATAGATGCGTATTCGATGAAACTGACCCGCGATGCCGACTTTGATGTGATTGATGAGCTGGACCAGAGTCAGCTGGAAAAAATGACCCGTGGCCTGAAAAAGCGCCTCACCGCCGAGCCGGTGCGCCTGGTGTATGACAAAGACATGCCAGAGCATATGTTGGTGATGCTTAAAGAGCAGCTTGGGATCAGCTCCACGGAGTGCCTGGTACCCGGTGGCCGTTATCACAGCTTTAAAGACTTTATCGCCTTCCCCAACCCCGGCCGCAAGTATCTTGAAAACGATAAACTGGCCGCCCTGGACAGCGCCGGTTTTCAGCGCTGCGGCAACAGCTTTGATGCTATCGCCCGCGGCGACATCATGCTCAACTACCCCTACCACAAGTTTTCGCATTTTACCGAGCTGGTGCGTCAGGCGGCCTTCGACCCTGCGGTCAAATTCATCAAGATCAATCTCTATCGGGTGGCTAAAAAGTCCCGGGTGATGCAGTCGCTGATTGATGCGGTGAAAAACGGTAAGCAGGTGACGGCGGTAATTGAGCTCAGAGCCCGTTTTGATGAAGAGCACAATATCGAATGGGCCCGGATTCTGGCGGAGTCCGGTGTTAAGGTGCACCATGGGATCCCAAGCCTTAAAGTGCATTCCAAACTTTGCCTGATAGGCCGTGAAGAGCATGGTGAAAGCCGCCTGTACTGCCATGTGGGCTCAGGTAACTTCAACGAAGGCACCGCCAAGGTGTACACGGATTTGTCCCTGTTCACCGCCAATCAGGAAATTGCCCGTGAGGTTGAGCAGGTTTTCGATTTAATCGAACATCCCTACCGCCGAGACAACTTCAAGCACCTGATTGTCTCCCCCTTTGATGCCCGTCAGAAGCTGATTTCATTGATTGACGATGAAATCCTCAATGCCCGTATGGGCGGCAAGGCAGGCATCACATTGAAACTCAACAACCTGGTGGATGAGCAGCTTATCGGTAAGCTGTACGATGCCTCCATGGCCGGGGTGAAGATTCGCCTGATCATTCGCGGCATGTGCTCACTGGTGCCCGAAATCCCCGGGATCAGTGACAATATCGACGTCATCAGCATCGTCGACAGGTTCCTCGAGCACTCTCGGGTCATGCTGTTCCATGCCGGTGGAGAAAATAAACTCTTCCTCTGCTCTGCTGACTGGATGAGCCGCAACATCGACAGCCGTATTGAAGTGACCACCCCCATTTATGACCCCCACCTCAAGCAAATGGTGATGGACATATTGGCACTGCAATTGTCGGACAATACCAAGGCGCGAATTATCAACAAAGAGCAGAGCAACCCCTACCGCCACCGGGGAAATAAACGTAAAGTACGCTCCCAATTGGCGATATATCAGTATCTTTGCCAATATGAAAAACTCCTCAAGGCGCGTATCGAAGCCGAGGCAGCAGCCTTGGAGAGTGAGTCAGCGGCCCTGGCGGAACATGACGATAACAGGGATCTGCCGGTCGCCAGCTGATCCACGAGGGAGAAAACAGCTTGTCATCATCAAACCAGCGACACTTCGTTGCTATCGATATGGGCTCGAACAGCTTCCATTTGATGATTGCCCGTGAACAAGACGGCAGTTTGCAAATTCTGCATAAAGAAAAAGCGCAGGTACAGCTGGCGCAGGGTCTCAGCCCGGAAGGCTACCTCTCCGATGAGGCCATAGCCCGGGGTCTGGAGTGCCTGCGAAATTTCAGTCAACGCTTTTCAGGCTTGTGTGAAACCCAGGTACGACTGGTGGCGACCCACACCCTGAGAGTCGCCCGCAACCGTGATAAATTTTTAAAAGCCGCACTGACGGTGATCCCCTATCCCATCGAGGTGATCTCAGGCCACGAAGAGGCCCGACTTATCTATTCGGGCATAGCCCAAAGTCAGGTGCTCGCCAGGCATAACCTGGTTATCGATATCGGCGGCGGCTCCACCGAGGTGGTGATTGGTGAAAAGAATCAACCTGTGATGCTCTCAAGCCTTCGCTGTGGCTGTGTCAGTTACAACGAACGCTTCTTTGCCGATGGCGTTCTCTCCCTGAGTGCCTTTCGCGCTGCCCAAGCCGCGGCCGATAAACAGTTTTCATCGCTCTCAAAAGAGTATTTCGACGGTCGCTGGGATTTGGTGCTGGGCAGCTCAGGCTCGGTCAAGGCCATTTGCGAAGCACTGCTGGAGAGCTTTGGCGACGAGACAGTTACCCTCGCCAGATTAAAAGAGCTGAAGCTTAAGTTGGTACAGGCAGGTCATGTCGATGCGCTGCAATTTGCCAATATTGATAAAAAGCGCATCACTCTGGTGCCTGCCGGGCTTGCGATTCTGATCAGTTTTTTCAGACGGCTGGCCATAGAGCAGCTGGAGCCGACACCTGCAGCACTGCGCGAAGGCGTGCTCTATGAACTTGCCCAAATAGACCAGTCACAGGACATAAGGCACCGCACGGTAGAGAGCATCGCCAACCTCTATCATGTGGACACCAAACATGGCGCCAGGGTGCGCAACACCGCCATGGCCCTCTTTGACGGCGTGGCCGACAGCTGGCAAATCCGCCCCTTCGCCCGACTCTTGTCCTACGCAGCCTCATTGCATGAAATCGGTATTCACATCAATTCCCGCGCTTATCACAAGCACGGGGCCTACATCATCGCCAACAGCGACCTCCCCGGTTTCAGTCAGGACTTGCAACAGGATCTGGCCATGTTGATTGGTAACCAGTGTAAAAAGCCGCAGTTTGATCATATCAATGCCCTGCCCGACGGCCGCCGTGAAGTGCTGGTAAAGCTGTTGTGTTTGTTGCGTCTGGCGGTGCTGGTTAACCTTGGCCGGGTTGCACGCTCGCTGCGCCTGAGCTGCTCAGTCCTGGATACCAATGAGCTGGCGGTTATCCCCGAGCAAAGTGCCAGGGTTGACCTGTTGCTGAAAGACCTTAAGCGAGAAAAGAAACATCTGGGGCAGCTGGGGCTGATCCTGAGACTGGACAGCGAGCTTCCCTCTACCACTGACGAAGACTGACAACCCCGCTCCTAGGCGAGCAAGGTCTTGCCTGTGCCTTAACGCCTGCGCGTTGGCCGACTCAAGCCTGCTTGCCTTGAGAATCAGCCTTTTGCTGAACGTAACGCCCTTTTGCATCAGCCAAGCGCAAGCTTTTGACCAAACGGGGATCTTATCCGCAAATCTGCTATTGCCATTGGTTCTTCCAAGACAAAATGGCTACAATTTTAATCGGCGAATCCAGGGTTCAGGTAAAAATTGGCGTTTCGCCGGCAAAAAGGTTCGACGGCGATGAGTTTGTGTACTGGCAAATACGTACATCGTCAGGTAAATTAAAGCGATAAAAAAAATGGAACCCGGTGTTATTTTGGGGAAAACGCAAGAAGCGTCACCTTAACGGACTTGTTTTAAGGTATTGAGTATATGGAAATCACCATCTTGTTGCTGATGTTGCTCTTGGTAGCACTGCATTGCCTGTTCGGATACAAGGCGATACGCAGTGAAGCCAAAATCAGTCAGGGGCAAAAATGCCTCTGGTGCGCACTGAGTCTTGGATTGGGTCCTGCCGGATATTATTTTTATCAAGGGCTTATCCCTTGCGATATGCTTGGCAGAGATTAATCCTGTAATAAAAAAGCCCCGGTTTACCGGGGCTTTTTTATTACAGGTGACTGTGCTCCAGCACCAAATCCAAATCCACTGGTCGCTTGAGTACCGGCGCCTGACCATCCGCCAGTGCCTGCTTGTACAACTGACTCATCTTGAGGGCAAGATAGAGATCCGAGCGGATAAGCAGCCCCCCTTCACCTGTCGGTATGCCCTGCGCCTCACACCAGGACAACAACTGTCTTTTACGCCCGGCCAGAATCAGCCGGATGTGCCTTCGTTTAAGCAACGCATACAAGTCCGACAGCATGGCCATCACACTGATGTCTGGATGAGTAAAACAGGGCACGGCATCAATAATGACGCACTCCGGCGTTTCAGGCTCGGCGGCGATACGCTCGAGGATACGTCGCTTGAAATAACTGGCGTTAAAGTACGTCAGTGGTGAATTAAATCGGTAAATAAACACGCCAGGCACGGCCACGGCTTTATCACTGCCATCCAGGCTTCTCAGCGTCCCCTTGGCATCGAGCCCAAGGCATTGATCGCTCGGGCGCATCACCACCTGCAAAAACTGGAACAAGCCCAGCAATACCGCCAGGGTGATCCCCGGAATAACCCCAATCAGCAGCACGGCCACAAAGGTGGTCATGGCCAGTAAAAACGCCCTCTGATCGCGCTTTCTGAGCTTCCACAAGGTTTTAAGGTCGAGCAGCGACCAGGAGGCCACCACGAGCACCACCCCGAGCGCCGCCGAGGGAATAAAGGCCAGTGGTGCGGTAAACAGCCAGGCAATCACCCCTATGATAAGCGCCGCAATAAGCGACACCAATTGCGTCTTGCCGCCACTGGCATCGTTCACCGCTGTGCGGGAGTCAGCGCCACTCACGGCAAATCCCTGAGACAGCGCAGAAGCGATATTGGCGATGCCCAAGGCCCTGAATTCTTTATCCGGGTCGATATCATAACCATTTTTTGCGGCAAAACTTCTGGCCGTCAGCATCATGCTCACGAAACTGACCATGGCCAGGTTCAGTGCCGGCATCACCAACTCGCGGGCAATACCAATATCAAAAGCGGGCATTTGCAACCCCGGCATATTGATACTCACATCCCCCACCAATGCCACATCGAACTGTTCCAGATTTGCTGCCCACGCCACCAGAGTAGAAACCACAATCACCAGCATGGCAGCGGGCCAGCTGGGTCTGAAACGTTTAACCAGAAGGAAAATCAGCACGGCCCCCAGGCTCATCGCCAGGGTGGCCCAATGAATTTTCGACAGATATCCGGGCGCCGCGGCTATGCGGTCAAGCAGATAGCGCTCATCAAAGCTAAACCCGAGAATTTTAGAAGCCTGACCAACGATAATGGTGATGGCGACCCCGTTTAGCAGCCCCATCAAGATGGGTTTTGACAAAAAATCGGCCAGCACACCCAGTTTGAAACGGCTGGCAATGAGACACCAAAACCCCGTCATGGCAGTCATGGTCATGGCCAGTTGCCAATGTTTGATGCTGTCGCCCGCCGCCAGCGGCGTCACCACCGCCGCCACCACGGCGCAGGTCGCTGCATCTGGCCCCACAATCAGCTGCCGAGAGGTGCCAAAAAGGGCGTAGACCATCATAGGCAGGACGCAGGAATACAGGCCTACCAAGGCGTTTACCCCGGTGAGCTGCGCATAGGCAATGGCCACAGGTAATGCCACGGCACTTACGGAGAATGCGGCGCGCACATCATCTTTGAACCATTCTCTGCGGTAATCTTTAAATGATGCCAGACCCGGCATCAGGGACATCAAACGAGACACACAGACTCCTTTCAATTCATCCGTTCCCAGCCTTATCGTTGAATTAGCTTAGTTTGTCTATCCTTGCCAGTAAAAATAAATCCATTGACTACATCAATATCATTGGCAAGGTCAGCAGCAACGCCACCGCCATCAACTGATTGAAAGCGCGCTGACGCCCGGGTGTGTGTAAAAAGCGGCCAATGGCCTGGCCAAGCACCACCCAGGTGAAGGACGCAGGCAAACCAACCACATTAAACACCAACACCATCACCAGTGCACTGAGCCAGTAGGCTTCTCCCGCGAGGGTAAAGGCGCTGCACAGGGTCATCACGGCCAGCCAACTCTTGGGATTGATCCATTGGAACATCGCTGCTTCCAGCACCCCTATGGGTTTGCTGCGCCCCGACGTGGATTGCCCCCCAAGAGGCGCAGTGGCAATTTTATAGGCGAGCCACAAAAGATAGGCCAGAGACAGGGTTTTGAGGACCTGATGCAGCAGTGGGAAGCCCTCAAACAAGGCGCCGAGCCCCAGGAGCATGGCCAAATGCAATGAAGTGGTGCCCAGGCGAATTCCAACAATATGACGAACACTTTGGCGAACGCCAAAGTTAGCTCCCGACTGTGCCAACAACAGATTGTTGGGTCCTGGGGTCACGGTCATAGTGGCGCAAAATACCGCGGCAGAGAGGGTCAACGCCGTCAGGGTCATTTCCATGAATGAAAAACTCCAAATTGTATGGATACAATAAAGCCATGATTTCGATCAATTATTGCCATACTATAGAGCCCAAGAAACAGATCAATCGGAATATTGTCATGAGTACAATTTGGACTCCCAGACTGGAAGATTTCAGCGGCAGCAAGTATGAACAGCTGGCAAATGCCATAGGTGATGCCATTACCCGCGGGGAATTGACGCCTGGAACCAAGTTACCACCGCAGCGCCGGCTCGCCGATGCCCTTGGCGTGACCCTGGGTACCATCACCCGTGCTTACACCAAAGCCATTTATCGAGGCTGGGTGGAGGCGCGTGTGGGCGATGGCACCTATGTACGGATGCTTGAACGTAAAGACACGGGGCCCCTCGATTTGGCGACTTGCCAACAAGCGGTAACCGATCAGGCCACCATACTGGGAGACGTGATGACCCGCATGGGGCGTGACCCCGTTCGTTTGGCAGGCCTGCTCGACTACCACGCAACACATTCGGAAGTCCAACAAGAGACAGTGCTGAAATTTTTGGCAAAATCCGGGGTGAATGATTTTGGGGGCAAACTGGTGTTTACTCAGGGTGCCCAACAGGGGCTGTATGCCGCCCTCGCGGCAGTATGTGCACCCGGCGACTGGGTATTACATGAGGCCTGGTGCTATCCGGGATTAAATCGCGCCGCCGAAGCCCTTGACCTGAATTTGTGCGGCATTCCCTTGGTGAATGACGGCCTGGATTTGGACGAACTGGCAGCATGCATTGAAAGGCACAAACCCAAGGCCATTTACCTTACACCCAACAGCCAGAATCCTGCCTGTATTGGCTACAGCGAATCTCAGCGGCAACGCATTCTGGCTCTGGCCAGAGCCAACGACATCATCATCATCGAAGACGATGTGAATTACTGCACGTCAACCGAATGGAGTCAGCCCATTTGGCAACTGGCCGCGGATGCGCAATCTGTGGTGTATTTGAGCAGTATCTCCAAACGTTTTGCCGGCGGCATTCGGTTTGGCTTTATGCTGCTGCCGGCAAGGTTGCTGCCCAGGGTCAATCGCATCATACATGCCCAGTGCTGGATGGTATCGCCGCTGCTGATTGAAATAGGTTGTGAGCTTATCCGCTCAGGGGGCATTCACCAACACAGAGACGCCTGGATAACCTCACTGCAGCAACGATTTCTGGCCATGGCGGCATCCCTCGACTTAGAGGCCAAAAGCCGTGGCCTCAATGGTCGCCTGACGCTGCCAGAGGGTTTCAGAGCCAATAATGTGATAGCGGCGCTGGCCTCAAAGGGTATTCTTGCCCGCAGTCTTGCCGATTTCGGCGGCCCGGCCAACGGTATCAGATTCAGCCTTGGCCGTATTCCTCGAGGCGAAGAAGACGAGGTGTTCTCGCGGATACACACCACACTGGCAGACGTGCTGAATCAAGGCATTGCCGTGGTTTAAGCGTAAGCGGATGAGGCTGACCCGTGATGAATCACCTGCTGGGCAACAATTGCTTTCAAATGTCTCTCTTGCCATTGCTGGCAGTTGCCCGCTCGGTCACCTAGGATGGGAGTTTCGCCGCGGCTGGGGAGCCGTTTTCCAACAATTTATCGCCTGATTTTTCATTTCCACCACGAGAGGTAACAGTGGGTTCACCGACAACAACACAAGCAAACGCGCCAAAGCTCAACAAGGCCTTTTTGATTCCCTTGCTGGCCGCCATAGTGGCCATCACGCCGCTGGCCATCGATATGTACTTACCGGCGATGTCGGCCATCGCGCTGAGTTTGGGTTCGGACGTGACCCATGTGCAGCAGAGTCTCAGTGTTTACCTCGCCGGATACGCCTGCGGTTTGCTGCTGTTTGGCCCCATGGCAGACAGGTATGGTCGCCGTCCACTGGTCCTGTTTGGCCTGACCGGGTTTGGCATTTGCAGCTTACTCTTATCCCATGTCAGCACGCCGGACGCTTTTTTTGGCCTGCGCTTTTTACAGGCGATGATAGGTTCAGCGGCCACAGTAGTCGTACCGGGTTATGTAAAAATTCTTTATGGGGATAATACGGCCAAGGGCATGTCCTATGTGAGCCTTATCATGATGCTCGCCCCCTTGATTGCCCCCAGTATCGGCAGCTTTATTCTGGGCTTCAGTCACTGGGAAATGATTTTCTATGTGCTCTCAGGCTACGCCCTGCTGGCGCTGACACTGGTGTACTTTGGATTACAGATCCCCGAGATAAAAACAGAGAAACATCAAAGACCGGGCTTTATTGAAGCCTATCGCACCGTACTGACCCGCTCTGGGGTTAAGGGGTTTATCGCCAGTGGCGTACTCACCTCCTTTGCATTTTTCTGTTACCTCACCGCCTCGCCCTTTGTGTTTATGGAGGTTTACGGGCTCGACAGCCAGCGTTTTGCGATGGTGTTTGCAGCAAACGTGGGCGCGCTGATGATGGCCAATATTCTGAATTCACGAATTGTCGGCCGCTTCGGTTCGCTGAGACTGCTCAGAGCTTCTACCCTCTGTGGTCTGGTATTTGCCATGCTGCTTTGCGCTGCCAATGCCATAGGCTTAGGACTTTATGGCACCCTGCTGACCCTGATACCTTTGATGGCCTGTCTTGGCATTATGTCGGTAAATGCTGATGCTATTGTCCTGCTCAAGTTTCAACGCGAAACAGGCACAGCCACTGCCGTAATAGGCACCCTCAGATTTGGTATTGGCGCCTTCGCAGGTCCACTGCTGGCACTGTTTTACACCGGCACTGCCCTGCCATTTTCGGCATTGATGCTGCTCGCGGTATTCGTCGCCGGCGTTTGTCAGTACCTCGCAAGACGCTCTTCGATTGAATAATCTGCAATTGGTTGAGTTCAGGCCCTTCGCATCAATTTGGGCCTGAATTCATAATTTTTCGAATACATTTCAAACAGTTAGCCTGTAAAATATTGTAAATTAACTCAAGTTCAGACCCGTTCTCCTAGCCCGCTGATGTTGAATTTTCTTTAAGTTTGTTGTTTTTTTTGAATTCAGGCTTGAATTTAACCAATCTTTTTTAAAAGATGAATGCCTGTCCATCTGCGACAGTTGCCCTGCTCGCTCAAGACGAGTGAGCGTTTCTTACCGGAATCAGGGCAATTGAGTGAGTTCTTGGTACCCCAGGAGCTTGGTTTTAGAGCGATTACCGTCGCTGTAACAAGTACTGTTTACCGTAACGGTATCTTTTGAGGATGCACGAATGGAAAAGCTTTCCGGCGCCAGCATGATAGTTCGATCCCTTATCGACGAAGGCGTAAAACACATTTTCGGTTATCCGGGTGGTTCTGTACTGGATATCTACGATGCCCTCCATGAAAGTTCCAATATTGAACACATTCTGGTTCGCCATGAGCAGGCCGCAGTACACATGGCCGACGGCTATGCCCGTGCCACGGGTGACGTAGGTGTGGTTCTGGTGACCTCGGGCCCCGGCGCCACCAACGCCATCACCGGGATTGCCACCGCCTATATGGACTCGGTCCCGCTGGTTATTCTGTCCGGCCAGGTGCCCTCCAGTCTGATTGGCAATGATGCGTTTCAGGAATGCGACATGATTGGCATCTCAAGACCCATTGTGAAGCACTCCTTTCTGGTGAAAGACCCTACTGAAATACCCGAGACCATTAAGAAAGCCTTTTACATCGCTGCCACTGGTCGCCCTGGCCCCGTGGTTGTCGACTTACCCAAAGACACCCTGAATCCGGCGCTCAAGTTCGACTATGAGTATCCGTCAGAGGTGAAAATGCGCTCTTACAACCCCACGGTGACGGGCCATAAGGGCCAGATCCGCCGGGGGTTACAGGCCCTCCTCAGTGCCAAAAAGCCGGTGCTGTATGTGGGCGGCGGCGCTATTATTTCAAGCTGCCACAAGCAAATTCTGGCGCTGTCTGAGCGGCTGAATATTCCGGTGGTCAACACCCTGATGGGACTTGGCGCCTTTCCCGGCACTCACCCCAACAACATCGGTATGCTGGGCATGCATGGTACCTACGAAGCCAATATGACCATGCATAACAGTGACCTGATATTCGGCATTGGGGTGCGTTTTGATGACCGCACCACCAATAACGTGCAGAAATATTGCCCCAACGCCACAGTGCTGCACATAGATATCGACCCTTCATCCATCTCAAAAACGGTACAGGCCCATATTCCCATCGTAGGCAGTGCCGACAAGGTACTGGATGAGATGCTCTCGCTGCTGGACGGCGACGCCGCAATGCACAACGATGAAGGCGCCATCGACTGTTGGTGGAATGACATCAATCAGTGGCGTGCCCGCAAGTGCCTGGCCTACGAGACCAGCAGTGAAAAAATCAAACCGCAGCAAGTGATAGAAACCCTCTATCGCCTCACCAAGGGCGACGCCTATGTGAGTTCCGATGTGGGTCAGCATCAGATGTTTGCAGCCCTCTACTACCCCTTTGACAAGCCAAGACGCTGGATAAACTCAGGGGGTCTGGGCACCATGGGCTTTGGTTTGCCCGCCGCCATGGGGGTGAAGATGGCCATGCCCGATGAAACCGTGGTGTGCGTCACCGGCGATGGCTCCATCCAGATGAATATTCAGGAGCTTTCCACCGCGCTGCAATACGATGTGCCGGTAAAAATCATCAACCTTAACAACCGTTTCCTGGGCATGGTTAAGCAGTGGCAAGACATGATTTATTCAGGGCGCCACTCCCACTCCTACATGGATTCAGTACCGGATTTTGCCAAGATTGCCGAGGCTTACGGCCATGTTGGCATTACCATCAGCCGTCCGGAGGAGCTTGAGTCCAAGCTCGCCGAAGCCCTGTCGATGACCGACAGGCTGGTGTTTGTGGACATTAATGTCGATGAAACTGAGCACGTCTACCCCATGCAAATCCGCGGGGCCGCGATGAATGACATGTGGCTGAGCAAAACGGAGAGAAGCTGATGCGCCGAATTATATCTGTACTTTTGGAAAACCAACCCGGTGCCCTTTCCCGTGTGGTTGGCCTGTTCTCCCAGCGAGGCTATAACATCGAGTGTTTGACAGTGGCACCCACGGACGATGCAACCCTGTCGCGGATGAATATCACAGTGGCGGCGGATGAAATGGTACTCGAGCAAATCGAGAAACAACTGCATAAGCTGATTGACGTGCTCAAGGTATCCAATATCACCGAATCGGCCCACATCGAACGTGAGCTGGCACTGGTGAAGGTAAAGGCCCAGGCAGAAGTGCGAGAGGAAATCAAACGCAGTGCCGATATCTTCCGCGGCCAAATTGTGGATGTGACCGCTACCCACTACACCATACAGCTGGCCGGTACCACCGAAAAGCTGGATGCCTTTATCAATGCCCTGGCGGAAGTGACCAAGGTGGTGGAAGTATCACGCTCTGGCGTGGTGGGGTTATCGCGCGGCGACAAATCCATGCGGGCATAAGCTGAAGACCTCAGGCCACAAAACGCAAAACGCCAGTCTGAGACTGGCGTTTTTTGTCTAAGGCACATTTACAAATTCATGCCTCAGGTTGCCTCATCGGCGCTTATTCGACATTTTCCAGCACCGGGCGAGAGCCTATTTCAATCTTGCGTGGTTTCAGCGCTTCGGGGATTTCCCGCACCAGGTCGATATTCAGCAAGCCGTGTTCAAGATAGGCACCGGTCACGGTCACATAATCCGCCAGTTGGAAAGTACGCTCAAAGCCTCGCTCAGCGATACCCTGATACAGGTATTTGCGCTCAGCACTCTTATCTTGTTTGTTGCCTTTAACAACCAGCTTGTCGCCTTCGCTGCTGATCTCAAGCTCTTCCATCGAGAAGCCGGCCACAGCCATGGTGATACGATAACGGTTTTCACCGAGCAGCTCGATATTGTATGGGGGGTAACCATTGTTGCCATTATTGGCGGCAGCATGTTCGGCCAATTGGGCAAGGCGGTCAAAGCCAATGGCACTGCGGTAAAGTGGGGTTAAATCGTAATTACGCATCTTTATATCCTCATCATAAGCAATATAGTTGGCGGGCCGACCGGGTCGCACCCTGACAAATGACGGTATCCCCGAAGGCGATACCCGAGCCCTCATTGAGCGGCTCACTACTTTATGTAAGGGCGAATTTTGGGGTTTCAACCCCAAAAAAAGAAAAAGGCCGTTAATCCGGCCTTTTTAATTAATAGCTCTTTAGATTACTTAGTTGTGATTTTACAACCATCGGTACTATCAGAGTTAATGTAAACAATATCGCCTACAGGGTTGTAATCAGTGGCCTTGATGCTGCGCTTCTGCTTGAAGAAATCGTAGAGCACGTCAGCATCAACATAACCTGTCTTTACGGCATTCAGCACTGGATAACCATCACCACCGTCCGCGTTGAAACTAGGTACTGTGAACGTGTAAGTAGCATCACCGGTAAAACCCTTTCCGTTTACATCACTGATGGCGACACTTTGAGCAGTACAGTCAACTGTCATCTTAACGCCGGTGATCTGGGCATAAGCACCCGAATCAATTTGCTTTGATGCAACTACACCCAAGTACTCGGCCAGTTCGGTCCCCGTCATGGTACTCAGGGTCACGGTGTTGCCAAAAGGCTGAACGGTCAGCACATCGCGGTAGGAAATATCACCGGCCTCGATAGACGCGCGTACACCACCAGAGTTCATCACGCCCACATCGGCCTTGACTTTGTCGGACTGCGCCATGGCAAGCAAGCGCCCCAAATTGGTTTGACGGAAACGTACATCTGACTTAGCACCTTCCAACAAACCATCGGTAGTTGCAATCACTTCATTCAAAGAGTCCTGCCCCTTATCCTGATAGTACTGCAGCAGTTCTTTCAGCTCAGCATCGGGTGTAATGGCATCGCCCACCAGCACCTTGGTCTTGTTACCTGACTCATCTTCGACGGTTTTCTTCAGGTTAACCGGGATCAGCTTATAACCGGCCAGGTGCAATTCACCATTGAAATATTCAAAGTCAGCGCGGCCAACATACTTGCCCCATTCATGGGCCTGCATGATCCAGGTGCCGTTTTGCTGATCAGGAGTACACTCATCGCCCGCTTTGAAATCGGCATAGTTATTGGTGCCCGGCTCCATACATACAGGGTTTTGGGAGTGACCACCAATCACCAACTGCAGATCGCCCTTGTTCAGGCTGCGAGCCATGGCCACATCGCCGGGGGCGTTGCTGCCATTTTGGCCATCGGCATAGTGACCCATGTGAGTCACGGCAAAAATCACATCGGCCATGTCACCGTCTTTGATTTCTTTGATGACCTTGGCCACTTCTTCTTTAGGATCAGTAAAGGTCAGTTCACCGATGAACTCAGGGTTACCGATTTTGGCCGTATCTTCAGTGGTCAGGCCCACTACGGCAACACGAACACCATTAACATCAAATACTTTGTAAGCGTCGAAATAACGGCTGCCGTCGGCCTTGTAGATGTTGGCTGACAGGAAGGGGAAGTCGGCCAGCTGGCGCTGCATATCCAGAATATTCAGCGGGTTATCGAACTCATGGTTACCCACAGCCATGGCATCGTAACCAATCTTGGTCATACCGATAAAATCAGGGACTGCGTCTTGCAGATCAGACTCGGGTACACCGGTATTGATGTCACCACCGGACAGCAGCAGCACTTCGCCGCCATTGCCTTCCACCTCACCGCGAATGCTGTCAATCAGCGCTTTACGCGCGGCCATACCATACTCGCCATCTTTGTTTTCCCAGAAACGACCATGGTTGTCGTTAGTGTGGAGCACGGTAAAGGTCTTACAGGCATCACCGGCTTCGGCGCAGGTTGTTGGTACAACCGGCTCTTTTGGATCGGCATCCATACAGCCAGTGAGAGCTGCCAGTACAGCAGTCGCCAGCAATCCTTTCATCAGTTTATGTGACATATTATCAACCCCATGATTTTATTTATTTTAACCATCATCATATGCAGACCAGGCACTTCGGCCTTTTGTCGCGCAACATAATAGCAATTCTGACGGCAAATTGTGGCAGAAATATGAATTTTCGTGAGCTAAGTGTAGGTTTTCACAGCATTTTTACCAAGACTTTGTTCAGCTCAAAGAACAGGCAAAAGGCAACTTTTAAGATGAATGCCGTACGCTAACAAAGACGCCACAAAAAACTCACACACAGCCCATAAAGGACGGTTGTTATGGCACTATCGAATGAACGCTGAGGACTGTTTCAAATAAAAAACGCACCCTGAGGTGCGCATTCATTCAATCGTCACAGAGGATGCACATTAATCAACCAATCTGGACAGGATCCAACGACGGATCTCAACCAACTGGGTGGGTAAGACGCTATGACCCATGTTGAAACTCTGCCATTCAACTTCATAGCCGGCATCCGACAGCGCCTTTTGGGCCATCTGGCCTGCAAAGAGTGGCACCACATCATCCTGCTCACCATGGTGTTGCAAAATAGGCGTTGACGCATTGGCAGGATGGCAGTCCTCAGGCAGAGTATCTGCGCCGGGCAAGTAGCATGACAGCGCCATCACGCCGGCAAGGGGCTGATGGAACCTCAAACCACAGAAAAGACTCATCACCCCACCCTGGCTGAAGCCAGCCAACAGGATACGTTCACTGGGAATACCCGCCTCTATCTGAGCTTCAATCAGCGCCATTATCTGGCGCTCTGATTCAAGCACTCCCGCCAGGTCTGCCCTGTCATGTAAATCCATGCTCTTGATGTCATACCAGGCACGCATGATGTATCCACCGTTGATGGTGACTGGCTGCTCGGGGGCGTGAGGAAAAATAAAGCGAATGCCAGCATCCTTTGGCAGCGCCAGCGCGGGCACTATAGGCGCAAACCCCGCACCTGAATCCCCAAGACCGTGGAGCCAAATAACCGCATAACGGGCAGGTACTGTGGGTTCAACAACAATGGCGTCCAAAGGTGTTTGTTCAATCTTCATGTATTATCTCTTGTCCTTTTCCAGTCCATAAAAGGCGGCGATGGCTTCAAGCTGCCCGTCATCGTCCAGTAACAAAGACCAACTGACCGCACCGGCATCAGCAATCAATAGTTTGGCCTCGGCCAATAAACGCATATCATCCACCAATGCCCTGAGTTGCACGCCGCCGTTAAGCCGGCACAGAAGCTCTGTATGGGCAAGGATGAGTTTTCCCTGTGAATGGCTAATGATCATCAGGCCTCCATGGGCATATCCGACAGTGGTAATTGCGCTGGTAACCTTAAGGGGACTGAATTGTATCAGCTTTCTGACACCTTAACAGACTGGATAGTCGAGACAATCGGTGAATCCGTATCACGGGTAGATATAAATAACCAGGGTTGGACCAACCTGGTACTTGAAATCAATGGTCGCTGGATGGCAAGACTCCCCAAACCTCTCAGCGACGATGCCGGTCACGCGCTCACAAGCCGCTATACACTTGAAAAACAGTTGCTGGATACCTTAACTGCATCCATTGGGCGCGATGGCTCAAACAACTTGTCTTCATCGGTTTTGCCCAAGGTGTATTTAGCTCCGGACAACCTCGAAGTTTGCATGCTCTATCCCAAGCTCGCTGGCAATCCCATCGACTGGCAAAGCGAGCAGATGAACGTATCAGGTGCCAAAGCTTACACGCCTCTTGCCGGGGCTTTGGGCGCCTTGCTTGCGAAGCTCCACACCACAAAAATGGCCCATCCACAGTTGGTGGCATATCCCTATGGCGACGAAGACTTTCTGGGCGACGTGCTGCCTGCTCTTCACCCTCTGGTGAGCGATGAGACTTATAACAATGCTTACCGTTACTTCTCGACAGTACTGGACACATTGAATAGCCAATCCAAGGTATCAGTGAGTCTTTGCCACGGTGACTTCGGTCCGGCCAATATATTGCTCGGCAGCGATTTTCGGCTCAGTGCTGTACTGGATTTTTCGGATGTGTGCCTGGGTGATGCCGCCATGGACTTCGCCCCGTTATGGCGTCGCAGTCCCAGCCAGTTTATGCACGACTTGCTGGCAACCTACCGAGAAGTCTCTGGGGAAGATCATTGGCAATCGCTACAGTCACAGACACTCAATAACCGCATCCAATTCCACGCCCTGAGAAAAGCCGTCTTTGTGGTTTGGTATGGCAAAGGATACGGCTTTGACAATGGGATAACCGGTAGTCTCAATTATCTTAAGCAATATTTCACTCCAGGGCACCCATGACACCGGAACACCAGCGATAGACGGGTTGCAACCCTGTTCCACCCTTAGCACCGCAAATAAAAAACCGCCTTACGGCGGTTTTTTTAGTTAAGTTCTAAACGTTAGAACTTGTAAGACACTTCTGCACGGTAGGTGGCACCTACACCAGCACCTGGATAGGCGAAGCTGTTGTAGAACGGCCAGCTGTCGTGGGTCACGTCAGTTTCTGGACGAGTGTTGAAAATGTTTTCAGCACTTACGCTCATGCTCAGGTTGTCGTTGAACTGGTAACCCAGACCCAGGTTAACTGTGTAATAAGGGTCCAGACGGTCCACTTTCAGCACATCACCGGTCTCAGGATCGTAGTTCTCTGAAGGCTGCTCCCAAAGTGGGATCTGACCAATACGGTCACCACGGATAGCCATGGAGAAATCCTGATAGGAGTAGGTCAACACCAGAGAGGTCTTGGAACGTGGCTCTGAGTTATCCTTATCATCACGGATATCTTCCAGCATACTTTCATCAGTTGCCTGATACTTGGTGTGCAGGATGTGCGTCCAGTTCAGGGTTGCACCGAAGTCACCGATTTCAGTAGACAGTTTGTAGTGGATAGAGGCATCCAGACCGTCCTGCTGATACTGGGACTTGTTCACTGGCGTGGTGTTGATACCGGTCAGTTCACCTTCGTTTGGAGCACCGACGGCGCCACGGCCGACCTTGTCCTGGTTGGCCATACACTCGGCACTGGACGGATCTTTACCATTCAGACCATACTTACAGTCATACTCGAGGTCCATGATAGCCTGTGCGCTTTCATCACCGATGATGTCTTCCAGCTTGATGCTGTAGTAATCCAGGGTGAAGCTCAGGTTCTCGATTGGCTCGGCAACGATACCGATACCCCAGTTGGTACCACTTTCTTCTTCCAGGGTCGTGCTACCTGAACGGCTACCTTTGAAACTGCTGGAATTACAGTTAGATTCGCTCGGTACGAATGATGGATCATCATCGTAGTCGTTTACGCGGCAATCAATCCAGTCGTAGGTGCTTGAGTAGAAACCACTGTTACCGGCAAACACGTAGTGCATGTCTGGCGCACGGAAGCTCTGCCCCCAGGTACCACGGAACATCAGCTCATCCATTGGCTTATAGGTAACAGCAACAGATGGTGACAAACGGCCACCCACGTCAGTGGTAGCGTCGTCGTAGCGGTCATAACGGCCAGCCAGTGTCACATCCAAACCGTCCAGCACAGGTACCAGCACTTCCAGACCTACTGCATAACGGTCACGATCACCGCCACCTTCAGTACCGGTCAGACCATACCAACCCAGACCTTCAGTGTTGAGAGTACGGTCGTCCTGGATGAGGTCGTAGCCCTGCTTGTTGTACTCAGCGATAGCTGCAAAGCCTACAGCACCGGCAGGCATATCAAACAGGTCACCGCTGATTTCAGCAGAGAAAGTACGTGAATAAGAGTCAGCAGTGATGAGCTGGGTGCCCAGCACGGCATCACGAACATCCTGGGTGATTACGTCGTAGATACCGACTTTACCGGCACCATTGTACAGGCCATATGGGTTATCAATTTCACCAAGGAAGTACTCTGCAACGGCCTCTTCTTTCAGCCAATCACGACGGCTTTCATAGTCCATGCGTGACTCTGAGTAGTACACTTTCCAGTCGTAGTTATCGGCGATAACGCCTTTCAGACCCAGGGTAACGTTAGCACTGGCTTCCTCAAACTCGGTCTTACGCTGGCCCATCTCATCGAAAGAGAAGATACGCTGATGCAGCACGTAGTCGCGGGTACCATAGTTACCGGAACCGTCAGGGGTATTCACGAACAAGTCTTCACTGAAGAAATGGCGAGAACCATATACACCAGATTCCATCTGAGAGTACATGACATCGGCAAAGCCGCTCAAACTGTCAGAGAAATCATAGGTGCCTGAAAAATAAGCTGAAATATTTTCACGTTCGTTTTTGATGGTGTTATCACCTGTGGTATCTACACCACAGTATTTACCGAAGTTGGCACGATCTGCGTAAACATAGCCAGAGCCGGTGGCCGCACAGGTCTCTGCACCTGGGTCACGGTATGTTCTGGCCCGGCGATCCAAAACCAGGATACCCCTTGAAAGAGGTGAGGCACCAGCAGGGTTATCATCTACCGAGTCCATGAAGTCACGGTCGCGGGCGTAGATAGGATCCTGCTTGGAGTATTCCACTGCAGCGGTCACTGAGTAGTTGGAGCCTACTGCACCAGTAGTCAGAGAGAAGCGGCTCTGATCGCCACCACCGTCTTTGGTGGTACCCATCATGGCAGACACAGTGGTGGACTCAACACCTTTCTTCAAAATGATGTTCACAACACCCGCTACGGCGTCTGAACCGTAGATGGCAGAAGAACCCTGAGTTACTACTTCGATACGGTCAATAGCAGCAAATGGAATGCCATTAAGGTTTACGAAGTTACTTTTACCGTTATATGGGGTTGGGTTTTCTGCGATGCGACGACCGTTCAGGAGCACCAGAGTGTATCCTGGGCCAAAACCACGCAGGTCGATTACGTCGGCGTTAGGGGTAAAACCACCCTGAGCACCGAATTCGTTACCCTGCACGGTACCAGTGTTTTGTGACAGGCCCTGCAGTGCGTCAAATGCAGTGATAAAGCCCTGATCTTTCATGTCATCTGCGGTGATCACAGTAACAGGCGTTGCAATTTCCATATCAGTACGGCTAATACGGGAACCCGTTACTTCAATTCGTTCGACTTTCTCTTCCTCTACAGAAGTCGTGTTTACCTCTTCTGCAGCGATAGCGCCAACGGACAGACCGAGTGTGGCTGAAAACAGCCCCAAACGCACGGCCGTGGAAAGTTGTGTTGCCTTGAACATTAAGCCTCCTTGTCACAAAAACTACCTAGCCTGATCATTCAAATCCCCGGACCAACTAGCGTGACTGATTTATATTTAAATTTATAGTTTTCAGTACGGTATAAACGATTGAAATTTATTGTATTTCGTTTCCCAAATGTTACCATTTGGTTGTTTCCGCGCTCTAACGTTATCAATTGTTATAACGATTGTAAATAGCAAGGAATATTTTACAATCAGCTAACATAAGGGAGTACCAAAATTGACTAGTAAAAGGAAATTCACTAATTCAATCAGCTCATTAGCATTGATTAGCGCTGCTTTTGGCTGCTTCGCCGAACAATCGAATTCGGCTATTTCGGTGGAAGGTTTTGCCAAACATGCAATGTTCTCCGCCGTAAAAACCTCACCTAAAGGCGACTACCTTGCCGCAACCTATCCTTATGAAGACCACAAACGTCTGGCCATCATAGATACGAAGACCAAGAAAATTACCTGTCAGTTTTTCTTCCGCTCTGACGAGTCGGTTGCATCTTTCTGGTGGGCGAACGATGAAAGGGTTGTAATGTCCATCTCCAAGCAATTGGGGCAGTATTCACAGCCTTTTGGTACCGGGGAACTCTTTGCCGGTAACGCGGATTGCAGTAAGAGAGAACAGATATTTGGCTCTCGAAATAATGATCTTGCCGGTGCTCAAGTCGAAGACTTGCTGCTGACCGACAAGGACAACATTCTGATTTCGTCTGCGCTGGAGAAACGCTCTTACTCCAACCTGTATAAGCTGAACATCTATACCGGTAAGAAAGTACTGGTAGAGCGTGCCACCCATGAGAATGCCAGCATAGTGCTTGATAACAACAAGCAATGGCGTGTATCTCAGTCGTACAAGACGGAGCGTCAGGGGCTGCTGAAGAGTGAAGCTTCGGGTGAGATGGTGACCTACTATCGCCATACACCGGACTCTGAATGGAAAGAAATATCCATTGTCGATATGAGCCGGGAGAGTGCCAAGGGCACTACCGCTATCGTAGGCTTTAATGCAACCAGTGACAAAATGTATCTGCTCAGTAACGTTGAGCATAGCCAAAAAGGGCTGTATGAATATGATTTGGCCACTGGCAAGCAAAAGCTTGTATATAAAAACGATGTAGTAGATGCACAGCCCTTCTTCAATAGGTACTTCGATGCCAACGGCAACCAAATCTCTGAAGTTGTGGGTGCACTTGTTCACGAAGGGAAACCCAAAGTCGTTTTCTTTGACGAAGATTCTGCGTTTGCAAAGGAGTTTCGTGCGCTTGAAGCAAGCTTCCCTCAGGACGCCGTATTTATTACTTCATCTACCGCCGACAACAACACCTGGATACTGACCACAGCATCTGATGTGAACCCAGGCGAGTTTTATTCTTACGATCGTGTGAATAAAAAGATTGCCTACGTCGCGTCATCCAAGCCATGGATTGACAAAGCCAAGATGTCGCACAAAGAGCCGGTCAGCTTTAAAGCAAGGGATGGATTAACCGTCCACGGTTATCTGACAGTTCCACGCGGCAAAGAGGCCAAAGATCTGCCTCTCATTGTGCACCCTCACGGCGGCCCGCACGGTCCTCGTGATTACTGGTTCTATGATGATGAAGTTCAGGTGTATGCCAGCGCGGGTTACGCTGTACTGCAGGTAGATTTCCGAGGCTCAGGTGGATACGGTCGTGAGTTTGAAGACATGGGCTTTGGCCAATGGGGCAAGGAGATGCAGGACGACCTGACCGACGCAACCCTGTGGGCCATCGACAAGGGTATCGCCAATAAAGACAAAATTTGTATGTCCGGTGCCAGTTATGGTGGCTATGCCTCTCTGATGGCAGTGGTAAAAGAACCGGATCTCTACAAGTGTGCAATTGGATATGTGGGCGTGTACGATCTACCGTTGATGTTCGAAAAAGGAAACGTTGCTGAACGCCTCGGCTGGGGTAAAAGGTACATGGAACAGGCATTTGGTGGCTCAGAAGAAGAAATGAAGAAAGCTTCTCCGGCTCACAATGCTGACAAAATCAAAGCCGGTGTGTTCCTGGTTCACGGCGGTCGTGACGAACAGGCCCATTACGATAATGCCATCGTGATGAGAAAGGCGTTACAAAAAGTCGGTAAGGAACCCAAATGGTTGTGGAAAGAAACCGAAGCACACGGTTTCTATGATGAAGACAACCGCGAAGAACTGTTCAACGAAATGTTATCTTTCCTCAAACAGTATTTGAACTGATAACCACAATAAAAAAGGCCGACTCATAGTCGGCCTTTTTTTATTGATTGCATCAGTGCTGATGGCCACCAACACCATGGGCGTGGCCATGGGCAATTTCTTCTGCACTGGCTTCACGGGCATCGACGATTTCGATATCAAACGTCAGTTCACGTCCTGCCAATGGGTGGTTGATATCCACGGTGACCATAAACTTACCCACCTTAACCACTGTCACCTGGCGCTGCCCCTGATCGGTGTTCACTATGGCACGCATGCCGGGTTTCCAAACCTTGGCACCCAACAAGTGCTTGGATGGGACACGCTGCTCGGCATTTTCGATACGCTCGCCATAGGTTTCGCTGGCAGGCAGGGTCACGCTGAACTTGTCACCCACCTTTTTGCCTGCAATGGCATTTTCAACGCCGGGCATCATGTTGTCGTGGCCGTGCAGGTAAGCGATCGGGTCGTGCCCCTCGTTGGTTTCAATCACTTCGCCTTTCTCGTCACGCAGGGTGTAGTTGAACTGCACCACCAGATCGTCTTTGATTTCCATGAATAGTCCTAGTGTCATTAATAAAAACCGCAGGAGCTTAGCAAAGAAGCGCCCTGCCCTCCAGCCTTATCGGATAAGGGATGATGGGTACGCCATGGGTCAGCTTGCCATCACCATTGAACCTCAGCGGCTGTGAGCCCCCGGCACTATGCTGCTGTGCTCTAGATCACCCAAAACCTGGAGGTTTTGCAGTGCCAATTGGCACACACCCGAGCTGATTTGATGCCTCGCACTGCAATCAACACTCCACTGGCGCAGTAAATAACCGGCAAGCGCCGCACGGCAGCTGATTTCCAACACGCCATTCTCCATGCCGTAGTCCAGCTCTATGGCCTCGGGGTACTTGAGAGAAGGGTGAGGGATCAGTTTAAGACAAAGCTGCCTCTGCCAGTGGGCGTCGGCCTCGCTGCGTTCGTGCTGCACCACGGGTTCACCAAAACCGCCGATGGATTTGATTCGGTTAATCACAAAGTCGGTAAATTGTTGATTGAGTCTGTCATAGGCGCGTACATGCCAGCGCTGGCCATTATTCACCAGCGCATGGGGCACGATTTCGCGGCTGGTTTCACCGGATGAGGTAGACACATAGCGAACCTTGAGTGAGGCATTCGCCTGAATGGCACGCATCACGGCAGCCACAATTTCCGGCTCAGGGTGAATAAGCGCCACCGCATCAAAACAAATTTCACTGGGATTTTTGGGATGGGACAAACCATCACCAAACCCCTGGGCAAGGCCGTGCAGAATGACTGCAGGGTCGTGGGGGAACAGGGCTTTAAACCCGGGTTGACGGTGATAACGCTTGGTTTGGTGCACGAGTTGCATATTATCAGGGGCAAGTTCGCGATACAGCGCAAAGTCACGGGTGGCTGCGGCAAGACCAGTGGCAAAGCGACTTATCAGATCCTGACGACTTATCTCACCAAAATACTGCAAACTGAAATCGATAAAGGCCAGACGCTGTCGCTGGCCGTGGCTTAACTCTTCCAACGGCATGGGGCACTCCTTGTTATGAGAATGCCCCGAAGTTACGCCTGAGCCATCCAGGATGCAATCATTTTGAGCTGATTGCTGCGACATCTAACCCAAGGGCGTTAAGTGTCGCATCGTCTGCGAAACCATCAGGCACCAGTTTGTTGCGCTTCTGAAAATCACGGATTGCGGCCGCCGTTTTGCTGCCGATAATGCCATCTGCGGCGCCTATATCGTACCCCAGCTCAATCAACTTTTGTTGCATGGCTTTGAGACCATCCCGGGTTCTTCTTGGCTGGTCAGGTGGCGCGACCTTAAGGGGCTTTGCCCCATTAATGCGGTCTGCCAGACGCCCCACGGCGAGCGCATAGAACTCAGAGCGGTTCCAACGCTGAATAACCTCAAAATTGCTGTATCCCAAAAATGCGGGGCCAGTATGCCCAGCCGGCAGATAAAGTGCAGCATCCATAGGCGCTGTGGGAATAGGATGACCAAAGACTGTGGTTAACCCCAGCGCCTGCCACTCTGAGAGCGGTTTACGATGTTCTCTGCCAAGGCTTTCATAATCATAATTTTTTGGCAGCAGCACTTCCCTGCCCCAACGTTCGTTGCGCTGCCAACCAAGCTGCATCAAAAAGTTGGCCGCTGAACTTAAAGCATCTTCTGTGCTGTTCCACAAATCCACCTTACCATCGCCATCGCCGTCCACCGCATAGGTCAGATAGGTAGTTGGCATAAACTGCGTATGCCCCATGGCGCCAGCCCAGGAGCCAACCATGCCATCAAAGGGCAAGCCAAACTTATCGCCAAGCCTCAGGGCCTGCAGCAATTCCTGGGTAAAATACTGGCTGCGGCGGGTGTCACAGGCCAGCGTCGCCAGTGCATCCAGTACCGGCATCTTGCCTTTGTAGCCGCCAAAGTTGGTTTCAAGCCCCCAAAATGCCAACAGGTACTGGGGGGGCACTCCGTACTCTCTTTGCAGTTTGTTCAGCAAGGCTCCGTGGGTTTTCAGCAGTTTTTGCCCTTCCGAAATCCTGCGCTCAGTAACTCTTTTATTAAAGTAATCGGCAAAGGTTTGGGTAAATTCCGGTTGGCTTCGGTCAAGCTCTACGACGCGTTGTAATGGTTTTACGCTGTCGAGTGCCGCAATACTGCTGGGCGAGATGCCTGCACTCTGGGCATCCACTTTAATATCGGCAATACATTGTTCAAACGTGCGGGGTTCGGCACCAGCTGAGAATACAGTGAGAATACTCAGTGACGAGACGAAGATGAGTGGGTACTTCAAGACGTCGACTCCTTTAGTCGTGCCTGGTCAGGCCGGGTGGCAAAAGAAAAGAACTCAGGCGAGCCCTCATCGTGCACCAAGGCAAGGCGCAAGGCAACCGACTGGCGATTTTTCTGCGATTCTGTGGCTAAAGCCGCATCAAAATAGAGAAAATCCTTGGGTTTGCGAGACCATCGCATATAATCAAGCGAACATCTAAAGCAGAGAACCAACTATGACCGACATGAATCCAAAACTCAGCAGTTTTATTGACAATATCAAAGAGTCCCAGTTGCTTTGGGGCCTGATGGATGCCGATGGCGAAGGCTGGGTAGTCTGTGATTCCAGCGAGTACGAGGACACAGACGTGATGCCTTTGTGGTCCAGCGAAGCCAATGCACAAAAGCATTGCTGCGACGAATGGGCAGACTACAAAGCCACTGCTATTTCCCTGGTCGAGTTTCTCGAGTATTGGGTTGAAGACCTGAACCACGATGGCGTGCTCATCGGCGTTGACTGGGAGGCCGACGAAGATTGTATGGAGGTTGACCCTATCGATTTGGCTCAGGATCTCGCCGAGATTGAAGCTGAGTGAGCAAAGAGGTTGCACTGACAGAGACGCCTTTTGATAAAAGGCATCTCTGCTGGTTTTGTGAAGAGCCCGCTGGAGGGCTCTTCACCTTTGTGGGCTCGCTACCGCAAGCGGTGGCGATTCCCGCCTGCCGCGAATGTAGACTTATCGCCAATGCCCGAGAGCTCGACAGTCTGTACGAATATCGGCTCAATGTGAAAGACACCCTGCTCAAGCGCTATGCCAAACACCTGGCCATCGGCAGCAACTGGACACGGGAAGAGCTGGAAGACTCAGGGTTTGACTGCAAAATTCTCGGCGGTTTTAAAAAAAGCGCCTGGTTTATGTATGAGGTCGCACGGGATCGCATTAACGCCCGCGGTTGGACCTTGACGGTCAATGGTGTTCCTGTCGAAGACACAACAGCTGACACTGGCTTTGAACATAGTGGTCTCAGATTTGCCAGCCTCAGCGCAGCTGCACACCACTTCAGTCAAACCCAAGGCTTGGATGAAGCCTTTTTGTGTGCACTGGTGAAGACCCTTGGGCGCTCCCGTTTTGGCTATGCCTTAAGGCTCGCGACCCTCTATCGGGTGGCGAGCGCCAAAGAGAAACAACAGTTTTTGAGCGAAAGCAGAGAAGATGAAGCACTGCGCTGAGTGACCACACTCACAACATCAGACAATAAGGGAATAACCCACTGGCGCGGTAAACCATGCACCATCTTTGAACGTGAACCAAGCCGCCTGTCGAACTAAACCTTGATGATGTCCCGCAGCCTGTCCTGAACCACTTCCACCAATCTGTCGGGTTGGAACTTGGAGATAAACTGGTCACAGCCGACTTTTTCCACCATGGCATTATTAAAACTGCCACTGAGTGACGTATTGAGCGTGATGTAGAGATCTTTAAGACGCGGATCGTTTCTGACTTCATACGTCAGCTTATAGCCGTCCATTTCGGGCATTTCAGCGTCGGTTATCATCATCAAGAGTTCTTTGGGTACATTCATCCCTTCGTCGGCCCAGGATTTCAACAGTTCCAGCGCCTCACGGCCATCCCTTACCTCAAGGATCTCAATCCCCAGCTGACTCAGGGTTTCTTTTACCTGTTTGCGGGCGGTAGCAGAGTCGTCTACTACCAAGAGTTTGTGACCCGGCATTTTCTCCAGCAGCGACTCATCCAACACCCCTTCTGACAAGCGCACATCGTAGTGGATGATTTCGGCAAGTACTTTCTCCACATCTATGATGGAAACCAGATTGGACGCGCCCTGATAGTCCAGGCGGGTAATGGCCGTGAGGTAGTTATTGCGCCCGGCTGTTTTGGGTGGAGGCATAATATCGCCCCAGGTCATATTGACGATATGTTCTACCTTACCCACCAAAAAGCCCTGCACCGAACGATTGTATTCGGTGATGATAAGATTCGCCTCAGCCTCAGCAGGCATGGGATAAAAACCTATGGCCTGACGCAGATTAATCACAGGAATAGAAACACCGCGTATATTGGCCACACCGCTGATACTGGGATGGGAGCCCGGCATGGCATTCAGCGGTGGCAGCTTAACCACTTCTTTCACTTTAAACACGTTGATGGCAAAAAGTTGGGTGGAGTTCAGCCGAAACAGCAAGAGTTCAAGCCTGTTCTCCCCTACCAGTTGGGTACGCTGATCGACAGTTTCCAATATCTTGGCCATAAACGCGGTCTCTTAACGATGCTATGCGGTGCCATTGTTACACAAGAGCTACCGGCTAATTTATCCAACGCGTTAAATTATAGGCTTTTCAGCTTTCATCAACCATGCTCTGGCGCAATATTGGAAAAGGATTAACCGCCCAGAGTGATCTTTTCACACCGGCTTACGTATCAGGGATTTAATCACTTACCAGAGGAAATAATATGAATTGGCGCCCACTCCTTATCGGCAGCATCATGATCTATCTGCTTACTGCCTGCAGCAGTCAACGACTGCCGGTTATCCAGGATTTTGAAGTAAAACAGTACCTCGGCACCTGGCATGAAATCGCCCGCATGGAAAATCGCTTCGAAAAAGGCTTAAGCCGGGTGACGGCTGAATATCGACAGGAGGACGACCACATCAAGGTGATAAACCGCGGCTACTCAGAAGCCGAGCAACGCTGGAAGGAGGCGGTTGGGAAGGCGCGATTTGAGGGCGCGTCCGACGAGGGACGATTGGAGGTGTCTTTCTTTGGCCCCTTCTACGGTGACTACCAAATATTGGCCGCCAGTCGATACGAAGACGGACAATATCGCACCGCGCTGGTCAGCGGCAACACCTTCGATTACCTCTGGCTGCTGTCAAGGCAACCGACTCTTACGGAAGAAGAGCGGCGCTTATTTACCGATAAAATTCGGGCACTTGGCGTTAACCCTGACACGCTTGTGTGGCTTGATGGTTCAGCTACGCAGTAACGTCAGCTTTTTTAAACAAACCCATGCCGGCGATTGCCGGAAACTGGCGACTTTGGAGGCAAACCAAACCCAGCTTACCAAGCTCGGCAGTAAATTCACTGTGGGAAAAGCGATTTTCCATCGGATGTTCAAATAACCTCCGGCTGATTGGGTTACAGATGGCAAACCGGTACAGGTCCCAATATAAAAAGTACCCACCGGGCTTAAGTACCCTGGCTACCTCAGCCAGGGCGCTCTGCCAATCGGGCACATGATGGAGCACCGCAAACTCTGCCACCAAATCAAAAACGCCCTCACCAAACGGCATTTGACTGGCATTGGCTTCGGTGAAAAAGGCCCAGTCGGCGCCAGACCAACGCGCCGCACTGAGGACCAACATCTCCTCGTCCAAATCCATGGCAACGACCTGCTGAGCATCGAGGCGGTGTTTCAAGAATTGCATACCGTTACCGCTGCCACAGCCAATTTCAAGTGTTCTCTCCAACTTGGGCAGTTCGTTGTCAAACAGGCTTTGCAGCAATCGGGCCTCGAACGTGGATTGAATCCATGCTCTGCCTTTTGAAGTAACAACTGCTTTTTCATTTTGATTCAGTTTCATAGCTTCTCTTCGACTTTTAAGTTTCGATTGATGAACTCACAGGCTGTGCCTTCCATACCTCAAACAACGACCTAAAGGGAAGCAGGTGCGTCGCAACTGGCGAGTGATCCCGCTCAGGCTTTATTACGTAATGTCAGCAAGAAAAGTTTACTTTGGAGCCCCTATGCAACTGGCCCTTTTTCCTTTACCTATTTGTCTGCTGCCCGGTGGCTTCACCAAGCTGCGGATATTTGAGCCCAGATACAAGCGTCTGGTGAGCGAATCTCTGAGCTCTGGCATGGGTTTTGGTTTTTGTATGTTAGGGGAAGATAACAAGCCCATGCCCATTGCCACACGGGTTGAAATCATCGATTTCGAAACCCTCGACGACGGCTTGCTGGGCGTAAGCGTTGCCGGCATCGAGCGTATCGAAATTGTGTCGTGGCACAGTGAGACCGATGGCTTAAAACGGGGAGAGACACGCATTCTCTCTCCCTGGGAGTCTCGTGAGGTAGACGAAGAACACCGGCATCTTTCACACAGGCTCGAAGAGGTCATGCATCAATTTCCCCAGCAGCAACGCCTGAATCAGGACGCCAATTTTAATAACCTCACCTGGGTGTGCCAGCGTTGGCTTGAATTACTGCCCATAGCGCTGGTTCATAAGCAGCATTGTTACCGCCAGGACTCGCCGGATATGGCACTTGCCCTACTTGAGCAAATTATTGAAAAAGACTGATCCGACATCAGCCCGGCTGCGTATCTTTTTCAGAGCAGTGACCTCTGCATTGTGAAAACGCCAACAAAAGAGCAAATACATGCAAATTTTCAGGCAAAAACAGCACGGATCCCACTATGATAGAAGCTCATCTCCCAACGCTATCAAAGGTATGCAGGATCCAAAGCAAGATATCAGTGAAGAAACACTGCGCCACTGGTTGGTGGCGGTAGCCAATAACAGAGACAAGGCAGCCTTCCGTGCCCTGTTTGACCATTTCGGCCCCAAGGTCAGGTCATTTGGGCTCTCACGTCTTTCTCAGCAAGGGCTCGCCATGGATTTGGTGCAGGAAACCCTCACCACAGTGTGGACCAAAGCCCATCTTTTCGACACCGATAGAGGCAGCGTCAGCACCTGGGTTTACGCCATTATGCGAAACCAGTGTTTTGACATGCTAAGACGCGTCCAACACAACCGTGAAGACGCCTTCGGTGACGATATCTGGCCTTTATTCGACGTTGATACACACACAGCCGAGGTTGGCGACCACAAGCTGGACGCCTTGCTCAATCAATATCTGTCCAGGTTACCCAAGCTTCAACGCGAGGTGGTGCAGGGCATTTATCTTCAGGAGCTCAGTCAACAGGAGTTAGCCGACCGGCTCGGCGTCCCCTTGGGTACGATAAAGTCCAGATTACGACTGGGCCTTGAGAAGCTGAAAAGCCTGCTGGAGAAACATCATGATTAAACATCACCCCAGCGACGAGATGTTGCTTGCCCATGCCGCCGGCGAAACAGTGCTGGGCCTGGCCATTGCGCTCAGCGCACACTGTGAACTTTGCCCAGCCTGCGCGGCAAGAGTTGCCCATTTTCAGGATAAACTGGCGAAACATCACCTGCCCCTCGTAGGCAGCACAGCCGAGGCCACCTATCCATATGGCATCAACAGTGAAGCCACAGGTCAAGCAGGCAGCCAAAGCTCATGGGATAGCGCTTGGGAGAATCCGGATAATAGCTTGGACGCTCTCTTTGATGCCATTACTGCCGCGCCAGCATCAACAGAGGCCCAGCACAGCTATCATCAAGCAGACTCCCACGGCAGTAACCATGTGTCGCTGAAAACCGAGGTGAAGGGCGTCAGTTATTCTTTGCCCAAAGCCTTTCGGCCCTTTATTGCCAACGCCTCACTGGTGTCAGCCTGGAGTGGTATTGGTTCCGTGAGCCGTATGCGTTTGGATACCCGGGACGGTAAAGCCAGATCCAGCCTGCTGCACATCGCCGCGGGAGGAGAAATCCCGGAGCACACCCACAAAGGGCAGGAAATCACCTTGCTGTTACATGGTCATTTCAGTGATGAAATGGGCAGCTATGGACCGGGGGATTTTATGCTGACAGATGCCAGACATCAGCACACACCAAAAACCCTGGATGGATGCTTGTGTTATACGGTGGTTGACGCACCGCTTCACTTCACCAAAGGATTATCAAAATTGCTTAACCCCATCGGTGAGTTGATTTATTGATACGCATCGACTGGTTTGGCGACAAACAACAAAGCGGGCATTTGCCCGCTTTGTTGTAGTGATAACATCAGCCATAAAACCAGTAACACACACCGATCGCCGCCATGATCCCGGCCAAATCGGCGATAAGGGCACAGCCCACGGCATGCCGACTGTATTTAATCCCAACCGCTCCAAAATACACCGCCAGCACATAAAATGTGGTTTCGGTCGAGCCCTGAAGCACTGCAGCCAAGCGCCCGGCAAAGGAGTCGACGCCATGGTGCGCCATGGTCTCCAGCATCATGGCCCGGGCACCACTGCCACTGAATGGCTTCATCAGTGCCGTGGGCATGGCATCCACAAACCGGGTATCTCCGCCCAAAGCGGTCACCATGGCGGCCAGCAGGGATAACAGATAATCCAGCGCTCCCGACGCACGTAACAGCCCAATCGCCAGCAGCATGGCCAACAGGAAGGGAATGAGTTTAATCGCCTGCTCGAAGCCCTCTTTGGCACCTTCAACAAACTCATCGTAAATGGCAACCCGTCGCCAGGCGGCACCGAGAATAAACAGAAACACCAAACCCAACAAAACGCCATTGCCCATGGCGCCGGATACCTTGGTGATTTCGTCTGCGGCAAGCGTACCAAGGTAAAACACCAGCGCCGACAAACTGCCCAGAATCAATGCCCCGTAACCCAGTACCACTATGGAGAACAGCGCCAAACGTTGCACCAGCGCCACCGCAAGCAGTCCTGCCAGCGTCGATGCTGTGGTGGCCAGCAGTATGGGCAAAAATACATCGGCCGGAGACGCCGCCCCCTGCTGTGCCCGGTACAAAAACACGGTCACGGGAACCAGGGTAACTGAGGAGGTATTGAGCACCAGAAACAATATCTGGGCATTACTGGCCGTTTCTTTATGGGGGTTTATGCTGTGCAAATCCTGCATAGCCTTGAGCCCAAGGGGGGTTGCGGCATTATCAAGCCCAAGCAGATTGGCAGTAAGGTTCATGGTGACGCTGCCGAAGGCTTTATGACCGCGGGGGACCTCAGGCATCAGTTTGCCAAGCAAGGGCTCGGTAAACCTTGAAAGCAGCGAGACCATTCCGGCTTTTTCACCAACCCGCATCAACCCCATCCACAGGGCAAGCACACCGATTAGGCCCAACGCTATCTCGGCGGCAAGTTTGGCGCTGGCAAACAATCCCTCGACCGAGGCGGCAAGGACAGCCGTATCGCCCTGAATTAATCTCAGTAAAATCGCCAAAAGGCTTGCGGTAAAAAATACCAGCCATACCCGATTCAGCACGCGTTCTCCCCCAATTCCCCCGGCCACTGACGAGGGATTTCTGATATACTCCCGCCATTCGCTTTAAGCTCTGTCGGGTTATGGTTCAATTAAATCAAAAATTTATCAATAGCATTGCGCAAGAAATGCCGCCGCACCTGTCGATGGATGATTTCATCCACTACTGTGGTTTGCCGCTGCGCCTGTCTATCCGGGTGAATACCCTGAAAATCACATCAAACGCCCTTCGCGCCATACTGGAGCCTCGCGGCTGGCAATTTGAACAGGTGCCTTGGTGTGACGACGGTTTTTGGGTGACGGTGCCCGACGATTGCCAACCGGGCAATTTAACCGAGCACTATCAAGGGCTGTTTTATATCCAGGAAGCCAGCTCAATGATGCCGCCTTCCGCCCTGTTTATGGATAAAGAGCCAAGGCAAGTCTTGTTGGATGTGGCGTCGGCTCCCGGCTCAAAGACCACCCAATTGGCAGCACTGATGCACAATCAGGGGCTTATCATTGCCAATGAATACTCAGCGTCCCGCACCAAGGCACTGCACGCCAATTTACAGCGCATGGGGGTTGCCAATGTGGCCATCACCCAATTTGATGGCAGAGTCTTTGGAGCGCATTTATACGAATCCCTGGATGCCATTCAGCTGGACGCCCCCTGCAGTGGTGAAGGCACAGTCCGTAAAGACCCATTGAGCCTGAAAAACTGGTGTCCGGACGAGATTGAAACCATTGCCGAACTGCAGCGTGACTTGATTGACGCCGCTTTTCAGGCACTGAAACCCGGTGGCGTGCTGGTGTACTCCACCTGTACCTTAAACCGCCGCGAGAATGAAGACGTTTGCCACTTTTTAAAAGAGCGGTACGGCGATGCTGTGGCCTTTGAATCCCTGAACGACCTTTTTAAAGGTGCAGATAAAGCACTGACTGAAGAAGGCTTTTTACACATCTGGCCGCAAATTTACGACAGCGAGGGCTTTTTTGTCGCCCGTATCCGAAAAACTGCCAGCGTGGAGAGAAATACCCCCGATCCCAGATTTGTGAGCAAGTTTCCCTTTGTTGCTGCCAGCCGCAAAGAGATAAGTGCGCTCGAAGAGGCCATGTCAACGCTGGGCGTATCTCTTCCTGAAGACGCTGTCATTGTGACCCGGGAAGGCGAGTTTTGGTTAATGCCGCCCCCCTTGGAAAGCCTGCTGGATAAAATGCGCTTTCAGCGAATTGGGATACGGCTTGCGGAAACTCAAAAACACGGCATAAAAGTTCGCCATGAAGCTGTGATGGCACTGCCGTGCAGTCAGATGCTCTCTATTGATCCTGAGGCGGCAAAACAGTATCTGATGGGGCGTGATATCGCGCTCGATACAGCGGGCAAAGCGCAGGGCGAAAAAATTCTTTCACTGCACGGTGCCCCGCTGGGCATTGCCAAGCATCTGGGAAATAAGCTTAAAAATAGCTTGCCAAGGGATCTCTGCCGCGACAACGTGCAAAACTGAATCCATTAACAGTATGCGGAGCGGCTGCGGTGAAAATTTTTTGCTTAAAATTTAAGCAAACGCTGAAGTGCTGTTCTACACTCAGTGACAGTGTTATTTAATCCCCTTTTGCGACCGAATAGCGCACGGCTCTTTATGAGCCATTCCCCTGGGCCCAAAACAATTGGAATAGTTTTGGGCCTTTTTTTATCTGCCGATCACCGGCCTGCCAATCGGGCTGCATCCCTGAAGAGAGTAAAAAAGTTATTGGTGGTGTACTCGGCTAGGTCCGGGAATTTTTCACCGCGAAGCTCGGCCACAAATTCGGCGACATCTCGCACATAGGCGGGTTGGTTTTCCTGACCTCGATGAGGCACCGGCGCCAGATAAGGCGAGTCGGTTTCTACCAGCAGCCTGTCTTTTGGCACTTTGCGGATCACCTCACGCAGCTCAGAGGCATTCTTGAAGGTAACAATACCTGACACTGAAATATAAAAACCCAGATCCATGGCCGCCTTGGCCATTTCCCAGTTTTCGGTAAAACAGTGCAGCACGCCACCCACAGTATCTGCCCCGCCCTGCTTTAACAGCCTGATGGTATCTTCGCGGGCATCCCGGGTATGAACAATCAGCGGCTTATTAACTTCACGGGCCAAGGCAATTTGCTGCTCAAAACACTGAAGCTGTAGCTCGCGACTGTCGTCGGCATAATAGTAATCCAAGCCCGTTTCACCGATAGCCACCACCCTGGAGTGCGCTGCAAATTGCTTGAGCTCAGCCAGATCCAAGCCTTCCTTTACATCCAGCGGATGCACGCCACTGGAGAGGAATACATTGTCAAATTGTTCAACGCGGGCACACATGGACTCAAATCCTTTCTGGCGAACGTTGACACACAACACATAGTCAACACCACGGTCCTTTGCGCCTTTGAGCATGTCAGCCAAAGACGCATCACAGGGTGCGGCTTTTAGTCTGTCGAGATGACAATGGGAATCGATAAGCAAAGTGAGAGTCCTGCCAATAATAAAAAGGATGGCAAGAATAGCGGCCTACATGGTGCAGGTCAAATCACCGGATGCCAGCTCTCTTGAAAGCAGATTTTCGATGTGGTGTTTGTGGGTGTCGGCATCAGAAACAATCTTCAACCCCACGCCGGGCGGACGACCGCCTGAAGCGCCGACAGGGTTTATCCAAACCACTATGCCCCTGAGTTGATGTACCGTGGTTGCCCCGGGCAGCCGATAAGCAACTGTCATTTCCTGCCCAAGAAAATGGCTTTCGCTGGTGGAAACAAAAAGCCCCGCCGGCTTAATAAAAGGCATGTAGGCACGATACAGCTGATGCAAGGTATCGAAGTTAACCACCAGATCTACCATAGGCTAGTTTTCTTTTATTCTCTGATATTCTGAAACAATCTTTTGACATAGTGCCAGATAATTGACACTTGGCATAGTACTTAACGTATGACAAACGGCCATAACTTCACCGGCCAATCCAGCCAACCGTGATGCAAAAAGCGGATTCCCCTTTGCCGCCCCGGCAAGGACCGCCATCAGTTCAACGTACAAAACCTTAAGAGCATCAGTTATTTGGTCTTCACCAATTTCTTTCAAACTAGCACACAGATGCCCTGTCGACAAACTGCTTCGCCAATCTTTTCTGATGTTTTCCAGTACGCTTATGTAATTGTTTTGCAAGTACTCTGCCAATCTGATGGGCCCACCCACCACGGGCAAACACCAGAGCGCCTCACAGCCAAGCCCCTGGTCTGTTAACCAGTCCGCGATTTGCCTCTGGTTGGGGGCCACAAACGCCAGCTTTTGACAGCGACTCTGCAATGTAGGAAGCAAGCGCGTGGGTGTGTTGCTGTGCAATATAATCAGGGTGTTGGCACCGGGCTCTTCCAGGGTTTTCAATAGCGCGTTGGCAGACGCGGTGTTCATGCGCTCAGCCGCTTCAATCACAGCAACACGCCGACCTCCTTGCTGCGCCGTGGTGGAAAGACGGCCGATCAGCTCACGGATCTGGTCGATTTTGATTTGAAACCCGTCGGCTTTTATGGGGTAAAAATCCGGATGGTTGCCCGCGAGGAACAGCTGGCAACTTTTACAATGACCGCAGGGACCCGACAAGGCTGGCGAAGTACACAGCGCAGTTTGGGCAAGCTGTCCAAGAAGACTGGCAGCACCCAGTCCTTCATCCACACCCACCAACACCGCATGGGGCATGCGCCCTGCGGTCAGCATCGCCGTAAAATCGGCCAAAGGCTGGGAAAGCCAGGGAATGGCTGTCATAGGTCTCCTTCCCCTTTATAGGGCGGTGCTTAAACAGGCAAGGATGTCCTTGTGCACCTCATTAAGCGGCTTGGAAGCATCAATCACTACAATGTCACTATCATCCCTCGCCTGAGCGAGAAAAGTCGCCCGGGCACGGTGAAAGAAATCGATTTCCTGTTGTTCAATCCGGTCCAATGCGCCGCGGCGGGCAGCGCGTTCCAGCCCCAATAAGGGATCTATGTCGAGGTAGAGTGTCAGGTCCGGTTTAAAGTCGCCCAGGGTAGCGTCACTGATGGTCTTGACCAATGGCATCAGGCCACGGCCACCGCCTTGATAGGCAATAGAAGACAGATTGTGCCTGTCTCCCAGTACCCAGCGACCCGATGCCAGTGCAGGTTTAATGACATTTGCTACCAACTGGGCCCGCGCGGCATAAAACAGTAGACATTCGGCCTCATCACAGAGGGGATCGCCGGGCTCGGTATTTTTCACCAGGTCCCGGATTTTTTCCGCCAGTGGCGTGCCACCCGGCTCCCGGGTGCACACCGGAGCCATGCTGGTATGTTTTTCGATAAAGTCATGCACCAGGGTAATGGCACTTGACTTACCTGCGCCTTCAAGCCCTTCAATCACAATGAATTTACCGGGATTCTGCGTCATTTTTGCTTTCTCTGAAATTGGTTCACTGCACGGTTGTGTTCAGCGAGCGTGCGGGAAAACACATGGCTGCCGTCGTTTCTGGACACAAAGTAAAAGTAATCTGATTGGGCCGGTTGCGCCGCAGCCATCAAGGCTTCACGCCCGGGCGCCGCAATTGGTGTCGGTGGCAATCCCTGGATCCGATAGGTATTAAAAGGCGTATCCTCACGCAAATCCTTTCGGGTGATATTGCCGTTAAAACGCTCACCCATGCCGTAAATCACGGTGGGGTCTGTCTGCAGCCGCATCCCCTTACGCAACCGGTTAACAAACACTGACGCTATCAAGGGGCGCTCTTCGGCTTTACCGGTCTCTTTCTCAATGATGGAGGCCAGAATAAGCAGCTCATAGGCACTTGCCAGCGGCAAGTCCACTGCCCTTGCCTGCCAGGCCGCCGCCAGCTCTTGCTGCATCTTTAAATAACTTTGGCTCAGCAGCTTTTCCACATTCTGATTGGCATGATAGCTATAGGTATCGGGAAAAAACTTGCCTTCAGGCAGGCCGGAATCATCACCGTTCGCTTTGAGAACCTTGATGAAGACATCCTCTTCCCAGTTCAATCTGGGCGCAGTTTGCAGCTTTGTCTGCCATTCCCTCAGGGTTTGTCCTTCCACCAGGGTTATGGCGAAGTCTTTCACTTTACCGCTGATGAGCTTATCAAGCAGCGACTTAATAGTGTCGCCGGGGGTAATTTCATACAGTCCCTGACGAATGCCAGCCATGGCCGGATTCAGCCGCAGGTACCAGTCGTAATGCCATGAGGGTTCAAGGAGTCCTTGCTGAACCAACTCTTTACCCAGCGCTCGTGCATTGGTTCCGCGATTGAGTTCCAGCTCCCTCGCCTGCTCGAGTTGCAGCGGCCTGTTGGCAAAGGTTTCAAGCTCCTTCATGCCCCACAGGGCGGTGCCTGCGCCGAGCAAAGTCAAGGACATGAGTGCCCCGACTATCCCAATCAAAATTCTTTTCATAAGTTCAGTTCCAGCGCATTGCGAATGCTCTGGCTATCAGCAAAAAACGGGTAGTGAAAATCATCGATACGCAGTACATCCACAAGACCGAGCAAGCTGTTACACATGAGCACAGCCTCAGCCTTTGCCAATATGTCCGGGCCGAGCCTATCTGCCACCACCCGGTAGCCTCGTTCGAGCAAGGCCTGAATTATCTGCTCGCGCATTACGCCGGAGACACCGGCAAAGGCATGATATGGTGTGAAGGCAGCACCACCTGTGATAAAAATCAGGTTGGCCATGGACGCTTCAATTACTGCTCCATCTGTGTCTGCAACCAGAAAATCCTGAGCCCAATCGGGCAGCGTTTGGGCGCGGATAAGCACCTGCTCCAAGCGATTCAGGTGTTTCATCCCAGCCAGCTTTGGCTGCTTGGCAAGCGTCATTTCGCTGGAGAAGAGGCAAATCCCCTGACGTTGCCAGTCACGGTAATGGGCAGGAAGGTCGAATACACTTAACACCAGCAGCAGTTGGGGATCTGAAGGCGCCAGATAACCGCGCCCACCTGCGCCTCGGCTCACGAGGAGCTTAAGCCCCCGTCCAGGATGGCTTGAAGCAGCCCGCGTTACACGTTTACGAATATCATCCATGGGAAGCGCAAATCCAAGCCTGGCGGCCCCCTGTTGCAGCCTTGACAGGTGCGTATCGAGGAAGGCAATCTCGCCCCTTGGCAACACCCGCATGGTGGCGAATAGTCCGTCGCCATAGGCCAGGCCGCGATCCATGGGGGAAATCGCCATTGGGGAAATGGCGTCCGAAGCGGTTTGCTGGCCGGTCAGATCAAGCCAGCTATGGGACTTGGATGTGGCCGTCATCATTTCAGCCATGATGGACTCAGGAGTCCTGACTGATGCGGCTCGCCACCGCTTCCTGCTGGTCCTTGTACTTGGCGTTTTTACGCTTATTGTAGGGGCGGGAAACAGGGCCGCTTAAGCGCTCAAAATTGAGTGCGCCTATGGTCATGCCGGGACGCAGTGCCAGAGGCAGCTTACCGCTGTTGTAGAACTCCAGCACAATTTTGCCCTGCCAGCCCGGATCGATACGGTGCGCTGTTACGTGCACCATCAAGCCTAAACGGGCCAGTGATGAGCGGCCATCAAGCCAGCCCACGATATCGGCTGGCAGGGTGACACTTTCAAGGGTTACTGCCAGTGCCAGTTCTCCGGGGTGCAAGAAAAAGGCGTTGCCGTCCTTGATGTCGATTTTATCGCTCATCACTCGGTCAAGCGCGGCCTGTACCTCGGCACTTGGGCCACTCAGGTCAATGAAGGGCGCCGTGTGATCCTGAAACACCCGAAACTGGTTCCCCAGGCGCACATCCACACTGACGCCGCTGATGGCATCATTGCTTGGGCGTGGCTCAATGAGGATAGTGCCGGCGTCGAGGGCCTGCTCAATTTCAAAGTCTGTCAATCGCATCTTGCCTTTATCTCCCTGAATTTTATGTTTTTTATTTTGCCAACAGGTGTTGAATACGTGCCTTGAGGATGTCGGTGGCGATACGGTTTTTACCACCACGGGGCACTATGATGTCGGCATATTGTTTGGAAGGTTCAATAAACTGCAAAAACATTGGCCGCACGGTTTTCTGGTATTGGCTGATAACCGATTCCATGGTGCGACCGCGCTCAGCCACATCGCGGGTTAAACGGCGCAGGAAACAGATGTCCAGCGGGGTATCCATAAATACCGAGGCGTCCATCAAATCACGCAGATGGGGGTCGGTGAGCAGCAAAATCCCTTCCAGAATGATCACCTTTTTAGGCGTCATGGTACGGGTATCGCTCATCCGGGTGTGCTCTGTGTAGCTGTAAACAGGGATCTCCACCGAATCGCCAAATTTCAGACTTCGCAGGTGCTGTGCCAATAACTCATGGTCCATGGCCTTGGGGTGGTCATAATTGGTTTTTACCCGCTCTTCCATGGAAAGATGGCTCTGATCACGGTAGTAGGAGTCTTCTGCGATAACACCTATCTGATCAGTGCCCAGATCACGGCACAACTCTTCATATATGGTTTTTGCGATAAGGCTCTTGCCCGATGCACTGGCCCCTGCAATACCAATAATGACACATTGCTGCGAATTCATATACTTAAAACCTTACTCATCGTCCGAAATGCTAATGGATACACCGGTCTGGGGCCCTGTTTTTGCAAGACTGGCACCCACTTTCCGCGCTATTTCCCGGTAAATAGCGGCAATTTCACCCGAAGGCTCGGCGACCACGGACGGGTTACCAGCATCCATTCCTTCCCTGATGGCGATGTTTAAGGGCAACGCGCCAAGCAGTGGTACATGGTAACGCTCAGCGATTTTGCTGCCGCCCAGAGTACCAAAGGGGTGTTCTTTGTGTCCGCAGCTCGGACACAGGTGGAAACTCATGTTTTCAACAATGCCAATAACCGGAATGTTGACCTTATTGAAGAGGCTGATGCCCTTTTTGGCATCAAGCGTGGCGATATCCTGGGGCGTGGTGACCACCACGGCGCCGCTAACGGGCACCTTTTGTGACAGCGTCAGCTGGATATCCCCAGTGCCCGGCGGCATATCCACTACCAGGTAATCAAGCTCAGGCCAACTGGTCTCATTCACCAACTGCACCAAAGCGCCGGCGGCCATAGGGCCGCGCCAAACCGCGGCCTGCTCATCGTCGAGAATAAAGCCAATACTTTGGGCGGCAATGCCATGGGCGTTTGCTGCGGTCATCATCTTGCCGTCAGGGGATACAGGTTTAAAGTCTGGCACCCCCAGCATCAAGGGCACAGAAGGTCCATAGATGTCGGCATCCAAAATGCCTACGCTGGCGCCTTCGGCGGCCAACGCCAGAGCCAGGTTTACGGCCGTGGTAGACTTGCCCACGCCGCCTTTGCCCGAGGCAACGGCAATCACATTTTTGACATTGGGAATGGGGGCGGTATTGGTGTTTCCCGGATTGGCAGGGACTTGCAGATCGATTTCACACTCAACTTCGTCGATAACATCGAGCTTGGCCAGGGCCTTGGTCAATGTCATTACGGTCTCTTTGTAAGTGCTTTGGCAGGGGTATGGATAAACCAAACCGAGTTCGAGACGACGGCCGTTCAAGGCCAGTTTTTGCACCATGCCTGCGCTGACCAATCCTTTACCAAGCTGAGGCTCCACATGGGCCTCCAACACAGCTAAAACGGCAGACTTCAGTGGCTCTTCCAGTCGATAATTGTGCTCAGTTAACACCCAGTATTACCTCCCCCGCAAAAATTTGCCCAAGTGTATCAGATATTGCCAAAAAGATGCGTGCACAAATAACTCAATTGCACAGGCATTTGGTGAAAATAGCGCGCGCATCGGTTAGTATCTAAGCCAATTATTTCGGGACCAACACGATTTTGAGTAAAGATGGCCAATTCACAACGTAAAATCCTTGTCACCAGCGCCCTTCCCTATGCCAATGGCCCAATCCATTTGGGGCACATGCTGGAATATATCCAGACCGATATCTGGTCACGTTTTCAAAAGCTGCGTGGCCATGAGTGTCACTATATCTGCGCCGACGATGCCCATGGCACTCCTATCATGCTCAAGGCACAGCAGTTGGGTATGGCCCCCGAAGATATGATTGCCCAGGTTAACGTTGAGCATCAGCAGGATTTCGCCGACTTCAACGTGGCCTTTGATAACTATCACAGCACCCACAGCGACGAAAACCGCGCGCTGGCGAGCGAGATTTACCTGAAACTGCGGGATGGTGGCTATATCAAGAGCAAGACCATCTCCCAGCTGTTCGACCCGGAAAAATCCATGTTCCTGCCGGACCGTTTCGTTAAGGGCACCTGCCCCAAGTGTAAGTCTGAAGATCAGTACGGCGACAACTGCGATGCCTGCGGCGCAACCTACAGCCCAACCGAACTGATTAACCCACGCTCTGCGGTAAGCGGTGCGACGCCGGTGATGAAAGAGACCGAGCACTTCTTCTTCGACCTGCCGGCCTTTGAAGGCATGCTAAAAGAATGGACCCGCTCAGGTGCGCTGCAATCTGAAATGGCCAACAAGCTGGACGAGTGGTTCGAGCAGGGCCTGCAAGCCTGGGACATCACCCGCGATGCGCCTTACTTCGGCTTTGAAATCCCCGATGCGCCGGGCAAGTACTTTTACGTGTGGCTCGATGCGCCAATTGGCTACATGGGCTCATTCAAGAATTTCTGCGACAAGCGCGGCGATATCAACTTCGACGAGTTCTGGGCCAAAGACTCCAGCGCCGAGGTCTATCACTTTATCGGCAAGGACATCGTCTACTTCCACAGCCTGTTCTGGCCTGCCATGCTCCACGGCGCCGGTTTCCGCCAGCCAAGCAGCGTCTATGCCCACGGTTATGTGACCGTGAATGGCGCCAAGATGTCCAAATCCAAGGGTACCTTCATCAAGGCCCGAACCTATTTGGACCATCTGGATCCTGAGTACCTGCGTTACTACTACGCCGCCAAGCTCAGCGCACGGATTGACGACCTGGATTTGAATCTCGAAGACTTTGCCCAGCGGGTGAACTCGGATCTGGTGGGCAAGCTGGTTAACCTCGCGTCCCGGACCGCCGGCTTTATCACCAAGCGCTTCGATGGCAAGCTTGCCGCCGTTGCCGACAAGAGCCTGATTGACAGCTTCCTTGCCAAGCAGGACGTGATTGCGGAGTTTTTCGAGACCCGCGAATATGGTAAAGCCATGCGTGAAATCATGGCGCTCGCCGACGTGGCCAACGCCTTTGTGGCCGATGCTGCCCCATGGCAGCTGGTGAAACAGGACGACAAGCAGGAAGAGGCCCATCAGGTGTGCTCCAACGCCCTGAACCTGTTCCGTATTCTGGTCACCTACCTGAAGCCCGTGCTGCCGCGTCTTGCCAAAGACGTGGAAGACTTCTTCAAGATGGAACTGACCTGGGACGGTCTTGGCAGCGATTTGAGCGGCCATGAAATTGCCCCGTTCAAGCCAATGATGCAGCGTGTGGAGCTGGACAAGGTTGCCGCCATGGTGGAAGCCTCCAAGGAAAACCTGCAGGCGACTGCAGAGCCCGTGAAAAAAGGCCCTCTGGCAGATGACCCGATCAGCCCAACCATCAGCTACGAAGACTTCGCCAAAATCGATTTGCGCGTGGCGCTGATTAAGAAAGCCGAAGCCGTACCGGAAGCCGATAAACTGCTGAAGCTGCAATTGGATATTGGCGGTGAAGTGCGTCAGGTGTTTGCTGGCATCAAGTCTGCTTACAACCCGGAAGATCTCGAAGGCAAGCTCACTGTGATGGTGGCCAACCTGGCGCCACGTAAGATGCGCTTTGGCATGTCCGAAGGCATGGTGCTGGCCGCAGGCCCGGGTGGAAAAGACCTGTTTGTGCTCGAACCCCACGAGGGCGCCCAACCAGGCATGCGAGTGAAGTAAACTCCACCTTGAAATAAAAAAGGCCGCAATTGCGGCCTTTTTTATTTTCGTTTGTTTGACTCGTCATAGACGGACGTTAAACCGGGTTTTCGATATCCACAAAATGATGGGTAAGGCCAAATTCGCGGCGCAGGTGCTCACCCAAAGCCTCTATGCCGTAACGCTCGGTGGCGTGGTGGCCGGCTGCAAAATAGTGAATACCTTGCTCTTTGGCGCTGTGGAAGGTGCGTTCTGACACCTCTCCACTGATAAAAGCATCAACACCCAGACTCACAGCGAGGTCGATATAATCCTGAGCACCGCCGGTGCACCAGGCGAGGCGCTGTACCGGTTTATCGGCGCCAATGTGCAAAGGCTCGCGTCCCAGTGCTTTTGCCAGCAATCCGGCAAAGGCCTCACCACTCAACGCCGTATCAAGGCTTCCGCCCCACAGCAAGCCATCGCCAACGGTTTCAAACGCCTCGGCATCCAGAATGCCCATACGGCGTCCTAGGGTAGCGTTATTCCCAACCACGGGATGCGCATCCAGCGGCAAGTGATAACCAAAGAGGTTGATATCGTGGGCAAGCAATGCCTTGATGCGCCGCTGTTTCATACCCACCAACACATCGGGCTCGTTTTTCCAGAAAAAGCCATGGTGAACCAAAATGGCATCGGCCTTCAGTTCTATGGCGCGCTCGATCAACGCCTGACAGGCGGTTACCCCGGTCACTATGACCTTAATGTCGTCCTTGCCTTCAACCTGTAGCCCGTTGGGGGCGTAGTCCTTGAATCTGGCGGTTTGTAAAAAGTCGGCCAGATACTGGCCCAATACGCTGCGCTCCATGGCGCCTCCAAAACTGTACTTTAAACTCAAGAGGTTAATATGAAAGTGTACTGATCCTGACTTGGGGGTCAATCGGCGTTCACTCTTGCAGCAGCTGGCGGTGAAAAATTGGACAAGACAAACATCCGCTTTTACTATGTCCGGGTAACCCAAACAACCATAGACGACAACAGGTTATATCAATATGTCTAACATGACCAAAGAAGAGGTGATCTCGGCCTTGGAGGCTGCGCTGGAGAAAGCCGAAGGCCGCAAGGTAAGCATTGAGCAGAAAGGAAGCTGGTTCAAAATCGATGGCGGTAAATCCCTGCGCTTTGCCGAGCTCGAAGCCATGCTGGCTGAACACAGCGGCGGCAAGGCTAACACACCCAACGCGACCAAACCGGAGCCTGCTGCGAAAGCTGCACCGAAGGCAAAAGCCGAGCCCAAGGCTACAGCCAAACCTAAAACAGCGCCGAAAGCTGCAGCCACGCCCGCTGCCACCCCAGGCTCAGGCGGTCTGCTGCCCAAAGACCTTTGGAAACAGCAACTGCTGGCCAAGGGCAACACCCTGCCCCGCGGTGTAAAATAAGCATCTAACGCGAGAGCGCCCGGCATTTGGGCCAAGCGTATTGAGGTGCTGCAAAAAGCCCGGCCGGTCCGGGCTTTTGTCATTTACATCTTTGGCCGACAAACCGTCACATGGCCTTGTCGACCCGGACCATCCCCTGAAGATAAACCACGCGAACTTCGTCTCCGGCCTTCAATGGCATACCTGAGTCTTCATCCTGCAATATCATGATTTGCGTATCGTCCTCCTGCCTAATCATCAGCTCAATCAGGTGAAGCTCGCGATACTTATCGCCACCGGCCTGATTGGCAATAGCGCCTCCCAGCAGTGCACCGAGGACTGTGGCCACGTCCTGCCCTGAGCCTCCACCGAACTGATGTCCAATGACGCCGCCGAGCAGAGCCCCCCCAAAGGTACGCCAGCCTCGGTGCTGGTCCGCCACCAACTCCTGCTGCGTGAGCCGACGAACTGAAGTCAATTCACCATAGAGTACCTTTTCCACCGCCATTGCCTGATTACGTTCATAACCGCCTGTGGCCAAGCCTGAAAAACATGTGACCAAAAACACCAGACAACAGAGTGCAGGTTTCAACATAATCCAATTTCCGCTACTTTATTAAGATGAACCCTTTGATAGTACGCTTTTGTGAACGGCCTGTCTTTTATCGATGATGAGCAGATAAGATTTCCTTCTCCCGAGCTGGCATTGTCTGAGCCCAATGGCCTGCTGGCCATCGGTGGGTCCCTGCATCCCAAGCGCCTACTGGCAGCTTACTACGACGGTATTTTTCCCTGGTTCAATGCAGAGGACCCCATTTTGTGGTGGTCACCCGATCCCAGAGCTGTCTTTCTTCCCGGCGAGCTTAAAATCAGTCGCAGCCTCAAGAAAAGCCTAAGAAAGCACCCTTGGCGCGTTACCATCAATCATGCGTTTGCCGATGTAATGGCAGGCTGTGCCCAGCCCCGTAAAAAGCAGCGAGATACCTGGATAACTCAGGAAATTCAGCTGGCCTATCTCGAGATGCACAGCCAGGGTCATGCTCACTCGGTAGAAGTTTGGATGGAAGAGCGCCTGGTGGGTGGTCTATATGGCCTTGCTGTCGGAAAAGTATTTTGTGGCGAGTCCATGTTTCATCGTGAGACCGATGCCTCCAAGTTGGCAATGATGGCGCTGCACCGGCATTTGCTTCGACATGACTTTAAGCTGCTGGACGCGCAGATTATGAACCCGCACCTGGAAAGCCTGGGCGCCCGGGAAGTCAGCCGCACGGCGTTCCTTTCGCTGCTCAAGCGTTACCGGGATGAACCCGTGGCCAAAAGCTGCTGGCTGCCAACGGAGGTGCCGCTTGGAGAGTAGCACCCACGTCAGTGTTGGGATAAGCCAGCTGTTCCCATGCAGCTACCTTGAAGAGCAACAGGAACAGCTACTTATCATACAGGAGCCCTTTCTCGACCCCTTGCTGTTTGAGCGTTTGCTTCAGCTGGGTTTCAGGCGCAGCGGTGAGGCCATCTATAAGCCCCGTTGCCCCGCCTGCAGCGCTTGTATCGCCCTCAGGGTGCCTGCACGCACCTTTCAAGCCTCTAAACGGCAAAAGCGAACCCTCGCCAAAAACAAAGATCTCACGGTTCACTGGGTTAGCCAAAGCAGCGATGAGCACTACACTCTGTATGAGAAATACATCAACCTCAGGCACTTTGACGGCCCCATGTTTCCAGCCAGCCGGGAACAGTATGAGCATTTCGTGCTCTGCGATTGGGCACCGCCGGGATTTGTAGAGTTACGGCTGGAAGGACGCTTGCTCGCGGTTGCCGTTACCGACGTATTGCCAACCAGTCTGTCGGCCATTTACAGCTTTTTTGACCCTGATTTTGACGCCAGGTCCCTTGGCAGTCAGCTTATCCTGACTCAGATGACACTCGCTGCCGAAATGGATAAAGCCTTTGTTTATCTTGGTTATCAAATCGATGCCAACCGTAAGATGTGTTACAAACGACTCTACCGTCCCTATCAAATTCTCACCCAGAAGGGGTGGGAGTTTCACACCAACACCAACCCTTGATTATCTCGGGCTTAGCGCGCTTATATCCGAGCGCGCCCTTTACAGTCAGGGGAAATTGCGGCATGATACGCCCGTTTTTCATCTTTGAAGGCTAATGGGACAATTATTTAATGGCGAAAGAAGACAGCATTGAGATGCAGGGCACTATCCTGGAGACTCTGCCGAACACAATGTTTCGCGTAGAGCTCGAGAATGGTCACGTGGTTATCGCCCACATCTCCGGTAAAATGCGCAAAAACTACATCCGTATCCTGACCGGTGACAAAGTAACCGTTCAGTTGACTCCTTATGATCTGACCAAGGGTCGTATCGTCTTCCGCGCTCGCTGATTTGCCCTTCAAAGTAAAAACCCGGAAAGTCCGGGTTTTTTGTTGCTGTCACAGGCGAAGGCCACCTCAGGTGACCTTTTCCAGACGCTCGGCAGATATGACGATTTCCCCATCTTTGGCGTCCACGTGTGCCATTCCACCGTGCTCAAGTTCGCCAAAGAGGATTTCATCGGCCAGTGGCCTTTTAATCAAATCTTTGACGACCCGGGCCATCGGTCTTGCGCCCATGGCCTTGTCGTAACCCTTCTCAGCGAGCAAGGTTCTCGCCTCATCACTCACCATCAGAGTCACCCGCTTGGCATCAAGCTGGGCCTGCAGCTCGGTGAGGAACTTGTCCACCACCTTGGCAATAATGGTTAAATCCAGGTGATTGAACCAAATGATGGAGTCGAGACGATTACGAAACTCGGGTGAGAACACCCGATTGATTTCCGACATGGCGTCGTGGCTGTGATCCTGCTGCTTGAAGCCAATGGATTTACGCACTGTTTCCTGCACACCGGCGTTGGTGGTCATCACCAGAGTCACATGGCGAAAGTCCGCCTTACGGCCATTGTTATCGGTAAGGGTACCGTGGTCCATCACCTGCAGCAGCAGGTTATAAACATCGGGATGGGCCTTTTCGATTTCATCCAGCAGCACCACGCAATGGGGCTGTTTAATCACGGCATCGGTCAGCAAACCACCCTGATCGTAACCCACATAGCCAGGAGGGGCACCAATGAGACGAGATACTGTGTGCGCCTCCATGTACTCAGACATATCGAAGCGCACCAGCTTAAGCCCCAAACACTTGGCTAACTGATTGGTGACCTCCGTCTTACCCACACCGGTCGGCCCGGCAAACAGGAAACTGCCCACAGGCTTGTTTTCTGCGCCAAGGCCGCTGCGTGACAAACGGATAGCCGCACTTAAGCTCTCAATGGCTTTGTCCTGACCAAAAACCACCATCTTGAGGTTACGCTCAAGGTTCTTGAGCATATCCTTGTCGGACGTGGACACAGACTTTTCAGGAATGCGGGCAATTTTGGCGATAATGGCCTCAATTTCCGCCTGCCCTATGGTCTTGCGCCTCTTGCTGGCCGGCTGCATGGCCATGCGTGCGCCAGCCTCATCTATCACATCAATCGCCTTGTCAGGCAGATGGCGGTCATTGATGTGTTTGGCGCTGAGCTCGGCCGCGCAGGCAAGGGCTGCCTGGGTATAGCGCACGCCGTGGTGTTCTTCGTATTTACTCTTGAGCCCCATCAGAATCTTGGTGGTTTCCGCCACCGATGGCTCGTTGATGTCTATCTTCTGGAAGCGGCGCGCCAGCGCCCTGTCTTTCTCGAAAATGCTTTGATATTCCTGGAACGTGGTGGAGCCCATGCAGCGCAGTGTACCGCTTGAAAGCAATGGTTTGAGCAGATTGGAGGCGTCCATCACACCGCCGGATGCAGCGCCCGCACCTATGATGGTATGGATTTCATCGATAAAGAGAATGGCGTGCTTGTCTGCGGTGAGTTCCTTAAGCAGGTTCTTGAAGCGCTTTTCAAAATCGCCACGGTACTTGGTGCCCGCAAGCAGCGCACCCAAATCCAGTGAATACACAGTGGCATCACGCATCACTTCAGGCACATCGTCATTCACGATGCGATAAGCCAGACCCTCTGCAATGGCGGTTTTGCCGACACCGGCCTCACCCACCAGCAGTGGGTTGTTTTTACGGCGACGGCAAAGGATTTGGATAGAGCGCTCAATTTCGTTATCGCGGCCGATGAGCGGATCGATAATGCCCTGTGCCGCCATCAAATTCAGATTGGCTGCAAATTGCGACAGCATGCTGCGCTGCTCTTCGCCCTGCTCTGAGTGATCTTCGATGCGTTCCTGCTCGGATTCCTGCGGCGAATCTTCATTTTTGGAAAATCCATGGGAAATGTAATTGACCACATCGAGGCGGGTAATGTCGCTGCGACGCAACAAATATACGGCTTGGGATTCCTGCTCACTGAAAATGGCCACCAGCACATTGGCACCGGTGACTTCGTTGCGGCCAGAAGATTGGACGTGAAACACGGCCCGCTGCAACACCCGCTGAAACCCGAGTGTGGGCTGGGTTTCCCTGTCATCGTCTGGATCGGTAATGACTGGTGTGGTTTGAGAAATAAAAGTCGCAACTTCTTCCCTGAGTTTGTCGATGTTTGCCCCACAGGCAACCAATGCATCCTGAGCCGATGGATTGTCGATAAGCGCGAGCAATAAGTGCTCTACTGTCATGTATTCATGGCGGGCATCCCTTGCCTGCTGAAACGCCAGATTCAACGTCACTTCAAGATCTTTGTTCAGCATAAATACCCCCTAAAACTGCAACTAAAGCGCACGGAAAGACAAAATGCTTTAGGCCTTCTCCAAAGAACACAGTAATGGATGTTGGTTTTGCCTGGCAAACTGATTTACCTGGGCAACCTTGGTTTCGGCAATGCCGAAAGGAAACACGCCACATACCGCCTTTCCCTGATGATGAATTTGCAACATTATTTCTGTTGCCTGATGCTCATTCATCTTAAAGAACAGCTGAAGTACTTCTACCACAAAATCCATGGGGGTGTAATCGTCATTATTCAGGATCACCTTATACATGGACGGCGGCATCAGTTCAGTGTCAGCCCGCTCGACAACTCTTTCAATATTTCCTGCTTTTGCCATATAGCAATATTAGCCTCTCAAATACCGGGCACCAACTGGCCTGACCAATTGATACCACTTAATTAAGCAGATGTTGCCTCTTTGTTAATTTTAGCTTGACATCCGCTTTTAACGCTTTCATTCTGTTCAACGAAGCGGAGTTAGGAACCCGCTTATTTGGTTTTACTATCTTACTGGGAAGTAGACAACAGAAGGAAGTGGAAGTATGGCAAGCGGGACTGTTAAATGGTTCAACAACGCCAAAGGATTCGGGTTTATCTGCCCTGATGAAGGTGGTGAAGATGTATTTGCCCATTATTCAACTATCGAAATGGAAGGCTATCGAACTCTAAAAGCAGGCCAACCAGTCCAGTTCGAAGTTGAGCAAGGTCCAAAGGGGATGCACGCTTCAGCAATTACTCCTGCCCGATAATATAAATTCAGGCGGTTGTACCAAAAAGGCAGGGATAAGTCCCTGCCTTTTTCTTTGCAGTTTTTATATAAATAAACGTCCATAAAAAAGAGAGCCAAGGCTCTCTTTTTTTTGCTGATTAACCCGGTGGGGGATTAGTGGCTCATCAGCCCGTTCAGGGTCGCACTTGGACGCATTACTGCGCTTGCCTTGGCGAAATCAGGGCGATAGTAACCGCCGAGATCCACGCTGTGGCCCTGTACACCAATCAGCTCAGCCAGAATGGTCTCTTCGTTGGCAGCAAGCTTATCAGCCAGCTTACCAAAGTGAGCAGCAAGCTCAGCATCGGCAGTTTGGGCGGCCAGCGCCTGGGCCCAGTACATGGCCAGATAGAAGTGGCTGCCACGGTTGTCGATTTGACCGACACGGCGGGCTGGTGACTTGTTCTCATCCAGGAACTTACCGATAGCGGTATCCAGGGTATCGGCCAGCACCTGCGCCTTGGCAACACCGGCAGTCTGAGCCAGATGCTCGAACGATGCAGCCAGTGCCAGGAACTCACCCAGAGAATCCCAACGCAGGTAGTTTTCGCTCTGAACCTGCTCAACGTGCTTGGGCGCGCTGCCGCCGGCACCGGTTTCAAACAGGCCGCCGCCGTTCATCAGCGGCACGATTGACAGCATCTTGGCACTGGTACCGAGTTCAAGAATTGGGAACAGGTCTGTCAGGTAGTCACGCAGTACGTTACCGGTTACAGAGATGGTGTCTTTGCCATCTTTCATGCGTGCCAGTGAGAACTGGGTCGCTTCAACCGGAGACAGAATGTGCAGCTCAAGACCGGTGGTGTCGTGCTGCGGCAGGTAGGCTTCTACCTTCTTAATCAGCTCAGCATCGTGGGCACGGTTTTTATCCAGCCAGAACACGGCGGGAGTCTCAGACAGACGGGCGCGCTTAACGGCCAGTTTCACCCAATCCTGGATTGGGGCGTCTTTCACCTGACACATACGGAAGATATCACCGGCTTCTACGTTGTGGCTCATCAGCACAGTACCGGCCGCGTTAACCACGGTCACCACGCCGTCTTCGGCCATCTCAAAGGTCTTGTCATGGCTGCCGTACTCTTCGGCTTTTTGTGCCATCAGACCCACATTGGGGATGGTACCCATGGTGCGGGGATCAAAGGCGCCGTGCTCTTTACAGAAGTTGATGGTGGCATCGTACACGCCGGCGTAGCAGCGGTCCGGGATCATAAACTTGGTGTCTTTGAGCTGACCGTCAGGGCCCCACATCTGGCCTGAAGAGCGGATAGCGGCAGGCATAGAGGCATCGATGATGATGTCGCTTGGTACGTGCAGGTTGGTGATGCCCTTGTCAGAGTTCACCATGGCCATGGCAGGACGCTCGGCATACACGGCCTGGATATCGGCTTCGATGGCGGCGCGCTCGGCTTCTGGCAGCGACTGGATTTTGGCAACCACGTCACCAAAACCGTTGTTCACATCCACACCCAGACGCTCAAAGGTCTCGGCATGTTTGGCAAACAGTGGCTTGAAGAACACTTTAACGGCATGACCAAACATGATGGGGTCAGACACCTTCATCATGGTGGCTTTCAGGTGCAGCGACAGCAGCACATCTTCGGCCTTGGCGGCTTCGATTTCGCGCTCGAAGAAGGCAACCAGGGCGTTTTTGCTCATCACGGCTGAGTCGATGATTTCACCGGCTTGCAGCTTGAGGCCTGATTTCAGTAGGGTTTCAACACCGGCTTTGCTGGTGTGCACTATGCTGACTGTATCGGCATCGGCCAGGGTCACTGACTGCTCAGAGCCGTAGAAATCACCGGCTTCCATGTGAGATACGTGAGACTTGGAGTCGCTGGCCCACTTACCCATGGAGTGTGGGTTCTTGCGGGCATAGTTTTTCACAGACAGCGGCGCGCGGCGGTCAGAGTTACCTTCACGCAGCACAGGGTTTACCGCACTGCCTTTAATCTTGTCGTAACGTGCCTTGACAGACTTTTCTTCGTCAGTCTTTGGCTCTTCAGGGTAGTTGGGGATGTCATAACCCTGCTCCTGCAGCTCTTTAATACAGGCTTTCAGCTGTGGAATGGAGGCAGAGATGTTTGGCAGCTTGATGATGTTGGCTTCTGGCTTGGTGGCCAGCTCACCCAGTTCAGCCAGGTGATCGCCAATGCGCTGGGCATCGGTCAACTTCTCAGGGAAAGTAGCAATAACGCGACCGGACAGAGAGATATCGCGGGTTTCGATCTTCACGCCGGCAGGTTCGGCAAATGTCTGAAGGATAGGCAGCAGGGACAGGGTAGCGAGTGCTGGCGCCTCATCGGTTTCAGTGTAAATAATCGTTGGGGAATTATCTTTCATTTTGCTTCCTACGTGATTGTATAATTTAAAGATTTATAGTTTTTATTCGATAAGCACGGCGAGCAGCATAAGCACCTGACTTCACCGCGCGGTAACCTGTCGTCCTGGGGTTACCGCAAAGCTGGGATGCCGATATGGGCATGGATCACATTTTGATGGCCGACATCATAGTGCATTCGGCCCAATATTCAAATTCCACTTAGGGCGAACAGGGGTTACCCTATACCCAGGTAACTGTACAGTTAGATCTACAAAGGAAATTCACACGCCGTGTCGTCCCCTTCCCGCGCCAATAAACCCTCGGCCAAGCGCCCTGCCCGCAGCCCATCAAATCGGCAACCACAGGGCGAGAAAAAAGGCGTTGCAAACACCCGTAGCCAGCAGACAAACGCCAAAAACCGTAAAGCATTTAGTCCCAAAGGGCCCGGCAGCTCAAAGCGGCCGACTGAGAAAGCTGCAGAAAGGACAAGCGTCAGGCCTGGGCCGCGCAGACCGGGTGTCACCAAGGTGGTGCTCTTCAATAAGCCCTTCGATGTGTTGTGCCAGTTCACCGACGAAGCCGGCAGACAAACCCTGAAGGACTTTATTCCCTTGCCCGGCGTCTATGCCGCAGGCAGGCTTGATAGAGACAGTGAAGGCCTGTTGCTGCTCACCAATGATGGTCAGTTGCAATCCCGTCTTACCGAGCCAAAAAAGCAAACCTATAAAACCTATTGGGTGCAGGTCGAAGGCATTCCCGAAGAGTCGGCGCTGGATAAACTGCGTGAAGGCGTTGAGCTTAAAGACGGCCCCACTCTGCCTGCCAGAGTACGGCGCATCGATGCGCCTCACATTTGGCCGCGCAATCCGCCGGTGCGGGAGCGAAAAAGCATTCCCGACTGCTGGCTTGAAATTCAGATTTGCGAAGGCCGCAACCGCCAGGTAAGGCGCATGACCGCCCACATCGGCTTTCCCACACTCAGGCTAGTGCGCGCCGCCATCGGTGAGATAAGCCTTGGGCAACTCGGCAGCGGCGAGTACCGGGAGCTTAGCCGGGATGAGATAAGCAGCCTCATTACCGCCCTTGCCACGACACGCGACTTTTACAAGTAAGGGAGCCCGATGGAGCGCTACAAACCCAATGTCACCGTTGCCTGCATTGTGCACTGCGGTGGCAAGTTTTTGATGGTAGAGGAAATCATCGACGGCAAGTCGGTGTTTAACCAACCTGCCGGACACCTTGAGGCGGGCGAATCCCTGATTGACGCCTGTAAGCGAGAGCTGTGGGAAGAAACCGGCATCAAGGCCGAGCCCTCACGCCTTGTGGGTATCTATCAGTTCAGCGCCAGTGCCGAGCTTGCGTTTTTGCGCTTCACCTTTGTCTGTGAGCTCGATGAACTAATACAAAGTGAGCCACAGGATGGGGCTATCCATGCCCTGCACTGGCTTACCCCGGCCGAGATTAACGACAGCCGCCACCTTCGAAGCCAACTGGTCAGTCGCTGCATCGACGACTATCTGGCCGGCAAAGGCACAGAACTCTGCATCCTCGACAGCGAACTTCTTTCCATAGCCGCTAGTAGCAATCCGTGATAGAATACGCCCCCGAAAAAACGCCGCTGTTTCGATGCCGAACAGATAAACAACAGGTACTGATTCAAGCTTTGCTTAGCCATTGTTTTACCTAAGTTTTGACTGCGATTTCCCTCGTTTAATTTGCAGCAAATGCCATTGGCAGCGGTGATTGGTTACTCGAAAGGATCATTTTCAACGTATGACGTCAACTACAGCTTCTCCCGCTGAAATCGCTGCCAACAGCAGCAAAAAAGTCATTGTCGGCATGTCCGGCGGTGTGGACTCTTCTGTCTCTGCTTACCTGCTGAAACAACAGGGGTATCAGGTTGAAGGCCTGTTCATGAAAAACTGGGAAGAAGACGACACCGACGAATACTGCGCCGCCGCTGAGGATCTGAAAGACGCTCAGGCCGTGTGCGATAAGCTCGGCATTAAGCTGCACACAGTCAACTTTGCCGCCGAGTATTGGGATAACGTGTTTGAGTACTTCCTCGCCGAATACAAGGCAGGCCGTACCCCGAATCCCGACATCATGTGCAACAAGGAAATCAAATTCAAAGCCTTCCTTGAGTTTGCCGACGATATCCTCGATGCCGACTACATCGCCATGGGCCACTATGTGCGCCGCCGCGACACCGATGGCAAAACCGAAATGCTGCGCGGCATCGATGGCAATAAAGATCAGAGCTACTTTTTGTACACCTTGAGCCACGAGCAGGTTGCCCGCAGCCTGTTCCCCGTCGGCGAGCTTGAAAAGCCGGAAGTGCGCCGCATTGCCGAAGAGCAGGGCCTTATCACCCACGATAAGAAAGACTCCACCGGCATCTGCTTTATTGGTGAACGTAAGTTCAAAGACTTTCTCGCCACCTACCTGCCCGCCCAGCCCGGCAACATCGAAACCCCGGAAGGCGACGTCATTGGCCGCCATGAAGGCCTGATGTATCACACCCTTGGCCAGCGCAAAGGCCTTGGCATTGGCGGCATGAAGAATTCAAACGACGACCCCTGGTATGTGGTTGATAAAGACATGGCCCGTAACGTGTTGGTGGTGGCCCAGGGCCATGATCACCCGCGGCTGATGTCAAAGGGTATGTTGGTTAACCAGCTGCATTGGGTTGACCGTACTGGCCCTGCTGATGGCGCAAGCATCAGCGTAAAAACCCGCTATCGCCAGCAGGATATCCCCTGCACAGTGAAGATTATCGACGAGCAAACCATTGAAGTGCTGTTCGATGAGCCAGTTGCCGCCGTTACCCCCGGCCAATCGGCGGTGTTTTACGATGGCGAAGTCTGCCTTGGCGGCGGCATCATCGACACCCTGATTAAGGACTGAGCCATGAGCCAAATGCAAGCACGCACCATGGCCTTTGCCGGTATCTTGCAGGCGCTCGCCCAGGTGCAATACATCGCCCGCCATGGTGACAGCGACACAGATGCCATGGCCGCCAGCTTCAATACGATTCTGGTGACCAATCCCGAGCAGCCCGAAGACGTCTACGCCGACAAAGATCAGCTCAGAGTGGGCTACAAATGGATTTTGAATCAGCTCGGCGACGGCGAAAGCAAAGACGTGGAAATGACCCGCTATCTGGTGGGTCTTCTTGCACTGGAGCGCAAGCTGTCCCGCAGCAATGCTGCCCTTGGTATGCTCTCCGAGCGTATTAACCAAATTCATCGCCAGCTTAATCACTTTGCCATTACAGACGAGCAGGTGATTGCCAATCTGGCCAGTATTTACAGCGATATCATCAGTAACCTTGGCCCCAAGCTGCAAATTACCGGCAACCCCAATGTACTGCAGCGCCCCCTGGTTCAGCAAAAGATCCGTGCCCTGCTGCTGGCCGCCATGCGCAGTGCCGTGCTGTGGCGCCAGCTCGGTGGCAAACGCCGCCATCTGGTATTTGCCCGCAAGGCCATTGTTGATACCGCCAAGAAAAATCTGACCCTATAAACATTTACCCTATAAACAATTAGAGCCATTCCATTAAGGAGCTTATCAATGGAACTTTCCGCACTGACAGCTATCTCCCCGGTCGACGGCCGCTATGGCAGCAAAGCCGCCGAACTGCGTGGGATCTTCAGCGAGTTCGGTCTCACCAAGTATCGTGTTCAGGTTGAAATCAACTGGCTCAAGCTGTTGTCCAGCTGTCCTGAAATCGAAGAAGTTCCGCCATTCAGTGAAGAGGCTCTGGCCGTGCTCGATGGCATCAAAGACAACTTCAGCGAAGCCGGAGCCCTGCGCGTTAAAGCCATTGAAGCCACCACCAACCACGACGTTAAAGCCGTGGAATACTTCATCAAAGAGCAGTTCGGTAACAACAGTGAACTGAAAGCCGTCGATGAATTTGTTCACTTTGCCTGTACCTCAGAAGACATCAACAACCTGTCCCACGGCCTGATGCTCAAAGAAGCCCGTGAACTGGTGCTGGTGCCTTATTGCCAGAAGATAATCGATGCCATCAAGGCTCTGGCCAAGACTTACAAGAGCGTGCCTATGATGTCACGCACCCACGGTCAGCCGGCTTCTCCTACGACTCTGGGTAAGGAAATGGCCAACGTGGTTGTGCGTCTTGAGCGACAGCTTGCCCACATCAAAGCGGTGGAAATCCTGGGTAAGATCAACGGCGCAGTAGGTAACTACAACGCCCACCTGTCTGCCTACCCAGAAGTGAACTGGCATGCCCTGTCTCAGCGCTTTGTGACCAGCCTGGGCCTGAACTGGAACCCCTACACCACCCAAATCGAGCCGCACGATTACATCGCCGAGCTGTTTGATGCCGTGGCCCGCTTCAACACCATCGTGATTGACTTCGACCGTGACATCTGGGGTTACATCGCCCTGGGTCACTTCAAGCAGAAGACCATCGCCGGTGAAATCGGTTCGTCCACCATGCCGCACAAGGTTAACCCTATCGACTTCGAAAACTCCGAAGGCAACCTGGGTATCGCCAACGCGCTGATGCAGCACCTGGCCTCCAAACTGCCGGTATCCCGCTGGCAGCGCGACCTGACCGACTCAACCGTACTGCGCACTCTGGGCGTGGGTATTGCCCACAGCATCATCGCCTATCAGGCAACCCTGAAAGGGATCAGCAAGCTGGAAGTGAACGAAGCGAGTCTGGCCGCTGAGCTTGACAGCAACTGGGAAGTTCTGGCTGAGCCGGTGCAGACCGTAATGCGCCGCTACGGCATCGAAAAGCCATACGAGAAGCTCAAAGAGCTGACCCGTGGCAAGCGTATCGATGGCCCACAGCTGGCCGCCTTTATCGATGGCCTCGAACTGCCGGAGCCTGTAAAGGCTGAGCTCAAGCTGATGACCCCGGCAAGCTACATTGGCCGCGCCGAAGCCTTCGTGGACGACTTGAATTAATCCACTTTAATGGAGAGGCGGCAAGGGAAACCAAGCCGCCTTTTTTAACACTATGTATAAGCTCAATTTCGATATTCAGGCGTTCCTCGCCAATGACTGGCAACAGGCCCCGAAAGTATTCAAAGGCGCCTTCCCTGACTTTGAAGACCCCATCGCCGCCGACGAACTCGCAGGCCTTGCCTGTGAAGAGGAAGTATCGAGCCGGGTGGTGGTCACCAAGGGTAACGACTGGGAAGTGATTTCCGGCCCCTTCGAAGATTACGACCGGTTTGGTGAAACCCATTGGCAGCTGCTGGTGCAGGCCGTCAACCACTGGTACCCGGATGCGCAGCCTCTGGTGGAAGCCTTTCGCTTTTTGCCGGACTGGCGCTTTGATGACCTGATGGTGTCTTTTGCCACCCCTCAGGGCGGCGTGGGACCTCACATCGACAACTACGATGTGTTCATCATTCAGGGCGAAGGCCAGCGCCGCTGGACAGTTGGCCCCAAGGGCAACTATAAGCGCCGGGGCGGCGTAACGACATCCCCCCTGATTGAAGACTTTGAGCCCATTATCGATGTGGTGCTGGAGAAAGGCGATGTGCTTTATATCCCGCCCGGCTTCCCCCATCAGGGCGAGACCCTGAGCCTGGCACTCTCTTATTCCATGGGTTATCGCGCTCCCAGCCAGCAGGAGCTTGCCGGACAAATTGCCGATCAGTTGATGGATGAAGACAAGGGGCACAAGCGCTTTATCGCCGTGGATGGCGCCGCGAGCCACGGCACTGTGAGCCTGTCCGAGCAGCAAGGCATTATGCAGCTTATCCGCGACCTGTGTGATGACGCAGATAACGTCGTTAAGGTGCTCGGTAAACTCTTAAGCCAGAACCGCTTCGACCTGGATGTCCAGGAAGATGAAAGCATCGATGCCGACGCCCTGGTTGAGGCCCTGGACGATGGGGCTGTACTGATGCGAATTGGTGGCCTTAAGGTGCTCAAAATGGAAGGCGACAGCCAAGCACGGCTCTTTGTGGCGGGCGAGAGTGTGCTAATTGAAGGCGCCTCTGAAGAGGAACTCATCGAGGTATCCAACTCGGTCTCTGTTAACGCTGAGCTGGCGCTGCAGCCCCATTGGCGTGGCTTCTTCGTTCAGATGCTGCAAAAAGGCTATTTCTATCTCGGCGAAGACTGACTTCAGGAAGAAACCTTGTCGAGTCTGCCAGCAGTTCTGCGAAGGCTCAGCCAAATAATCAAAAAGGCACCTTAAGGTGCCTTTTCTGTTTCTGAGGTTGCAGTCAATCAAATTTGCACTGACTGGCACTTATCAGACTTAGCCCCAAAGCTTTTCGTCCTGCTGGATTTGATACAGGCTTTGTGCGCGGGAAATCAGCATATTGGCAAACTTGACCTGGGTGGGATCTTGTACCGCGCCGGACTGAATCAGATTCTCTGCTTTTAATTGCCACATCATGGAGAAATGTTTCAGCGCATCACGGGCGGTTTGCGCCACTTTCACATCAACATAATCGGTGGGTAAATCGCCGGACATGACCCAATAAGTTTGCTTTGCGGGCTTTTGCGCTTCCATTTTCCACACCGCAACGTAAGGCGCCAGATAGCGACTCTCGTCTACCAACACCTTGCCAGGCAAAATGCCCTTTTCGGCGAGAAAACGGTTAGCCTTTTGAAACTGGGTACGCACCCATTCCTGACGCAGCGCTTCGGGATCCTGTGCCGCGGTCTCAACCTGGGGTTCTTGGTTTTTCTCAGTCATACTTCTTTCCTATCTTATTGTTATACCGCACAATCTAACGCTGAGAATGAGCGTATCAATCCGCACTGGATGCAGGGAGACTGCCATAACTTTACGTTGACGTAAAGTGGAAAGCAAAATTGCCACAGAGATCACAAATAATCCACTGGCGGGCTTTGTTGAGAGTATCCCTAAATGCTATGGTTCGGCAATAAATATAACGACCGCAGGTAGCCGCCTGCGGCTTTTTATTAGCAATGCGGAGATCTGCAACGTGGCTGTATTCAATCATGTATCTTATGACGAACATGAACAGGTTGTTTTCTGTCATGACAAAGAGAGTGGCCTGAAGGCAATTATTGCCGTGCACAATACCAATCTGGGTCCGGCGGTGGGTGGTTGCCGCATGTGGAACTACCAGTCTGATGAAGAAGCGCTGAACGACGTGCTTCGCCTCTCCCGCGGCATGACCTACAAAAATGCCCTTGCCGGCCTGACCATGGGTGGTGGCAAGTCAGTGATCATTGCCGATCCCAAAACGCAGGACAGAGAAAAGCTGTTCCGTGCCTTTGGCCGCTTTATCAATACCCTGGGTGGCAAGTACTACTCCGCTGAAGACGTGGGCACTACCACGGCTGACATCATGATTGCCCACCAGGAAACCCCATACATGGCCGGTCTGGAAGGCAAGAGTGGCGACCCATCTCCTTTCACTGCCCTGGGCACTTTCCTCGGGATCAAAGCTGCCGTTAAGCATCAGCGTGGTCTGGATACCCTCAAGGGTTTGAAAATTGCCGTTCAGGGTGTGGGCCACGTTGGCTACTACCTGTGTAAGCACCTGCACGAAGAAGGCGCTGAGCTTATCGTGACCGATATTCATCAGGCGTCTCTGGACAAGGTTGCCACCGAGTTTGGTGCAGCTGTTGTTGCTCCGCAGGACATCTACTCTCAGGACGTTGACATCTACGCCCCCTGTGCGCTCGGTGCTACCATCAACGACGCCACCCTGCCGCTGCTGAAAGCCAAAATTGTGGCAGGATGTGCCAACAACCAGCTGGCCGAGCCACGTCACGGCCAGATGCTGAAAGACATGGGTATCCTCTACGCCCCTGACTATGTGATTAATGCCGGTGGTATCATCAACGTGTCGTTCGAAAACGAGTACGATGCGGCCAAGTCCACTGCCAAGGTTGAAAAGATTTACGACACCCTGCTGACCATCTTTGCAGCTGCGGATGAGCAAAACCGCACCACGGGTGCCGTTGCCGACGAAATGGCCCGCGCCATTATCGACGCCGCCCGTTAATCATGCCGCAAGGTTAAAAACACTGGGGAAACCATTTTGGTTTCCCTTTTTTATGCCCTCAATTTGTCATCTATTCACGATAAGATTTTTTTCGGATTAAATTTAAAAGCAACTCATGGGGATATGTCATTTCCAGCCAAAAGCACACATTTTCGTGTGGCAATGACCGGGATCCTTTGCTTGACTTAGACACTCCCCCAAGGTGCAGGAGAGCATCATGATCTGTTTCAAGTACAGCCTGAATCAGGATTCTGTCGAGTTGCAGGCCAGCGACTGGAGTGGCTTGGAGCGTGTCTACGTCAACGGTGAAATGGTCTCAAGTAAGCTGAATTTTGCAGGGCAGAGTGAACACCAGGTTCCATTGAAAGATGGAAACAAGGCTAAGTTTCAATTATTTATCGACCCTCAAACTGAAGAAGTCATGTGCCGTATCTATAAAAAAGGCCAGCTGGTCGCAAGCCTCAAACAGGGGCAGCAAAATCTCTCTCGCGCGCAAAATCTACTGTGGCAGTCTTTACTGGGTGTCAGCATGGTGGGCGGTTTGGTCATCCTGATGGTGCACTAGGCAAGCCATATCACGGCATCCCTTAACGCTGACATTGTGCTGGGCTTCATCCGACATCAGCCTTGCGTTTATTGATAACCACGCACAAAAAGACCGGCAGAGAGCCTGTCTTTTTGTTATCGGAATGCCGCTTGACGAAGCGTAAGCGTTATTCCGTGTGATTTATCTTATTCAGCAACTTCATCAGTAAATTCTGCTCTTCCTCATCCAGCTCGGCCATAAACTTGTCGTTTACCCGCTCTGCCTCACGGATAAGATCCTGCTCAAGGGCTTTGGCTTCGTCCGTCAGAAAAATCTTAAAGGCACGGCGGTTATCAGCTTCCTGATGGCGGGTAATGAGTCCCTGCACCTGCAGCTGGTCCAATAGGCGGGTCATGGTGTAGTTGGCCACGTCACAGCGGCGCGACAGCTCGGTTTGGGTAATACCTTCTTCCTGCCAAAGCGCAAACAATACCGGCCAGAGTTTTATGTCCAGCTGATAGCGCTTCAGGCGTTGATCCAGCTCATTGGCAATGGCCACATTGAGATGGGACACCAAATAACCAAGACTCTTCTGACGATTCAAACAGCACCTCCCGTCGTTCAAGCTGCTGGCCAGAAATCACGGCCACCTTCTTAATACTATCACCGAAAGCACAATACACTAGCGGCCCAGCGCAAATTCAGTCTTTGCCACACAGCAGTAATTCAGCATAACGATAGAAGCAAGCACGGCTCATGCTCCCTGTCTTCAATTCGGGAAGCGAGATAAAAACCCCCTCTTCCATCGGTGCAATATCGGTTCGCGCCACCCAGTACTCTATGCCCAACACACAGGTAAGCAGCAGTCGGTCAGCACGAGGCTCAAAATCCACTATCACCACAGGTGTCCTGGCTACTGCCACTTTAACGCGTTCCACCGGTGTTACCAACGCCCAGCCGCCGTCATACGGCCTGAGGATGCCCATAAAGAGCCGGGCAAACTTATCGGGCAAAGGCTCACCCTGATAGTACCAGCGGCCACCTTCATCTATATCAAACAGTGGCTGTTCGCTGCAAAGGGGGGGAAGGGCCAGTTTCTCCATGGCAGCGAAAGCGTCGGTATCTGCAGCCCCCCCCTGGGGATTAGACTCGGCTGACAGCAACTGATGGCCTGGCACCTGTTTCATGGCTTATTCGCCCTTTTGATTGTGAATGCTCTACAGGCTAAACCAATGAGAGACAGAACTGAATATGCAAAGGCCCCTGCTTACTCAGCGACGGGGCCTTTGATCAACTGATGGGCCTTTTTGTTCAATTAAAGGCCGTGTTCAGATAGAGAATCTGATTCAGATAAGCTCCAGCAGCGCTTCCAGCGGATGCTTGGGCCTGAAACCAGAGAAACGCTTGACCTGAGAACGGCACGAATAACCTGACACCAGGATCTCCGCTTTCGATGTTCCATCAATCCCCTCTTTCCAGGACATATCGTAGAGCGTTTGCGAACGCTCAAGGTTATCCAGCTCGTGGCCATAGGTGCCCGCCATGCCGCAGCAGCCAAGGTTCTTGACCTTAAGCGAGGCGCCGAATCTGGCAAAAATGGCACTCCACTCCTTGGCGGTACCCGGCTTGGCGGTGGACTCGGTACAGTGGCTGAACCAGGTATAGGCGCGGCCCGAGGACTCACGCTGTGGCAGTTCACTCAGCACATCCATCAGCCACTCGTTGGCAAGTTTGATGTTGAAGTCGCCGCGATCCTTGCCCAGCGCCACCTTGTACTCATCCCGGTAAACCAGCACCATGGCCGGATCCACGCCCACCATGGGCATTTCAAGCTTACTGAGCTCGTTGAAGAAGGCTGCCGCCGAACCGGCGGTTGCGGCGAACTTATCAAGGAAGCCCTTGATATGAGCAGGCTTGCCGTTGGGTTTGAATGGCAGCAGCACGGGCTTGTAGCCAAGCTTCTCAATCAGCTTTACAAAGTGATACACCAAACCTGCGTCATAGAAGCTGTTGAATGGGTCCTGGGCCACCAGCACATAGCGGCTGCGCTCTGCTGCCGGAATGCGTTTCAGTGACTCAAGGTCATACCCCAGACTCTGATGGCTCTCAAGCCGCTGGGTCAGGGTTGGCACCGACAACTTGGGTGCATCCACGTAGCCGATGGCTTTCTTGATAACCCACTGCGACAAACCATTTTGCGACAGGGCATTCACCAGTTTCGGCGCCTTGGCCATGAGTGGCAGCGCATCTTCGATACCCGCCACCAGATAGTCTTTCGGCGGACGCAGGTAACGCTGGTAGTAGATATTGAAAAACTGGGCGCGGAACTTGGGCACATCCACCTTGACCGGGCACTGACCCGAGCAGGCTTTACAGGCAAGGCAGCCCTTTAAGGACTCCATCACCTCGTGGGAATAATCGTACTCTTCCTTGGCTTTGAGGCTATTTTGCGCCCGCTGCAGCAGCCCAAGGGGCTTGGATTTGGCCAGCTGCTCCACATCCACGCCTTCGGCTTCCAGAAGCCTTAACCATTCGCGCATCAGCGACGAGCGGCCCTTGGGAGACTGAATGCGGTCGCCGGTTGCCTTGAATGACGGACACATGGGCGAATAGGCCGAGTAGTTAAAGCACAGACCGTTGCCGTTGCAGTTCATCACATCCGGGAAGGCTTCGCGCACTTTCAGCGGAATTTGCCTATCGAAGCTGCCGCGCTTGGCGCTGTCGACGTTATAAAAGAGCTCGCCCTTGTCCTTTGGCGCCACCAGCTTGCCGGGATTGAGGCGATTGTCAGGGTCAAACCAGCCCTTGATGTCCTGCAGCACACCGTAAAGCTCGTCGCCAAACACCGCCGGACCGTACTCGCCGCGCACACCCTTGCCGTGCTCACCCCACATTAGGCCGCCGTATTTGAGGGTAAGCGCCGCCACTTCGTCGGAAATGGTTCGCAATAGTTTTTCATCCACGAGGTCACACATATCCAGCGCGGGCCGTACGTGCAGCACCCCTGCATCCACGTGGCCAAACATGCCGTATTGCAGCTTGTGGCCATCGAGCAGCGCACGAAACTCCATGATAAAGTCGGCGAGCTTCTCAGGTGGTACGGCAGTATCTTCGGCAAAGGCTATGGGTTTTCGGCTGCCTTTCGCAGCGCCCAAGAGGCCCACGGCCTTTTTGCGCATGGCGTAGATTTTCTCGATGCTGGCCTTATCGTGGGTGCTTTGAAAGCCGACCACGCCACACTCGCCACTTTCGATTTGCTGAGTAAGCACGGCTTCGAGCGCCGCCAGTTTGGCGTTTACTTCGGCTTCATCGCCGGCAAACTCCACCATATTGAGGCCATCGATATGCTTGCCGGGCACGTCCTGAATAAGCTCACTCACCGAGTGCCAGACAATGTCTTCACGGGCAAGGCCCAGCACCTTGGAGTCCACAGTTTCCACCACGGTAGCATTGGCGGCCACCAGAGATGGCGCGTGACGCAGCGCCGATTCGAAGGAATCGTACTTGATATTGACCATGGCACGCTGCTTGGGCAACGGCGTGAGATTCACCTTGGCTTCGGTGATAACCGCCAGCGTGCCCTCGGAGCCGGTAAGAATTCGGCTTAAATCGAACTGACTCAGCTCATCATTCCACACATGCTCCAAATCGTAACCGGTCAAAAAGCGATTAAGACGAGGGAAGCGCTTTTTCACCAGCTCACGCTTATCGCGGCACACGGCAGAAATATTGGCAATCAGCTTACCGGCAAGAGTGGTGCGGTCCACCGCATCCAGGCGTTCTGACGCCAGGGGGGCAGAATCCAGGACTGAGCCATCGATAAGCACGCTCTTGAGGCCAAGTACATGGTCAGAGGTTTTGCCGTATACCAGCGAGCCTGCGCCCGAAGCATCGGTGTTAATCATGCCGCCCAGGGTGGCGCGGTTGGAGGTGGACAAGTCGGGACTGAAGAAAAAACCATGGGGCCTTAAGGCATCGTTGAGTGCATCTTTCACCACACCGGCCTGCACCCGTGCCCAACCTTCCTCGGCGTTGACTTCCAGCACCTTATTCATATGGCGCGACAAATCGAGGATAAGACCGTGGGTCAGGGACTGACCATTGGTGCCGGTGCCGCCGCCGCGGGCGCTGAATACCACCTCGCGAAACTCGTCTTTGGCGGCGAGCTGCATCACCCGCTGCACATCCAGCGTGCTCTTGGGATAGAGCACGGCCTGGGGCAGAAACTGATACACGGAGTTGTCAGTGGCCTGCACTATGCGGGCGCTGTAACGGGTATCTATCTCGCCGTCAAATTCGCCGGCAAGTGCCTCGAGAAAGGCCAGATAAACGGATTCCAGGGTTTGCTGGTGAGAAAGCAGGGGTAACATGCACGGTATCTGTGTTGTTGTTTTATGCGGGCATTATAAACAAAAAAAAGCCGCTAAAAAGCGGCTTTTGTTACACATCGGTAAAAAGTGGCGCCGGTGGCGCCGACCTTTAGTGAATGTGACTATTTTTACCCGTTAACCGTGGGCTTCAGCCAGATACAGCCAGGTATCAATCACAGTGTCAGGGTTCAGCGACACGGTATCAATGCCCTGCTCCACCAGCCAGGCGGCGAAGTCGGCGTGATCCGATGGGCCCTGCCCACAGATACCCACGTAAGCGCCCTTGGCCTTGGCAGCCTTGATGGCCATGGCCAGCAGCGCCTTAACGGCTTCGTTACGCTCATCGAACAGGTGGCTGATGATGCCGGAGTCACGGTCCAGACCCAGAGTCAGCTGAGTCAGGTCGTTAGAGCCGATGGAGAAACCATCGAAGTGCTCCAGGAACTGCTCGGCCAAGAGGGCGTTGGATGGCAGTTCGCACATCATGATAACGCGCAGACCGTCTTTACCACGCTCAAGGCCTTGCTCTTTCAGGAGTTCAATCACCTGCTCGGCTTCACCCAGGGTGCGCACGAATGGGATCATGATTTCCACGTTCTTCAGACCCATGTCGTTGCGAACGCGCTTGATGGCTTCACATTCGAGGGCGAAACAGTCGCGGAACGACTCAGAGATATAACGGCTGGCGCCACGGAAGCCCAGCATTGGGTTCTCTTCCTCTGGCTCGTAGCGGTCACCGCCCACCAGGTTGGCGTACTCGTTTGACTTGAAGTCAGACATACGCACGATCACCTTCTTCGGATGGAAGGCCGCCGCGATGGTGGCGATACCTTCAACCAGACGGGCCACGTAGTATTCAACAGGCGAGTCGTAACCGGCGATCATCTCGTTGATTTCTTCCTGCAGGGCAGCTTCCTGCTGGTTGAACTCGAGCAGCGCCTTGGGGTGAATACCAATCATGCGGTTGATGATGAACTCAAGACGGGCCAGACCCACACCCTCGTTTGGCAAACGGGCGAAGTCGAAGGCGCGGTCAGGGTTACCCACGTTCATCATTATCTTCATTGGCAAGTCGGGCATGGAATCCACGCGGCTGGAGATCACTTCGAACTCCTGCTTGCCATCATAGATGTAGCCAGTGTCGCCTTCGGCGCAGGATACAGTCACCATCTGGCCGTTCTGAATACGGTCGGTAACGTCGCCACAACCCACAACGGCTGGTACGCCCAGTTCACGGGCGATAATGGCAGCGTGACAGGTACGGCCACCACGGTTGGTCACGATGGCGCTGGCGCGCTTCATGATAGGTTCCCAATCCGGGTCGGTCATGTCGGTAACGAGTACGTCACCTGGCTGAATTTTGTCCATCTCTTCAATGGAGTTCAGCACCTTGGCAACACCGGAGCCAACCTTGTGACCGATGGCGCGGCCTTCGCTGATAACAGGACCACGGCTCTTCAAGTGATAGCGTTCAATCAGCTGAACGTCTTCACGTGAACGTACTGTCTCAGGACGGGCCTGAACGATGTACAGCTTGCCATCGTTGCCATCTTTGGCCCACTCGATGTCCATTGGACGACCATAGTGCTTCTCGATGATGATGGCTTGCTTGGCCAGTTCCATCACCTCGGCATCGTTGATGGAGAACTGGCGACGGTTTTCCACGCTCACATCTTCAATTTTCACCTGCTTACCGTGTGAAAGATCGTCTGAGTAGACCATCTGGATAAGCTTGGAACCGATGTTGCGGCGAACCACGGCCTGGTGGCCGGCGGTCAGGGTTGGCTTGTGAACGTAGAATTCGTCAGGGTTAACCGCGCCCTGCACCACCATTTCACCCAGACCGTAAGATGAGGTCACGAATACCACATCATCGTTACCGGATTCGGTGTCGATGGTAAACATTACGCCAGAGGCGGCTTTGTCGGAACGTACCATGCGCTGCACACCGGCAGACAGGGCTACACCACGGTGGTCGTAACCCTGGTGCACGCGGTAAGAAATCGCGCGGTCGTTAAACAAAGACGCAAATACGTGCTTGATAGCCACCAATACGGCATCATAGCCTTTCACGTTCAGGAAGGTTTCCTGCTGACCGGCGAAAGAGGCATCAGGCATGTCTTCGGCGGTAGCAGAGGAACGAACGGCAAAGGAGGCTTCGGTGGTTTCACCGGAGAGTTTGTTATAGGCCTCGTGGATGGCCTGCTCGAGTTCGGGTTGGAAAGGGGTTTCGATAACCCACTGTCTGATCTGTGCACCCACTTTCGCCAGTGCGTTAACATCGTCGACGTCCAGAGTGTCAAGGATGTCATAAATCTTCTGGTTTACTCCGCTTTGCTCAAGGAACTCATTGAATGCATGAGCCGTGGTTGCAAAGCCACCGGGGACTTGAACACCTGCGTTGGCGAGATTACTGATCATCTCGCCCAGTGAAGCGTTCTTGCCGCCAACTTTGTTGACGTCGCCCATGCCCAATTCCTGATACCAGAGTACATATTGCTGCACAGTTCTATCTCCGCATGTTTATTTAGTTGGCCCCTTCACACCGGGGCAGCGGCATTTTACACTTCGGGGCATTAAGCGTAAATCTATAATTTTCTTTGTAATTTTATTACTACATGAGGTTGGTATGGCTCGTAAAGTTTTCTACATTTCCGATGGAACGGCGATCACAGCAGAAGTTTTCGGCCATGCAGTACTTTCTCAATTTCCTATGGAATTTGAAGCAATTACCATTCCATTCGTCGAAACCAACGCCAAAGCGGAAGCGGTGAAAAAACAGATAAATGATAGTTTTATTACAACAGGAGAGCGGCCTCTGGTATTTCATTCCATCGTAAAGCCGGAAATCAGGGATGTTATCTATTCCAGTGAAGGGCTGGATTATGACTTTTTGAACACCTTCGTTGCGCCACTTGAACAACAATTAGGCGTCAGTGCGGCGCCGGTGCTCCATCGCACCCACGGAAAAGCCAATCACAGCTACGAAGCCCGTATCGATGCCATTAACTTCGCCATGGAAAACGACGACGGCCAAACCTTAAAACACATGGATAAGGCGGATATTATTCTGTGCGGCGTGTCACGTTGTGGCAAAACCCCATCCAGCCTGTATCTGTCGATGCAATTTGGTATCAAGGCTGCCAATTATCCTTTTACAGAGGATGACATGGACAACTTAAAGCTGCCTGAAGCGCTCAAGCGTAATAAAAGCAAGCTCTTTGGCCTGACCATCGACCCGGTGCGCCTGCAGGAAATCCGCCAGAGCCGGATGGAGAACAGCCGCTACTCTTCTTTGCGCCAGTGTCGGATGGAAGTCAAAGAAGTGGAAATGATGTTTAAGAAGGAACGCATACCTTATATAGACACCACCAATCACTCGGTGGAAGAAATTGCCACGAAAATCCTCGATATGACGGGTATGGAACGTCATATGTTCTGAGGTTGGCTGCATTGGTCAATCGGATCTAACTTAAATCAAATTCGTTGCACAGTTGTCGATTAATTACACGATCGGCACTGTGCAGCCCGTCACTATTGGTTATAATCCGGTTCAATCTGGCGATAAGCCCGCACCAAACCGGTATGCTGAATGACGATTAAGACTGACGAACTACGTACATCCCTTCTTTGTAAAGTAATTTCACCATCACAACTGGCCGCTGAATACCCGCTGACACAAGACGCGGCAGACTATCTGGTGGCACAGCGCCGTGAGGTGGAAGCCATTCTGACCGGTGAGGATCCACGTCTTCTGGTGATCATTGGCCCCTGCTCTATTCACGATACCGAAGCCGCGCTGGAATATGCCGGGCGCCTGGCGAAACTGCACCATGAACTGAAAGACGATCTCTGCATTCTGATGCGGGTATATTTTGAAAAGCCGCGCACTATCGTTGGCTGGAAAGGCCTGATTTCAGACCCGGATCTGGACGGGAGCTTCAGCGCCAACAAGGGTTTGCGCCTTGCCCGTCACCTGCTGCAGCAGATCACCGAGCTCAAACTCCCCATCGCCACTGAGTTTTTGGATATGGTGAACGGTCAGTACATCGCCGACCTTATCACCTGGGGCGCTATCGGTGCCCGTACCACCGAAAGCCAAATCCACCGCGAAATGGCCTCGGCACTGTCATGCCCTGTGGGCTTTAAAAACGGCACCGACGGCAATATCAATATCGCCGTGGATGCCGTGCGCGCCGCCAAGGTGCCGCACATCTTTTACTCTCCGGACAAAGACGGCCACATGTCGGTATACCGCACCCACGGTAATCCCTACGGCCACATTATTCTGCGTGGTGGCAAGAACCCCAACTACACAGAAGAACACGTGCAAAAGGCCCACGAGCAGCTCAAGGCCACCGGCATAGACACCGGCATGGTGATTGACTTCTCCCACGGCAACAGCCAAAAGCAGCATAAAAAGCAGCTGGAGGTAGCCGAAGACGTAATGGCGCAAATCCGTGCCGGCTCCACCGCAATTGCCGGCATCATGGCAGAGAGCTTTATTGAGGAAGGTAATCAGGCGGTAGTAGAAGGTCAGAGCCTCTGCTACGGCAAGTCCATTACCGATGCCTGCCTGAGTTGGGGCGATACCGAGCCGCTGCTTCGCAATCTGGCCGCCGCTGCACGGGTACGCCGCGAGCTGAAAAAGTAAGCCACTTACTTCATGTGCAATAAAAAAGCCTCCATCCGGAGGCTTTTTTATTATCAGTTCTCTGAGCCCTATTATTCATGCAACCACCACACAGGTCAGTTAACAGTCTGGCTGGTTGAGTCCATAGCAATCCCCCCAATTCACATCGTTTCAATCGCATATTCCATGACAGCAAACCAGCGAAAAGGCTATACTGCGCGCCTTTTGAGTAAACTTCAGATTTGTCTGCATAACCCCAAGGTTGCCGTATGCCACTGACTGACACCCAGCCCCAATTTCATGAGGCCATTGCCCGCCGTATTGACGCCTCTGAAGCGCGCGTTATCAAAGCGGTTTTTCCGTCCAACACCAATCACCACAACACCCTGTTTGGCGGTGAAGCCCTGGCCTGGATGGATGAAACCGCCTTTATCGCAGCAACGCGATTTTGCCGAAAAACGCTGGTCACAGTGAGCTCTGACAGAATCGACTTTAATAAAGCCATTCCCGCAGGTAGCCTGGCAGAATTGGTAGCCCGGGTGATCCACGTGGGTAACACCAGCCTCAAAGTCGAAGTGAATATTTTCGTTGAAGACATGTATCAGGACAAAAGAGAGCACGCCATCCGTGGCGTCTTCACCTTTGTCGCCGTAGATGAAAATCGCAAACCCACCCAAGTCTGGCCACATGCATAACTGGCACCGGCAGCGTTGAACAGCTTAAGGGCATTTGCACTAACGCACCTGCCCTTAATGCCGAATAAGACTTTAGTCTAACCTCATGGAAAATTAAGACATTCAAGGCAATAGCCCCGGATAAATCCATAGGATAATTGGGCATTCTTCTGTTACATTGGTTTTATTGCGCATCTGTGACGATAAGAAATATAACCGCATCATGAAGCTCGAGAATCTCAATGTGATCATCGCCGACGATCACCCACTGTTTCGCAACGCCCTCAGGCAAGCCTTGTCCAGCGCCTTTGCCGATACCCGCTGGTTCGAAGCTGACAGTGCAGATGCACTGCAGCAGCTGCTGGATAAACCCGAAGTGGATTACGATCTGGTGCTGCTGGATTTGCAGATGCCAGGCTCCCACGGCTACTCAACCCTGATACATCTTCGCTCCCACTACCCTGACATTCCGGTGGTGGTGATTTCGGCCCACGAAGACGCCCAAACCATCAGCCGCGCCATCCACTATGGCAGCGCAGGTTTTATTCCCAAATCAGCCTCCATGGAAACCCTCACCGAAGCCATGAGTGCCGTGCTCTATGGCGATATCTGGCTGCCGGACGGGGTGGAAATCATCAAGATTGAGGAAGATGGCACCGACCAGGTGGCGGGCAAACTGGCAGACCTGACGCCGCAGCAATACCGGGTATTGCAAATGTTTGCCGAAGGCCTGCTCAACAAACAAATCGCCTACGATTTAGGGGTATCAGAAGCCACCATCAAGGCCCACGCCACGGCGATTTTCAGAAAGCTTGGGGTGAGAAACCGAACCCAGGCCGTCATTGCATTGCAGCAGCTTGAAATGGACAAAGTCGATTTGGGTCCGAGCCACTGAACAAATGGCACGCCAAGCCGCACACTTAAGGTAAGGCGCAAAAACCAACGACATAAAAGGCCGCATCCCATGCGGCCTTTTACTTTCTGGCATCAGCCCCTGAGGCTTTCGCGCAGTTGATAGTACAGCATGCCAATGGCCAGTGCCTGATTGCCAAACCACTCATTTAACGGAATGCGCCAGTGCTTCATGCCCGCAAAGAGGCCAAATTCATGCAGGTCGCCATCAATGGCTTTAGCCATGATTTCAGACATGATATGGCTGGTCGCCACCCCATGGCCTGAATAGCCCTGACAGTAATAGACATGCTCAGAGACTTTGCCGAGCTGCGGAATGCGGTTTAGCACAATCCCCGCCATACCGGCCCAGGCAAATTCTATCTCTACCCCCTTAAGGCGGGGGAAGGTACGCTCGATGGCGGGACGAAGCTCTTCAGCCACATTCTTGGGATCCCGGCCACTGTAGTTGGTACCGCCACCAAACATCAGTCGGTTGTCGGCGGTAAGCCGATAATAATCCAGCACAAAGCGGCAATCATAGACAGCAAGATTGTGGGGATTGATGGCCTTCGCCACTTCATCAGATAAGCGTACAGTCGCGCAGTTGCCAAGGGATGCGGGAAATAACATGCCCCTCAGCTTCGGGCGCCCCAGCTTGTGATAGGCATTGCCGGCAATGAGCACCTTGCTTGCGGTGACGCTGCCAAAGGCTGTTTTCACCACGGGGCGAGCCCCCTCAATAATATCCATTACCTGAGAGTCTTCGAAAATCTTAACCCCAAGGCCTTCGGCCGCCCTTGCCTCACCGATGCAGAGATTAACCGAATGCAGGTGCATATTTTTCTTATTGAGCAAGCCACCGTGGTAAAGGGGTGACTCGAGATACTGGGGCATCTCATCTTTTCCGACCAAAGACACCAGGTCACCCATACCGCGGCGCCCGGCTTCATCCAACATGGATTTGAGTTCGTCCATATGTGCCGGCTTATATGCAGTGTGCAAGTGGCCATGGCGTAAGTCACAGTCGATGTTGTACTTTGCAACCCGGTTTTTGATGATGTCGTGACCGCGCCAGCGCAGCGCCCAAACAAAATCCTCAGCCTCAGCGCCAATGCGATTTCTCAGCTGTTTGGTCATGGCCTGGTCGCCGGACAAGGACCCAGTGACCTGGCCACCGTTACGGCCGGTCGCGCCCCAGGCAATCTTATTGGCTTCAAGCAGCACCACCTTGTAACCCCGTTCGACCAGTTCAAGTGCTGTGTTTACACCGGTAAATCCGCCACCGATTACCACCACATCTGTCTGAATATCCTCCGTTAATCGCGGATAGTCAGTTTCGTGTTGAATGGTCGCATTGTAGTAAGAGCCGCAACGAGCTTGCATGGGGAGTCCTGTTGTTTTTTATTTTTTACAGATGTTAGCGATATATCCAACAGAAGGTCAATGGGTGAACCGAATTTAGTTCACCCATTGGAAAATCCCCTAAAAAACCGCGCCTTAAAAACAGCATTGAATACACCTTGGAGGGTTACCTCAATGCATACGGCTTATTTCACCAGACTTGAAATCAACGCCCTCAGCGCGGCCGGTTTTACCATTTTCGCCATGTAGTGATAGCCCCGTCGCTGTACGTCTTCCACCAAATCTTTGCGGGTATTGGCGGTGATAAGAATGCCGGGCAAGTGCTCGCCGTAGAGGGCACGTATCCCGTCCATGGCATCCACGCCGTTTTGGCCATCATCCAGGTGATAATCTGCCAGTACTATGTCCGGCGCCAGCCCCTTGAGGCCAAGCTTGATACGGGCGTCACCCAGATCCCGCGCGCAGATCACTTCACACTGCCAGCGCCTGAGCAGGCTCTCAAGCCCGGCAAGGATAGCCTCTTCGTTGTCGATACAAAGCACCTTCACCCCTGCCAGTGGCTGCAATACCGTGGGGCGGCGGGTTGGCACTGGGGTCGATACGGTTTTACCAAGGGGCACAGAGATAGAAAACACCGAGCCACGCCCCAGCACAGAAGCCACCTTGATATCGTGGCCGAGCACCTTGCTTATTCTGTCAGCAATGGCCAGCCCCAGCCCCAACCCACTGACTCCTTTACTTTGAGGGTTTGACAATCTTTTGAATTCTTTGAAAATTTCATGAAGCTCGCGCTCATCAATACCACAGCCCGTGTCCAGCACCTGAATTTCAAGCTCACCCGGGCGATGGCGACAGCCCAGCAGCACCCTGCCCCCACGGGCATAGCGGTAGGCATTGGTCAAAAAGTTCTGCAACACTCGCCTCAGCAGGCCCGGATCGGAATTGATGGTGGCACTGGACGACACCATGGAAAAACGAATTTGGTTGTCCTTGCCCATGGCATCGAATTCCACCGCCAATCCGGAGAGGATATCCGACACCGCAAAATCACGACGATTCACCTCCACCATGCCAGAATCGAGCTTGGAAATATCCAGAAGATCGGTGAGCAACTCGCCGGCAATTTTCAGTGAACTGTTCACATGGGATAAGGTGGTGCGAGCCTCATCGTCGAGATTGGTGTATTGGGAAAGGGATGCCGTAAAAAGCCGTGCGGCGTTAAGCGGCTGCATCAGGTCATGACCCACCGCCGCCAAAAAACGGCTTTTGGACGCGTTGGCCATCTCTTCCTGAGCCTTGGCTTCCAGCAACTGGCTATTGAGCATGGCGAGCTCATACGTCCGTTCTTTTACCCGGCTTTCCAGAGTTTCATTGGCGTCTTTCAGCGCCCGCTCCTGGGCGCGGTACTGGGTGATGTCGGTAAAGGTCATCACAAAGCCGCCATCCGGCATAGGATTACCCTGAATTTTAATGACCTTGCCGTCGCTGCGCTCCCGTTCAGAGGTATGAGGGGTGCCGTTTCGCATATGTTGTACCCGGCGCTCAACCTGCTCTTCAATGTCGCCCACGCCACAGTAGCCACGGGCGGCATTAAAGCGAATGACTTCACTGATGGGCATGCCCGGCTGCAGGAAGTTATCCGGATACTGGTAGAGCTCACCATAACGGGCATTCCAGGCGACCAGATTCAGGTCTTTATCCACCACACTGATGCCTTCATAGGCGTGCTCAATGGCTCCCCTGAGCATTTCCTGACTCAGGATGACCTTGGAGGAGGCCTCATCCACCAGGGACAGCACTTCATCCAGCGCCAGATCCCGCCCGGCAATCACTGAATCAAGCACCAGCGCCGCGCTGGAGGCTCCAAGCACGCCGGAAAGCAGATGTTCGGTGTGGGCGATGAGTTCCGGCGATGCAGCCTTATTCCAGCTGTCACGGTTGACAGCCTCAGGGGAAAAGCGACTGAAGCTCTCATAGGCGCGGGTTGGGCTGATAAAACGGCTCAACAAAATCAGCAAGTCCTGCTGAGAAATGGGGCCACTGCGGCGACTGCCCGTCGTTTTAAGCTCCCCCGGTGACACAAAGCTACTGGCCTGAATACGCTCTACCACACCGGCCCTGAACCAGATGGAGCCCAGTACATAAAATACCGAGTTCACCATGATGACCAGCAGGGTGTCAGAGACATTCGGGCTGATGTAGGACAGCAGCCACACATCCGATAACCCGGCGCTGGCGAGGCGCTCACCGGCGCCCTGCAGTAAAATCCACACCCAAAGGCCAAAGCCGGCCGCCAGCCCCAGGAACACACCGGCACGATTACCGTGCTTCCAGTAAAGACCACCAACCAACGCCGGGGCGAGCTGTGCAAAGGCACCGAATGCCAACATGCCCAAATGCGCCAGAGAGTCGCTGTCGGCAAGGTACAAAAACGACAGATATCCTATGCCCAGAATGATGACTATCGCCAATCGACGGGCATTCAATAAAAACAGGGAAAACTGGGCGAAGTTCTTCTTACGGATACGGCCGCTTCTGAGCATCAGCGGCACCAGCCATTCGTTACTTATCATGATGGAGATGGTGACCACGGCCACTATCACCATGCCTGTGGCGGCGGATAAGGTGCCCAAAAGGGCGACAATGGCGAGGCCATCGGCATTGAGGGCGAGCGGCAGGTTAATCACATAACTGTCGGCGGGCACACTGTCGCCAAGAAGCAGCTTACCGGCCAGAGCCAGCGGCGCCACAAAAAGCCCGAAGAGGGCGATATAGACAGGGAATATCCAGCGCCCACGGCGCAGCACACCCTCCCCGGCACATTCCACCACCATCACGTGGAATTGTCGCGGCATACACAAAAATGCGGCAATGCCGACCACCAAATCAGGCAGTATAGCTTCGAGTCTGAGCCTGGGGTGTTCGATTATTCCGGCTTCATCGGCCTGCTGCCAGATATCCGAAAAACCGTCGAACACCCCAAAGCTGATAACCATACCCACCAACAAAAAGGCCGCCAGCTTCACCAAAGATTCGAAGGCGATGGCGAGCATCATACCCGGGTTGTGTTCTGTGGCATCCAGCTTTCGGGTACCAAAGAGGATGGCAAACACTGCCAGCAACACGGAAATAATCAGCGCCACACTCATGCCGTCCAGCGGCTGCCCCGCTTCCTGAAAGAGATTCAGCGACGCCACCATGGCCTTAAGCTGTAACGCGATATAAGGCATGATGCCAAAGAGCGCGATAAGGGTAACCAGGGCCGCAAGCCCCTGGGACTTGCCATAACGGGCGGCGATAAAGTCGGCCACCGAGGTAATATTCTGGGCCTTGGACACCACCACCATTTTACGCAGCATGCCAAAGCCAAAGGTAAAGATGAGTATGGGTCCGAGGAAAATGGGCAAAAATGACCAAAGATCCCCCGCCGACTGGCCAACCGTGCCCAGGAAACTCCAGGACGAGCAATATACCGCCAGACTCAGACCATAAATCCAGGTTTGCAGCTTCTTGGTCACGCCGCTGAACCAACGCTCGGCGCCCCATGCCAACAGGAAGAGGAGAAAGACGTAAAAAACCGCAATCACGGCAACAAAGAGGGTCAGATTCATAGTATGCTCATTTTTTTAGCCCATTGTGCCTTGAAAACTGCTGGAAATCCAGCCAACAACCTAAGCGCAACAGGTTAAAAAATAAGGGAAAATATAAACTAGACCAAGGTCTAATAGTGTGTGAGGGGTGCCATGCCCATACTCAAGCTCACGCAACAAATTATAAAAGGGAAGCCCTATGAGCACGCAGTCTCTCTACTCAGTGCCCGCCGATATCGCCGCGAATGCACTGGTAAACAACGAACAATATCAAAAGATGTACCAGAAATCCGTCGCCAATCCCGAGGATTTCTGGGGAGAGCATGCCAAACGCATCGATTGGATAAAGCCTTTCACTCAGGTCAAGGACACTTCCTACGACGACCAGAATCTGTACATCAAATGGTTCCATGACGGCACACTCAATGCCTCTGCCAACTGCCTCGACCGCCATCTGGCCTCCAAGGGTGATGATATCGCCATCATTTGGGAAGGCGACGATGCCAGCGAGCAGCGCAAGGTCACCTACCGTGAACTGCACGCCGAAGTGTGTCAGTTTGCCAATGCCCTCAAGGCTCAAGGTGTAAAGCGCGGTGATGTGGTCACCATTTATATGCCCATGGTGGTCGAAGCGACCGTCGCCATGCTCGCCTGTGCCCGCATAGGTGCCGTGCACTCAGTTGTGTTTGGTGGCTTCTCGCCAGACTCCATCGCATCCCGCGTCATTGACGGTAAGTCCAAACTGCTTATCACCGCCGATGAAGGGGTGCGCGGTGGACGTAAAATTCCCCTTAAAGCCAATATCGATGAGGCCTTGAGCCGCCCCGATGTGACCACAGTGGAATCCGTTATCGTGCTCAAACGCACCGGCGGCGCAGTAAACTGGGTCGAAGGCCGCGACAAGTGGTGGCATCAGGTAACTGACGCTGCCGCAACAGACTGCCCGGTTGAGGAAATGGGCGCCGAAGACCCGCTGTTCCTGCTGTATACCTCAGGCTCCACCGGAAACCCCAAAGGCGTGCTGCACACCACGGGTGGTTATCTGGTTTATGCCGCCATGACCCACGAATATGTGTTTGATTACAAACCCGGTGAAGTTTACTGGTGCACCGCCGACGTGGGCTGGATCACCGGCCACAGCTACATGGTGTATGGGCCACTGGCCAATGGCGCCACCATCCTTATCCATGAGGGTATCCCCAACTTCCCAAGCCCTGCGCGCCTGGGTGAAATCGTGGACCGTCATCAGGTAAACATCCTGTACACAGCCCCAACCCTTATCCGTGCGCTCATGGCTGAAGGCAAGCAACACTTTGACAAGTTTGATGGCAAGTCGCTGCGCATCATGGGCTCGGTAGGTGAACCCATCAACCCGGAAGCCTGGCGCTGGTACCATGAAGTCATTGGCCATGAACATTGCCCCATCGTGGATACCTGGTGGCAAACAGAAACCGGTGGCATCCTCATCACCCCGCTGCCCGGCGCCACAGACACCAAACCCGGGTCGGCCACCCGTCCCTTCTTTGGTGTACAGCCCGCATTGGTGGACAACGAAGGCAACATCCTCGAAGGCGCCACCGAAGGCAACCTGGTGCTGCTGGACTCCTGGCCCGGTCAGATGCGTACTGTCTACGGCGACCACGAGCGCTTTGTGCTGACCTATTTCAAGACCTTCCGCGGCATGTATTTCACCGGTGACGGTGCCCGCCGTGACGAAGACGGTTACTACTGGATCACCGGCCGTGTGGATGACGTGATTAACGTGTCCGGCCACCGCCTCGGTACCGCCGAAGTGGAAAGCGCCCTGGTTGCACACGACCTGGTCGCCGAAGCGGCTGTGGTGGGTTACCCCCACGATATCAAGGGTCAGGGTATTTATGCCTATGTGACCCTGACCAAGGGCACAGAGGCCACCGAAGAGCTGCGTCAGGAGCTGCGTCAGTGGGTGCGTAAAGAAATCGGCGCCCTAGCGACTCCCGATTTGATCCAGTGGGCCAGCGGCTTGCCCAAGACCCGCTCCGGCAAAATCATGCGTCGCTTCCTGCGTAAGATTGCGGCAAACGAAATCACCAACCTGGGTGATGCTTCCACCCTGGCCGACCCATCGGTTATCGATACCCTTATCGAAAGCCGCTTGAATCGCGCCGACTAACCAACCTTTCTTCTCCTCGAGCTTGGCCCCTGAATAAGGGGCCTTTTTTTGCCTGAAATTCAACGTCTCCCAACCCAAGGTGGTACAATCATCGCCTTTCATTCATGCCACACGATACGCGCCATCAGCCGACAATGACGATAAAACTCAGGGATTATCAGCAAGATGCCATAGATGCGACTCTGGCTCACTTCAGAGCGAGTCGTGAGTCAGCCCTGTTGGTGCTGCCGACAGGTGCCGGTAAGAGTCTGGTGATAGCTGAGCTTGCACGCCTGGCCAAAGGACGGGTATTGGTGCTGACCCACGTAAAGGAGTTGGTGGCGCAAAATGCCCAAAAGGTGGATACGCTTGCGGGCAATGCCAGCATCTATTCTGCCGGGCTCGGGGAAAAAGACACCGGCGGCAAAACCGTGATTGCCGGCATTCAGTCGGCAGCGGTCAATGTCGCGGCCTTTGATGCGCCATTTTCCCTGGTGATCATCGATGAGTGTCACAGGGTGAGCCTTGACGAAAACAGCCAGTATCGGCAGCTATTCAGTCAGCTGCGGGAAAAGAACCCGGATCTCTTGCTGCTTGGGCTCACCGCCACCCCCTACCGTTTGGGGGAAGGCGCAATTTACAAACGCCATGTGCGCGGTCATGTGGGCAATCCCGACAAGGGCGTGTTCGATGTCTGTATCTTTGAGTTGCCCATCCGCAGTTTGATTAAGCAAGGGTATTTAACCGAGCCGCTGCTGCTCGATGGCCTCGCCGCCCAATATAACTTCGCCGCACTCAAAGCCGCTGACGATGCGGATTACCAGGAGGCCGAAGTGCAGGCCATTCTGGATACCAGTACCCGGGCCACGACCACCATCATTGGTCAGATAAAGGCTCTGGCCCAGCAGCGTCTCGGCGTTATTATTTTTGCGGCCACAGTGCGTCATGCCAGAGAAATCATGGCGCTGCTGGACGAAAGTGCAGCGCTCATTACCGCCGACACCCCAGGGCCTGAGCGCGATAACATCATCACCGCCTTTAAAGCACAGGAACTGAAATTTCTGGTGAATGTGGCCGTGCTCACCACAGGCTTTGACGCGCCCCATGTGGATTTGATTGCCATACTGCGGCCCACGGCGTCGGTGAGCCTGTTCCAGCAAATGGCGGGACGCGGACTCAGGCTATACCCGGGCAAGGCCGAGTGTCTTATTCTCGACTATGCTGCCAACGGCTTCAGCCTGTTTCACCCGGATGTGGGCAAGCCCAGACCCGACAGCAAAAGTGTGCCCGTGCAGGTACCCTGCCCGGCCTGCGGCTATGCCAACCTCTTTTGGGGCAAAGCCGATGCCGATGGCGACATTGTCGAGCACTATGGCCGGCGCTGTCAGGGTTTGCTTGAAGATGGCAATCAGTGTGACTTTCGCTTTCGCGCACGCATCTGTCCCGATTGCGGCGCTGAAAATGATATTGCCGCCAGAGTCTGTCGTGGCTGCGATTCGGCCCTTGTGGACCCGGACAAACACCTCAAAGCCGTGCTGGCACACAAGCATCACCACCTGTTTAAAGTGAGCGACATGCATCTTGGGGCCACCGAGTCGGGCCTCGAGGTGACCTATCTGGATATGGATGGCAACCAGTTTGTCGAGCGTTTTAAATTGCAAACGCCGGCGCAGAAGAAAGCCCTGTACGCCGCATTTTTACTGCGTCACCAACGGGCGCCGGGGTTACCCCTGCCCAAATATCCAGACGCTGAAGCCCTGATAAAAGACAGTGCCAGATTCAGGGCACCGGAGCTGCTTTTGCTGAAAAAGAGCAAGTTTGGCTGGCAGCTGGTAGACAAGTTTTTTGATTACCGTGGCAAGTATCAAACCCGCACAGGTTTTGCAGACTAAAAACGGCCACGGATTACCAAACCACCCCGGCTGTGATATAACAGCCACACAGTATCGTTCTGAGGAGACTACATGTACGTTGTAATTTTTGGCCGTCCCGGCTGCCCCTATTGCGTTCGCGCCGAGCAACTTTGTGAGCAGCTTGCCGAAAAACGTGAAGACTTCCGCTTCCGCTATGTTGATATCCATGCCGAAGGGATCAGCAAAGAGGACTTGTCCAAAACCGTAGGCAAACCCGTGGAAACTGTGCCACAGATTTTTGTGGACAAGACCCATGTGGGTGGCTGTACCGACTTTGAGGCCTATGTTCGCGAGCACAATCTGCTGGCCTGAGCCAAATACAAAAAGCCTGCTTAATGCAGGCTTTTTGTTGGGTGTTCAAACTCTTGCTGGTACGCAAATGGATTCATGGCTAAGCTGAATTAATCCCGGCCGCCGCTACCTGAGATGCAACATGGACTCTACGCTATCCACCATCATTGAAAAGGTTTCCAATACCCGAGGTGAAGCTTTTTTTAACAGCATAACCCTGGCACTTCACGATGCCATAGGTGCAGATTTTACCTTCGTCGCCAGGCTGGATAGAGAAAACTACAGTTCACATACCCTGGCATTGGTGGCTGATGGCAACTTGGTTGACAACATTTCCTACTCCCTCGCCAATACCCCTTGCGCCAATGCGGCCGACGACTCTGTGTGCTGTTACCGCGCCGATGTCACTGCCACTTTTCCAGATGATCTGATGCTGCAGGACATGGGGATTGAAGGCTATCTCGGCACGCCGCTGCACAATCTTAAGGGAGAGGTGATGGGGATCATAGTTGCACTCTATCGTCGTCCCATCCAGGACCACACCTGGGCGCTGGAGCTGTTCAAACTGTTTTCCGGACGCATAGAAGCCGAGCTTGACCGTGTGGCACACGAAAAAAAGCTCGAACAAGCCAATCAATCGCTGGAGTCCAAGGTTGCCGAGCGTACCGAGCACCTTAACCGCGCCATTGCGGATTTAAAGCAGGCGCAGGACAAGCTGATAGAATCAGAAAAAATGGCGGCCATGGGCAGTCTGGTGGCGGGCCTTGCCCATGAGGTGAACACGCCTCTGGGCGTTGCCATTACCAGCTATAGCGTGATTAAAGAGCACAAAGACACACTGGTAAATGCGTATCGCAGCGGCGAGCTCTCCACCGAGCAATTGGATGAATTTCTCGATGTCTGCGATAACGCGCTGTCGCTGTTGGATGTCAATCTGCACCGAGCGGTGGATCTGGTTGAAAGCTTTAAACGCACGGCAGCGGATCAACACACCAACGATACCGAGCATGTGAATCTGGCGCAGTATTACCATCAGGTCGTTACCGCCCTCAAACCGCTGCTAAAAACCATGCAGGCACAGGTGAAGCTTGAAATCCCAACTGATTGGGACGTGGATACCATTCCGGGCGCCCATTCGCAGATCCTCACCAACCTGCTCAGTAACAGTATCAGCCATGGCTTTATCCAGGGAGCAGACAATCAAATCCACATCCGTGGCGAGCGCCTTGCCGATGGGAGTTACCGCATTCACTACAGTGACAACGGCAGGGGCCTGAGTGAAGAAGCCAGAAAACGCATTTTTGAGCCTTTTTATACCACCGCGCGAAGTAGAGGTGGCATAGGTCTGGGGATGAGCATTGTGTTTAACCTGGTTCATCAACAGCTAAATGGGAGCCTGGACTTGCCCGATTCAGATAAGGGCTTTGCGATGGAGTTCAGCTTTAAGGGATAAACCTGAATACTTCAGGCAATAGAAAAGGCGAACAGAGTTCGCCTTTTTACGTTTTTCAGACTGAAAGCTAACTGCGCTTAGAGCACATACTTGGCCGAGAAAATCACCCGGTTCAGATCGCCATCAACGCCGTTTTCTTTGCTGTTGGTGGCAAACATGTATTCCACACCAAAGGTCAGTGGCTTGCTTGGTGAGTACAGCAGGTTTACATAGGCCGAATAGGCATCCTTACTCACATTCTCTCCGGTGATGTCGACATTATTGTCAACTTTCATACCGGACAGGGTGAAGCTTGAGCGCCACTGCTCATTCCACCAATGGCGGTAAGAAACAAAGCCACCATAGGAGCCGATGGTATCGAGCTGTCCATCGCCATCCACTGAAGCAGCATTGGCAAAGTTAAGGCCCATATACCGACCCAAACCCTCGCCCCAGGTGGCGGTAAACTTAAGATCGTCCTTACCCAATGGGATCACACCGGCAAAACTGGCGCCATAGCCAAAAACAGAGTCATCAACGTTAGATTTTTCGAGATTGAGTTGTCTGCCGATGGCTGCCACAGAAAACGAAGCGCCGCCTTCGGTTTTGAAGTTATAGCGCGCCACCAAATCAGGCATCATGCCGCTGCCGCTGGTAATTCGGTCGCTCCCTCCTGATATGATACCTGTTTTGGGATCTTGTTTTCCTGATATCGTGGTCTCTGGATTTTCAACAGCAAACTGGAAGCCGCCATTGGTGTAACGCAGCTGTGCCTGACGCACAAAGGGGGTGCCGTCAGCCGCGCCGACGAAATCAAGGTTTTCGGGCAATGCACCGGGATTCTGGAACGTGGTCCAGGTCTGGCCCACGGTCCAGTTATCGTAGCTGACAAAGGCATGGCGAATACGGGGGGAATAACTGTTAGAAACCCGCTCGTTACCGTCTGTATGGGTCATAAAATCCAGCTCGATAAAGCCAGTCAGGGTATGTCCATCCAGATCTGTGGTGGTTTTAAAGTTGAAACGGGTTTCACGGGCCTGAAAATCAACAACCTGCTCGCCGTTACCCGCTTTGCCGTAGATGGTGCCTGGCACATAGAACTGACGGGATAAATCCCCCGACTCGGGTGCGCCATTGCTGTAATCACTGAACATCACATCGGCCTTGATATAGCCGCCAAACTTAAAATCGGTTTTTCCGGTTTCTGCGACGGCAGCGCCTGACATCGCCAGAAGCGCACTGGCCAGCGCAAGTGAGACTGGTGCTTGTTTCATTCTTGTTGCTCCCTGATTGTTATTATGTATCAAAGGAACTATGAACAAATTGTTATTGGGGCAATATTAGCAATAGGTCTATGAGACAAAAGTAGAAAAGAGAAAGGTGATGTTTGAGAAGTGGTGGGTCGTGAAGGATTCGAACCTTCGACCAATTGGTTAAAAGCCAACTGCTCTACCGACTGAGCTAACGACCCATCTGGGGTGCCTTATCGCAAATTAACCACGTCAAGGAAGTGGTGGGTCGTGAAGGATTCGAACCTTCGACCAATTGGTTAAAAGCCAACTGCTCTACCGACTGAGCTAACGACCCATCTGGATGCGATACTGCGAATTGTTCACTTCAGGGAAGTGGTGGGTCGTGAAGGATTCGAACCTTCGACCAATTGGTTAAAAGCCAACTGCTCTACCGACTGAGCTAACGACCCATCTAGGTTTGCGGTGTTTGAGATATCCAGCGAGTGGTGGGTCGTGAAGGATTCGAACCTTCGACCAATTGGTTAAAAGCCAACTGCTCTACCGACTGAGCTAACGACCCATCTCGAGATTTACCGCAGATTGCCACTTCGGGAAGAAGTGGTGGGTCGTGAAGGATTCGAACCTTCGACCAATTGGTTAAAAGCCAACTGCTCTACCGACTGAGCTAACGACCCAAATTTTGATACAGTGTTTACCGAACGTGGTGGGTCGTGAAGGATTCGAACCTTCGACCAATTGGTTAAAAGCCAACTGCTCTACCGACTGAGCTAACGACCCGCTCGATACACTGTGATGATCCCGCCCCACCGAGAGTGGTGGGTCGTGAAGGATTCGAACCTTCGACCAATTGGTTAAAAGCCAACTGCTCTACCGACTGAGCTAACGACCCATCGGGATCCGGCATTCTGAATTTGGTGGGTCGTGAAGGATTCGAACCTTCGACCAATTGGTTAAAAGCCAACTGCTCTACCGACTGAGCTAACGACCCATTCCAGATTGCCCTCTACGCTGCCTTGGCTGCGCTGAGGGCGCCTATAATACCTTTTTCAGTTATCCATGCAAGCGCAAATTCCCGAAACTTTTGTCGTTTGCATGAAAAACAGCCCAAGAGACTGTTTTCTGGATTAAAACCCGTCAAAGCGCGTTCAATTGCTGCTGTGCAATGCGGGCAGCAGCGCTGTTTGCGTACTCTTTTATCACCTTGCGGTACAGGTTTTTGGCACCCACGGTATCGCCTTTCTTCTCGGCAATCAGACCCAGCTTGACCAGGCTGTCACCGCGCTTGCTGGAGTCGGGATATTTTTCCACCACCACAGTAAAGGCACCACGGGCTTCATCGAGCTCGTTCTTATTATAGAGGAGCTGACCCAGCCAGTAGTTGGCATTATCAGTGTAGTTTGAGCCAGGGTATTTTTTGACAAAACTGCGAAATGCCGCGATAGCCTCATCGTACTTGCGCTCTTTGAGCACCAGATTGATGGCCTGCTCATAAGAGGCAGTCTCATTGAGCGACGCTTCCACCGCAAGTTCACCGCCACTGACTGCCGGTGCGCTTGCGCCGCCGGACGCACTGACCGGGGCCTGTGCGCTGGGCTGAACATTGGCAGCACCTGAGCTTAAGCTGGCTATCTCTTCATAGAGCTTGCGCTGACGCTCAAGCATCTGGTTGATTTGATAGTTTTGCTGCTCCGTGAGCCCACGCAAATCCAGCACTTCCTGCTGCAGGGCATCCAAACGACGCTGCATATCAAAGTCGGTTTGCTGTTTGGCTTTCAGAATTCGCTCAAGCTTGGCGATGCGCTCATCCAGGCTTCCGCCGCCGCCCAAATCTTCAACCGGCGCGGCAGCAAACGCCTGCCCCGCCGCGAACATGGCTACCAGTAATACAGTCTTTTTCATCAATCCTACCCTGTCGTGTTAACCCTCAATACACCAATACGGCGCGACGGTTTTTGGAGAAACCGTCATCGGTACGGGTCAGATCCTGTGGTTTTTCTTCGCCGTAGCTGACAATGCTCATCTGGGCAGGTTGTACACCCATGGCCTGCAGGTACTTGGCAACGGCCTTGGCACGGCGCTCGCCCAGGGCGATGTTGTACTCAGGGGTACCGCGCTCGTCAGAGTGGCCTTCAATCAGAATACGCACTGAAGGGTTTTCAAGCAGATAGTTACCATGAGCCAGCAGGATGTCGGCTGACAGCGGCGACACTTCACTGCGGTCGAAGTCGAAGTAAATGACGTTCTCGCGGCGCAGCTCTTCCTGCTTCATGCGCATCTGCTCTTCAGGGCTCAGCATACCGGACACACTGCCGGTTTCAACGCCGCCCATGCCGGAGCCACTGCCGCCCAGGCTGCTGGATGAGCCGCTGGCGTCGGTCGCTGAATCGGTAGAGCTACAGGCAGACAGGGCCATGATAGGGGCCACAATCAACATGGTCTTAAGCAGTTTGTTCAATTCCATTTTTAAATCCTTTAATCAATCGAGATGATAATTCGTTACAGGAACGGGGACCAGGAAGGTGATTTCACCTCTCCCTGCCCCGCGGGCAATCTTGCCTTAAAGCGTCCATCCGTAGACACGGCAGCGAGCACCTGCCGGCCCTGATGCGTGGTGCCATAAATGACCATGGTGCCATTGGGCGCCACGCTGGGAGATTCGTCCAAACGGGTCGTGGTCAGCACCTGCATAAACCGGGTTTCCAGATCCATGCGCGCGATGTTGAACTTGCCGTTGGTACGGTTTACAAAAATCATGGTACGGCCATCGGGGGTAATGGAGCCACCGAGGTTCCACTCACCATCGAAGGTCAGGCGGGTCAGCTTGCCAGAATCCAGCTCCACCTTATACAGCTGAGGTCTGCCGCCACGCTCAGAGGTGATAAGCAGCGACCGGCCATCGGGGAACCAGGTAGGCTCAGTGTCGATGGCATAATGATTGGTAATACGGCGTGTTGTTTTGGTAGCAATATCAATGGTGTAGATTTCACTCTGACCATCTTTGGACAGGGTCACTGCCAGGGTCTTGCCATCGGGCGAAAAGCTTGGCGCACCGTTAATACCGGGGAAACTGGACACCTTGGTGCGGGCCTGGGTAAAGATATCCTGCACAAAGATTTCGGCCTTGCGGTTTTCAAAGCTGACATAAGCCAGGCGGCGACCATCCGGTGACCAGGCAGGTGACATCAGCGGCTCGGGCGAGCGCAGCAACATGTGCTCGTTGTAACCGTCGTAATCGGAAATCATCAAACGATATGGTGCTTTTTCGGCATGGTTCACCACGACGTACGCGATGCGGGTCAGGAAGGCACCGCGAATACCGGTGAGCTTTTCGTACACCACATCGCTGATGCGATGACCGTACTGGCGAAACTGGGCGGCGGTAATCACTGTCTGGCGGCTGTCCAGCAGCAGGTCCTGCTTATTGAGCGGCGCCTGACCGGCCAGTTGGGCCTTAAGCAAGTCAATCAAATCGAAGGTCACCAGATACTGATCCGGGCCATAAGGCTTGATGGCGCCCACCACGGCAGCTTCGGCGTTAATACCGGTCCATTTTTGCGGCGCAAACTCGGCGAGGGTAGAAATGCCGTTTTGCGGTAAGCCCAGGGTATCCAGAGGTTTAAAGGTACCGCTGCGGGTCAGATCCGAGGCCACCACATCTGAAATCTGTGATGGCACAGGGCCAGTTCCCTGCCAAACAAAGGGCACCACAGCAATGGGACGGGCAGCGTCAACACCTTCGGTGATAACGATATCCAGTGCGGCCTTCACGGGCAAAGACAGGGCGGCAATTATCAGCAGCGCCCACTTTCCGATGATCTTCATGAAACTCCTTTAGATTTCCGGTTGCACGGTCAAATTGATTTCTTTCATCAGCTGGTACACCTCAGGCTCAGGTGACACAGGCAGACGTCCGGCCTTGGTAATGGCCGCCTTGGCGGCGCGGCACACCACGCCGTCCCCTTCCCGCGCTTCTGCGGTGGTCACAAAACCATCGCTGGCGAGACGGATAAACATTTTACAGCTCTTGCCACGCATCGACTCATCCACCACCAGATTACGCTGAATGGTGGCCTTAATCATGGCGGTGTATCTGTCGCGCTCAGACACCAATTGGCGATTGCGGGCCGCGTTGATGGTGGCCTGTTCAGCGGCCATCATGTCAGCCAGCTCCTGCTCTCGGCGCGCCGCTTCTTCGGCAGCCTTGCGCTTACGTTCTGCTTCCGCCTTACGCTTGGCCTCTTCCTCGGCCTTGCGTTTGGCCTCGGCCTCTTTGCGCTTGCGTTCTTCCTCGGCCTTGCGTTTACGCTCTTCCTCGGCTTTCTTGGCGGCGGCCTCTTCGGCCTTGCGCTTGTCTTCTGCCTTCTTAGCTGCTTCTTCAGCCGCCTTGCGCTCAGACTCTTTACGCGCCCGTTCTTTTTCGGCCTTGTCGGCGGCTTGCTTGGCCTGCTCTTCCTTGCGCTTGGCTTCTTCGATGGCCTTTTGGGTCTCGATTTCTTTTTGCTTGCGCTCAGTTTCGAGCTGCTTCAGCCTGGCCTGTTCCTGCTCACGGGCCTTGCGGGCTTCATCGGCCTTGCGCTCCAGCTCTTCCTGACGCAGCTGCTCACGGCGCTCGGCGTCACGCTTCTCTTGCTTAATTTTCTCGGCTGCGGCCGCGACCTTCTGCTGGTCAATCAGTACCGCCTGCACAGGCGCGGCAGCTGCGGGCTCCGGGGTTTCCAGCTTTTTGGTAAAAAAGTCCAGCGCGCCCAGTGCCAGCACCAAAATAATACCGACGTGTATCGCCAGGGAGATGGCCACGGGTAAGGTCAAACTTGAATGGAATTTCTTCGCGGACACCCTGTTACTTCTCCTGTGGTGAGTCCGTCATCAGCCCGACCGAGGGCACTCCGGCTTTTTGCAGCGTAATCATTAACTGAATAACGTCCTCATAGGGAATACTGCGGTCGGCTTTCACCACCACAGGGCGCTCAGGCTCCAGCATTATCATGGCTGCGACCTGGGTAGCGACATCTTCGAGGGTCAGCACGTCTTTGGCACTGCTGCCACTGCCGATGTCCAGATAGTAATCACCGTTGGCGTCGATGGAAGCCACCACCGGCGGCTTGCTGTCAGTTGACAGCGCTTCGGCCTCACCTGTGGGCAAGTCGACCTTGACCCCCTGCGTCACAATGGGCGCCGTGGCCATAAAGATGATAAGCAGCACCAGCATCACGTCGATATAAGGTACGACGTTGATTTCAGCCACGGGGCGGCGGCGCTTGCGCTGATAACCGTGCATCAGGCTGACTCCTTCTCGGCATAAGCCTGGCGGTGCAATATGCTGGAGAACTCTTCCATAAAGTTCACATAGGTGCCTTCAAGCTTCTCCACTTCGGTGGAAAAGCGGTTATAGAAAATCACCGCAGGAATCGCGGCAGCAAGACCCATGGCCGTGGCGATAAGAGCTTCTGCGATGGCCGGTGCAACGATACCCAGAGTGGGGTTTTGCACTGCGCCCAGGGCGATAAAGGCGTTCATAATCCCCCACACGGTACCAAAGAGGCCGATGTAAGGGCTGGTTGAACCTATGGTGGCCAGCAGCGGCAAATTGGTTTCGAGTTTTTCAAGCTCCCGGGACAGGGTCACACGCATGGCACGGTAAGTACCGTCCATCACGGCGCCAGGCACCCGGGCCGACAAACGCGCCAGGCGGGAATACTCTTTAAAGCCGGTAACAAACATGGCTTCGAGGCCGGCGTTGGCTTCACCACGGGCAGACAGCTCCTGATACAGGCGATTCAAATCCACCCCGGACCAAAATTTGTCTTCAAATTTGGCTGAGCGCGACTTGGCCGCCTTAAGCAGATTGCGGCGCTGAATGATCACAGCCCAGGACAGTACCGACAAACCCACCAGGATCAGCATCACCAGCTTGACCAGCAAGCTTGCCTGCAAAAAGAGTCCCAAAAACGAAATATCAGCGTGCACCTTGTGTTAACTCCTGCGCAATATGGGGTGGAATGGCATGGGGCCGCATCTTCGACAATGCCACGCAGGCAACCACTATGTGTCCCTCGCAGTAACAGGTGTCGGCCTCATCCAGAAGTCGTTGTTCGAAAACCATGGAGGCTTTCTTCATTTCTATGACAGTGGAATGCACAAAAAGATTCTGCTCAAATCGCGCCGCTTTACGAAACTCAATCTCTGCCCGTTTCACCACAAAAGCAATGTCGCCGGCAAGCAGCTCGGTTTGGCTGATGCCAAGTGCACGCAGCCATTCACTTCTTGCCCGCTCGAAAAAGTTGAGATAATTGGAGTGATATACCACCCCACCGGCATCGGTATCTTCGTAATAGACGGAAATAGGCCAAATAAACATGGCAAATGCGCACAAATCCTCTTGTTAAAGTGAGGCCTACTATACCTAGCCTGCTCGGGATTGTGAATGGCCGCTCCCCCGCCAACTGTAAAGAAAAATAAATGATAAAAGGGGCCGAAGCCCCTTGTATCAATGCATTTTTTGTGCGTTTTGCGATCAGAGTTTGCTTGGCAGGGTCAAACCGAAGTTTTGCCACAGGAACGCATAGATGTCGGCAAACTCGGCAATCTGCATCGCCGTGGGTTTACCGGCACCGTGGCCGGCCTTTGACTCGATACGCATAATCACGGGCGCAGGCCCCTGCTGTTTGGCCTGCAGCATGGCGCCAAACTTGAAGCTGTGCAGCGGTACCACGCGATCGTCATGGTCGGCGGTCATCACCATGGTGGCAGGGTAAGCTTGCGCTTTCACGTTGTGATAAGGCGAATAGGCCAGCAGATACGGGAAATCTTCCGCATTGTCGGCACTGCCGTATTCCGCTGTCCAGGCCCAGCCGATGGTGAACTTCTGGAAGCGCAGCATGTCCAGCACACCCACCGCCGGCAGAATGGCGGCAAACAAATCGGGTCTCTGGGTCACGGCGGCGCCCATCAAGAGGCCACCGTTACTGCGACCATAGGCACCGAGCTTGCTGCTATTGGTGTAGTTTTCGCTGATAAGGTATTCGGCGGCGGCAAAATAGTCGTCAAACACATTTTGCTTCTTACCGAACATACCGGCCTTGTGCCACTCTTCACCGTACTCGCTGCCACCACGCAGTGCAGGTACCGCATAGATGCCACCCATATCCAGCCAGGCAATGGTGGCAGGGCTGAAGCGAGGTGTCATGGAGATGGAGAAACCGCCGTAAGCATAGAGGAGCGTCGGGTTATTGCCGTCCTTCTTCAGGCCTTTTTTGTAACTGACCAGCATGGGGATACGGGTGCCATCCTTACTGGTGTAGAACACCTGCTCAGACACATACTCATCCGGGTTGAAAGACACCTTGGGCGCGCTGAAAAGCTCGTTGGTGCCCTTGTTCAGATTGTATTTGTAGATAGTCTCAGGCTGCACATAGCTGTTAAAGATGTAATAAAAATAAGGCTTGCTGGCCTTGCCGTAGGGACCGGCAATCTTGCCCTTGCCCGGCAGCGACACATCTTCACGCTTTACGCCATCCATGTTGTAAATGGATAACTGCCCCAGCACATCGTGCAGATAGCTCACCACCAGATGCTCGCTGATGATGCTGACTGCTGCGATGGGGTCCTGAGTTTCAGGCACCAGAGTGCGCCAGTTTTCTTTCGCCGGATTACGGGTATCAACGGCAATGATGCGGCCTTTCGGGGCATCCAAATCGGTCTTGAAGTAGAACACCGGGCCTTCGTTACCGAGGAACTGATATTCAGCTTCCAGCTCGCTCATCAGCTCAACCACTTTAAGACTTTTATCTTTCAGTGATTTATAGAAGAAACGATTGCGACTGTCTGTGCCTACTGACACGCTGATGAGCAGGAAATTACCGTCATCGGAGACAGTGGAAGAGAATCCCCACTCGGGCTGATCCGGGCGCTCATACACCAGGGTATCCTTTGCCTGTTCGTCGCCAATGCGGTGAAAGTACACTTTCTGGTTGTAGTTCACATCGACCAGGATATCGCCGCCAGCCGGCGCATCGTAGCGTGAGTAGTACACACCGCTGTTGTCATGGGCCCATTCGGCGCGGGAAAACTTGATCCAGTTAAGGCGGTCGGCCAGCTTGCGGCCGCTGGCCACATCAATAAAGGCCCACTCCTGCCAGTCGGAACCTGATTTGGATACGCCGTAAGCCAGCGTTTTACCATCACCGCTCACAGACACACCGGATAAGGCCACAGTGCCGTCGGCAGAGAGCTGGTTGGGGTCAAGGAGCACACGCTCAGCACCGCCACTTTCACTCACATAGAGTACATTTTGTGATTGCAGGCCATTGTTTCTGAAAATAAAGCGATTTTCACCGTGCTCAAAAGGCGCGCCGACTTTTTCGAAGTTCCACAGCTCGGTAATACGGTCAACCACCACTTGTTTATTAGGAATGGCGGCGAGGTATTCTTCGCCAAAGGCTTGCTGGCGTTTTACCCAGTCTTCGGTCTCAGGGCTGCTTTCTTCGAGCCAGCGATAAGGGTCTTGCACCTCAACGCCATGGATTTGCTCGCTTAGGGCAACCGTTTGGCTGACGGGATAGGTGATGCCAGCCGCAGGCGCTTCTAATGGCGCTTCTTTGGTCTGGCAGCCTGTAAGCCCCAGGGCAAATCCCAGGGTCAGCAGGCTTAGGGTGCTGATTCTGCTTGTCATTGTTATCGTCCTTTGCAGTTGATTGGTGCATTGCCGCAGCCCACTATACCCCCAAAAATAGAGGTGGCAATGGTGAGGGCACACGGTGATGAAACTTTCGCCAAAGACCCGGTTTAAAGGAGTGATAACATATTGCGGGGATGCAATACGCTTTTTTATGCTTGATATATGCTTAATTACTCGAAATATCGCCATTAAGGCCGTTAACGTGCGCAAGATCACACAACAATCCATTAGTTAAACTAATCTCAAATTCCAATTTTTCTCGTTTGTTGTTCTTATCATGGCTGACTACAATGGCCACGTTTTCCGGAAGTGTCTGCGCGGCAGATTGTGAAAACAAAGAACATTTTATCGCTGTGTCTGACACATCGATATCATCCCTGGTTCTTATGCTTGACTTCCTTCCTTCAATTTGTTGATTGCAATGCTTATTCTTTTGCGGCCCACTTGAGATCAAGTGGGCTTTTTTTTATGTCCGGTTTTGCCCAGCCGGCAAACAAAAAAGACCGCGCTGGCGGTCTTTTGTATGAACAAAAATTAATGCTCAAATCGTTTTTGTTATCTGGATAACGACCCGGCGGTTACGCTGGCGCTCATCCGCGCCCTGGTTGGAGGCCACGTGACGAGTCTCGCCATGGCCCTCAGTTTGGATACGGTCAGCGGGGATCCCTTTGCTGACAAAAAAGTCCTTTACTGAGGCTGCACGCTTGTCAGATACCTTTTGGTTCAGGTTACGGCCACCATGGCTGTCGGTATAGGCATCGATGAGTACCAGCTCAACATCGGGGTCCAGGCTCAAATACTCCTGCACCCGCGCCAGCTGCGCCTTGGAGAAGCGGGTCAGCTCAGTCCCGCCTGACTCATAATTGAGTACAGTAAAGGCGATATCATCAAAACTGTAGGGCAACAGCCCCGATAAGCACTGACGAAACTCGGTGTATTTGCGGCGGAAATTGGCCGCCGATAACCCCACGGCGACCTTATTGTCGCTGTTGTACCAGTCGGCATAGTAGAAGGTAGGCTCACGGCCACGCTCAAGCTCAGTGAGCATGGACCAGGCCGCCTTTTTGGGCACTTCGCCGTTAAAGTCTCTCATATAAGAAAGCCTGGTAATGGTCGACTGCACTTCACCCGGGCGCCATGAAGGTGCCTTGCTCACCAGAGTTGCTGCCGTGGCCGCATCGGGCTTGGACCACATATCCAGAGTAAACAGCAAATTTTGATCTTTACCGGCCGCACTGGAAAACACCGCCTTGCCATAGGAGGGAATGTCGTGCTCCAGACTGCAGCGGATGCGGGAGTTCTCTGCCAGGCGCCACTGGGAGTCGGCGATACTGGCCACGTAGTGACGCATGTCGGCCACCGCGCCCAAGGGCAGCAGCAGTGCGGATAGAATAAAGCAGTTACGCCACATAGGACTTCTCACGATTCAATGCTTACTCTGGAACTATCGACCAATATTCCCGGTTCTTTAGCGCAGATTTTGCGCAATCAAACATGACAGCCAAGGCTCCTTTTAGCATAATAGCGCCCTTTGCCATTACCAGAGAATTCAGGATGTCCGACGCCTTCAACCCCAACAAGCTCAAGTACAGGTTCCGTGGCTACTATCCTGTGGTAATCGATGTGGAAACCGCCGGCTTCAATGCCCAGACTGATGCCTTGCTGGAAATTGCCGTCACCCTGCTGACCATGGACGATGATGGCATGCTGGCGCTGGATAAAACGCTGCACTTTCATATTGAACCTTTTGAAGGTGCCAATCTTGAGCCTGCTGCGCTGGCCTTTAATGGCATCGACCCAAGCAATCCCCTGCGTGGTGCCGTCAGCGAAAAAGAGGCCATGCTGGAAATCTTCAAGGCGGTGCGTAAAGGCATGAAAGCGTCAGATTGCCACAGAGCCGTCATCGTCGCCCATAATGCCGCATTCGATCATGGTTTTGTCACCAAGGCCATTGAGCGCAGCGGCGTTAAACGCTCGCCATTCCACCCCTTTGCCACCTTCGACACCGCCTGTTTGTCTGGTCTGGCCCTGGGGCACACGGTGCTGGCGCAGGCCTGTAAAATCGCCGGTATTTCCTTCGACAATAAAGAAGCCCACAGCGCTCTTTATGATACCGAGCGCACCGCAGAGCTTTTCTGTTACATAGTCAATCGCTGGAAATCCCTGGGCGGCTGGCCATTACTGGGCGCAGACGCCCCGGATGATGCCGAGGATACGACTGCAGATAACACATCAGGGGAAAATGCTGTTAAGGTGTAATAGCTCAGACCTGATCTGACAGTTACCCGATTTTGGGGTGCCGTTGTCAGATTAGATTTGGGCTAAATTCTTTTCAGCCCAAACCCGTTTTCCATCAATTAATGTCGCCATCGGTGTGCGACCGCAGCACATTTTGCCCTGATGGGTGCGCTCATTGTTGTACAGCGCCAGCCATTCGTCCAAGTCTTTTTGCAGCTCCTCCAGTGTGCTATACAGCTTTTTGCGGAACGTGACCTGATAGAACTCATTCAGAATGGTCTTGTGGAAACGCTCGCAGATACCGTTTGTCTGTGGATGTCTGGCTTTGGTTTTCGTGTGGTCGATATCATTGATGGCCAGATACAGCTGATAATCGTGCTGCTCAACCTTACCGCAGTACTCGGTGCCCCGGTCAGTGAGAATACGCAGCATCGGCAGCGCCTGAGCTTCGAAAAACGGCAATACTCTGTCGTTCAACAGGTCGGCAGAGGTGATTGGGGTTTTGGTGGTGTAGAGCTTGGCAAAGGCGACCTTACTGTAGGTATCGACGAAGGTCTGCTGGTATATCCGCCCCACACCTTTGAGGTTGCCGACGTAAAAGGTGTCCTGTGAGCCCAGATAGCCAGGATGATGGGTTTCAATTTCACCGCAGGCCTCATCGTCCTGGGCTTTCTTTTCCAGGGCTGCCACCTGCGCTTCTGTCAGAATGATGCCATCGCGCTCCATCTTTGCTTCCAATGCGACCAGGCGCTTCTTGAGGTTTTCCAGCCCGTGCCTGAGCCAAATTGAACGTACGCCGCTGCCGGAAACAAAGACGCCCTGCTTGCGCAGTTCGTTGCTGGTTCGGGTTTGACCATAGGCGGGAAACTCAATGGCGTAATCAATGACAGCTTGCTCTATATGGTCATCAACACGATTTTTCAGATTGGGCGTGCGTCTGGAGCGGTTGATAAGCGCATCAATGCCGCCATCCTCAACCAGTTCACGATAGCGATAGAAGGTGTCACGGGACACGCCCATAACCTTGCAGGCTTTGGAAACGTTGCCGAGCTCCTCAGCGAGATTCAGCAAACCTGCTTTGTGTTTAATGATGGGGTTGTTAGTATGCAGCATGAGAGTTACCTCTTTTGTTTTGATTGAAGATTCGACACCTTTATCAAAACGGGTAACTCTCACCTTTTCAAGATGATGTGTCAGATCAAGTCGCGACTAATACAGTTAAGGATACCGAGGACAGCGCCGACAAATAAGCCAACATTCCAAGCCATTTGCTTATTACGCCTCTTAAATCAACAACGGCTAAACAAATCCCAGAAATAGAAAAGCCGCCCAAGGGCGGCTTTTTCATTCAACTCACTGTCATCCAGTCGATGGATTACAGATCGTCAGCGTTTTCGCTCAGGTAAGCAGCAACGCCATCTGGGCTGGCGCTCATACCTTTCTTACCTTTTTCCCAACCGGCTGGGCACACTTCGCCGTGCTCTTCGTGGAACTGCAGCGCGTCAATCATACGCAGCATTTCGTCAACGTTACGGCCCAGTGGCAGGTCGTTTACTACCTGGTGACGTACCATACCTTCCTTGTCAATCAGGAAAGAACCACGGAAAGCCACACCGGCTTCTGGGTGTTCTACGTCGTAGGCCTGGCAGATTTCGTGCTTAACGTCAGCCACCAGAGTGTACTTAACGGGGCCGATACCGCCCTTGTCTACTGGGGTGTTACGCCAGGCGTTGTGGCTGAACTGAGAGTCGATAGACACACCGATCACTTCAACACCACGCTTGGTGAACTCTTCCATGCGGTGATCGAAAGCGATCAGCTCAGATGGGCACACGAAGGTGAAGTCCAGTGGGTAGAAGAAAACCACGGCTGCTTTGCCCTTGATGGCTGCAGTCAGGTTGAAGTTGTCAACGATTTCGCCTGAACCCAGAACGGCAGCAGCAGTAAAATCGGGGGCCTTGCGACCTACTAATACGCTCATTGGTAACCTCCATCTATGGATTGAGCTATGGATAATACGAACTTTCCTGTTAGATATTCAGCATTATAAGAGGTGCCATGAGCCTGACAACCCAATTCGGCGGAATATCACACAAATGCGCCTTTACCTTGTCTGTCAGAGCAATTAATCGCCGTAAAGCCCCCTGCAAATTCGGGGCTTTTCAAGTGGCAAGACCGCACGGGATCACAAACGGCAAATTTGTACGCGAATTCGTGCCCATCGCTGGACAAGCAAGGAAAACACTGTCAAAAATAGCCCTTTTGATTGAAGAAAGACTTATCCATGATGAATTCCGTGGTTATTGCCGTGTGCCTGATGCTTGCCCTCAGTCTCGCACGGGTAAACGTGGTTATCGCGCTGACCATCAGCGCACTGGTCGCCGGGCTTTGGGGTGGCATGGGGCTGACTGCCACCATCGAGGCCTTTAACACGGGCCTCGGTGGCGGAGCCCAAATTGCCCTGAGCTATGCACTCCTTGGTGCCTTTGCGGTGGCGCTGTCACATTCTGGGCTGACTACGGTGATTTCCCACTCCGTAATCAAAAAACTGGGGCGGGAAAACGATGCCAAAGCCTTGGGCACGGTGCGCATGTTACTGCTGGTTTCATTGCTCGCCATGGCCATGGCGTCCCAGAACATTCTGCCTATCCATATCGCCTTTATCCCGATTCTGGTGCCGCCCCTGCTGCACCTGATGTCAAAGCTTAAGCTCGACCGCCGACTGGTGGCCTGTGTGCTTACCTTTGGTTTGGTGACCACCTATATGGTGCTGCCGGTGGGCTTTGGCGGCATCTTCCTGAACGATATTTTGCTGGCAAACCTGACAGGCAATGGCCTGGAGGCAAGTCGCGAGCAGGTGCCCGGCGCCATGCTTATTCCGGCACTTGGGATGATTTTGGGGCTGCTCATCGCAGTGTTCATCAGCTACCGTAAGCCCAGAAACTACGTTGAAGAGCAAATTCTCGCGGCTGAGCCCGAGGAGCGCATAAATAGTCGCAGCCTGCTCATTGCCGTAATTGCCATTGTGGCGACCCTGGTAGTGCAGCTTAAAACCGACTCCATGATTTTTGGCGCCCTGATTGGTTTTATGGTGTTCAGTCTCTCTGGCGCCGTTAAGCATGTTGCCGATCAGGATATTTTTACCCAGGGCGTGCGCATGATGGCCAATATCGGTTTTATCATGATTGCCGCCGCGGGCTTCGCTGCCGTGGTTAAGGCTACGGGCGATGTGGGGAATCTGGTGTCGTCTTTAAGTGAGCTGATTGGCGACAATAAGGCGCTAGCGGCGTTCTTGATGTTATTGGTAGGGCTGCTTATCACCATGGGCATTGGCTCATCCTTCTCGACCATTCCCATTATTGCCACCATCTATGTACCACTGGCGCTCTCCTTTGGCTTCTCGGTACCGGCAACCATTGCCCTGGTCGGCACAGCGGCGGCCCTGGGTGATGCGGGTTCACCTGCGTCCGACTCAACCCTTGGCCCCACTGCGGGGCTTAATGCCGATGGCCAGCACGACCATATGCGTGACAGCGTGATCCCAACCTTTATTCACTACAATATTCCACTGTTGGTGTTTGGCTGGATTGCGGCCATGGTGCTCTGAGCGGACTGATAACCGTAAAAGAAGTGCAGCGGAAAAGAAATCAGATACAAAAAAAGCGCCCTTGGGCGCTTTTTCATTTAAGACAGCTGTTTACTAACGCTTACTTGGTGCCAAAAATCTTGTCACCGGCATCGCCAAGGCCCGGCAAAATGTAGCCGTTTTCGTTCAGGCAGCGATCGATGGCGGCAGTATAGAGCTCAATGTCCGGATGGGCTTTCTCCAGCGCGGCCACACCTTCGGGGGCTGCAACCAGCACCAGGGCCTTGATTTGCTTACAACCGCGCTGCTTGAGCAGGTCGATGGTGGAAATCATGGAGCCACCTGTTGCCAGCATGGGGTCAACCACCAGCGCAATGCGCTCATCAACCTGGCTGCACAGTTTTTCAAAATAAGGTACTGGCTCGAGGGTTTCTTCGTCACGGTAAATACCCACCACAGAGATGCGGGCGCTGGGGATATGCTCGAGTACACCGTCCATCATGCCGAGACCGGCACGCAGAATGGGCACGACAGTCACCTTTTTACCCTTGATTTGCTCAACCTGTACCGGGCCGTTCCAGCCTTCAATAGTCACGGTTTCGGTTTCAAAATCGGCGGTGGCTTCGTAGGTGAGCAGGCTGCCCACTTCGGCAGCCAGTTCACGGAACCGCTTGGTGCTGATATCCGCTTCTCTCATCAGGCCAATTTTATGGCGAACCAGGGGATGTTTTACTTCGACGACTTTCATGTCTCACTCCTGCGGTTTTTGGCGTTTTTCAGGCAAATTTCTGGAATTTTAGATGATTTGTTCTCCCGATAAAACATAAAGTTTCGTTCAAACGCCGAATCGTGAAGCCAGTCGCGGCTTATTGCGCCAAAAGCACATTTGAAAGCCAAAACTACCCTTTCGACCCCCCTCACAAACTGCTAGAATACGGCCCCAATAAAAACCACTCGATGTACCCTACTAGAGGATCCTCCGTGAGCACTCCTACCCCACTGAGCTATAAAGACGCCGGTGTCGATATCGATGCAGGCAACGCACTGGTGCAAAACATCAAGTCTGCCGTTAAGCGCACCCGCCGCCCTGAAGTGATGGGCAACCTGGGTGGTTTTGGTGCCCTGTGTGAACTGCCAACCAAATACAAGCACCCTGTGCTGGTATCCGGTACCGATGGCGTGGGAACCAAGCTGCGTCTGGCCATTGACTTCAAGAGCCACGACACCGTGGGTGTTGATCTGGTCGCCATGTGTGTGAACGACCTGATTGTGCAGGGCGCCGAGCCACTGTTCTTCCTCGACTACTACGCCACCGGCAAGCTGGACGTGGAAACCGCCACTTCAGTGGTAAACGGTATCGGCGAAGGCTGCTTCCAGTCAGGTTGTGCCCTGATTGGTGGTGAAACCGCCGAAATGCCAGGCATGTACGAAGGCGAAGACTATGACCTGGCCGGTTTCTGCGTGGGCGTGGTTGAAAAGGCCGACATCATCGACGGCACCAAGGTGAAAGCAGGCGATGCCCTGATTGCCCTGGCGTCCAGCGGTCCTCACTCAAATGGTTACTCTCTGATCCGTAAGGTACTGGAAGTGAGCAAGGCCGATCCTCAAATGGATCTCAATGGCAAGCCGCTTATCAAGCACCTGCTGGAACCCACCAAGATTTATGTCAAATCACTGCTGAAACTGATTGCCGAAAGCGAAGTACACGCCATGGCACACATCACTGGCGGTGGTTTCTGGGAAAATATCCCACGCGTACTGCCTGAAAACTGCAAAGCCGTGGTTCAGGGCGACTCCTGGCAGTGGCCTGTGGTATTTGACTGGCTGCAAACTGCCGGCAATATCGAAACCTATGAAATGTACCGCACCTTTAACTGCGGCGTGGGTATGATTGTTGCCCTGCCCGCCGACAAGGTGGAAGCGGCCCTTGAACTCCTCAAGGCCGAAGGCGAAAACGCCTGGCACATCGGCCATATCGCCGAGCGTATCGGCGATGAAGAGCAGGTGGAGATCCTCTGATGAGTTGTCGCGTCGTTGTCCTTATCTCCGGCAGTGGCAGTAATCTGCAGGCCATTATTGACCAGTGTCAGGGCCGCAGTGGCATTGAACTGGTTGGCGTTATCAGCAATAAGCCCGACGCCTATGGTTTGGTACGTGCCCACCATGCCGAGATAAATACCAGCTGCGTTATCGCCCAAAAAGGTGAAAAGCGCGCTGACTATGACGCGCGACTCACCGCGGCCATTGAGGCCTATCAGCCCGACCTTATCGTGCTGGCAGGCTTTATGCGTATTCTCAGCGAAGGCTTTGTCAGCCGCTATCTGGGTAAGATGCTGAATATCCACCCTTCGCTGCTGCCCAAGTACACCGGGCTGGATACCCATCAGCGCGCCATTGATGCCGGCGATAGCGAGCATGGTGCCAGTGTGCATTTTGTTACGCCCGAGCTGGATGCCGGTCCCGTGGTGTTACAAGCCAAAGTACCCATCTATGAGGGTGACGACGCTCAGACACTTGCGGAGCGGGTGCATGAGCAGGAACATGCCATCTACCCTCTGGTGGTCAAATGGTTTGCCGCGGGTCGCTTGAAGATGGATGCCCATGGCGCTTATCTTGATGGCAGCCTGATTGGTCCCGGCGGTTACGCGCCAGACTGAGCAGCCTTTCGCGATAGACAAATGCAAGATGCGTTGCCATTTGGCAATGATTGAAGAAAGAGGCCCAAAGGCCTCTTTTTTTATCCGCCATATCCTTGCCCCAGAGGGCGAGGCTTATTTGGCACCTCACCCGCCCCTTCGCTAAACCTTGACCATCACGACTAACTTGCTCTGTTATCGTTGAATTTGCCGACGAATTGGCTTTAGATAAATGGGCCGTCCATTATTTTCGCCAGCGACGGAACCTTGAACAGGATTTTTCAATGAAAAACATCATCTGTGATATCGACGGAGTACTGCTGCACGACAACAAACTGGTGCCCGGCAGCGACAAATTTATTCATCGGGTGCTGGAGCAAGGCAACCCCCTGGTTATTCTGACCAATTACCCGGTACAAACCGGCAAAGATCTTCAAAACCGCCTCGAAGCCGCGGGCATTAACGTCCCCGAGGAATGCTTTTATACCGCCGCCATGGCCACCGCCGACTTTTTGAAACATCAGGAAGGCAGTAAAGCCTTTGTGATTGGCGAGGGTGCCCTCACCCACGAGCTCTACAAGGCCGGTTTTACCATTACCGACATCAACCCCGACTTTGTGATTGTGGGTGAGACCCGCTCCTACAACTGGGACATGATCCATAAAGCGGCACGGTTTGTTGCCGATGGCGCCCGCTTTATTGCCACCAACCCCGATACCCATGGCCCGGCGTTTTCCCCGGCTTGCGGCGCCCTGTGCGCGCCCATTGAGCGGATCACCGGCCGTAAACCCTTTTATGTGGGTAAACCCAGCAGCTGGATTGTGCGCTCGGCCTTAAACCACATCAACGGCCACTCAGAAAACACGGTTATCATTGGTGACAATATGCGCACCGATATTCTGGCAGGCTTCCAGGCTGGGCTTGAGACCATATTGGTACTCACAGGTGTGAGCCGTCTTGAAGACATAGAGAAAGAGCCTTTCAGGCCCAATCACGTGTTTAATTGTGCCGGTGACATCGATATTTTCTGACCTGCCCCCAATCCGGAACAACACACTGCCGCCAGTGCTTCAGCGACCGGTAAAGCTGAGATGCTACCAGCTGGCGCATGTTCACAAATTGACACATAAAAATGGCCGTTTGCCTTGTCATGGGTAAGCGGCCTTTGTCATTATGGGCGCCGCAAATCAAACGCAAAACACAATAACAACAGAATACCAACAAGGTACCCTATGAAATCACTGCTCCCTCTGGGACTTGTGCTGCTGACCGCCTGCAGCCAGGGCGGCCAGACTGCCGCTACGGCACCGTCGCCGGATTTTAATGAGGCACGTTTCAGGAACGACATCAAAATCCTCTCTTCTGACGCCTTCGAAGGCCGTGCCCCAACCACCGCCGGTGAAAAGCTTACTCTCGACTACCTCACCACTGCCTTTAAAGCCGCCGGACTCAAAGGCGCCAACAATGGCAGCTTTTTACAAAGCGTGCCCATGGTGACCTACAACGCCTCTGAACAGCAGGCGATTCGCCTCGGCAATCTTCATCCTGCGTACCGTAAAGACATAGTGCTCGGCAGCCGCCACAACAATCAGGGCGTGGAGATAAGCAAGGCACCACTGGTGTTTGTGGGCTATGGCATCAAGGCGCCTGAATACGACTGGGACGATTATGCAGGCCTGGATATGCAGGGAAAAATTGCGGTCATTCTGGTGAACGACCCCGGATTTGCCGCACCCGAATCCGGCAAGTTCAAGGGCAAGGCCATGACCTACTACGGCCGCTGGAGCTATAAATTTGAAGAAGCGAGCCGCCAGGGTGCCCTTGGCGCCATCATCATTCATGACACTGCACCCGCATCTTACCCCTGGTCTGTGATTGAAAACAGCTGGACCGGGCCACAGCAGGATCTGGCAGATGCCAATCAAACTGATGGCAGAATACAAGTGGAAGGTTGGATGACCCTGGACACCGCCAGGGCGCTCTTTGACGGAGCAGGTTTATCACTGGACACCCTGAGCCAACAAGCCGCACTGACACCGGGTAACCACGACTTAAAGCAAAGTGCAGATATCGCCTTTGCCAACAGCGCCACCTTTACCGACAGTTATAATCTGGTGGCGACCCTGCCGGGCACCGACAGAGCCGACGAGCATATCCTTTTTACCGCCCACTGGGACCACATCGGCAAAGACGACAGTCGCGACGGCGATAAAATCTATAATGGTGCCCTCGACAACGCCTCCGGTACCGCAGGTATAGTGGAAATCGCCAGACAGTTTGCGGCGCTGGATGCCATGGGCTTTAAAAACCGCCGCTCCATCACCTTTATCGCTACCACGGGTGAAGAGCAGGGTCTGCTGGGCTCAAGGTACTACGCTGCCAATCCGCTGTTTCCCATCGACAAGACCATTGCGGTGCTGAATCTGGACTCAACCAATGTGTTTGGCCGTACCAAGGACTTTACCATTGTGGGGAAAGGCCAATCCCAGCTGGAAGACTATCTTGTCGCCGCGGCCAAAGCCCAGGGACGGGAAGCAGTTGCCGAAAAGAATCCGGCCTCTGGCGGTTTCTTTCGCTCCGATCACTTCAGCTTTGCCAAGCTCGGCGTTCCGGCATCCTTCGCCGGTGGCGGCAGTATCCCACTGGACGATGCCACTGCCGCTTATAAGACCGAGATGCAGCTGAAAATGAAAGGCTGCTACCACAATGTATGCGATGAGTATCGCGCCGATTGGGACTTATCCGGCGCCTTGCAGGACTTGGCCATCTATTACGATGTCGCAAGAACCCTGGCCAACAATGAACACAGGCCCGGCTATTATCAAAAGAGCGAGTTTTATCCGTTAAGACCCGCCAATTAACAGATCTCAGGGCACCTCAATGGTGCCCTGCTTATTTTCCGAGCAAACAAGCTTCCCGACGTCAACGGGCTTAAAGCCCGTCCTCCATTGCAGATAAACCAAGTGTCTCGCCCCGAAGCCAAGCCCCATTAAATCATCACCAATAAAATCGCACCATTTTTAACGAAATCTCATTAAATGCAACCATGACACAAACGCATCAGCACAAAATAAGCCACAAAAATAGCATTTCAATATTTTTATTGTTTGCTTATTGCAGATTTCGCTGGCAAAGTGACAAAACATAGATGCCTCAGAAGTTAAGTGCGGAGTTTGTTATGTGTTCCATATTTGCCATTCTCGATATCCAATCCGATGCCAGTGCCATGCGCCAGGTGGCATTGGAAATGTCCAAACTGCTGCGTCACCGTGGCCCCGACTGGTCAGGTATTTACGCCGACGACCACGCCGTGCTGGCCCATGAGCGTCTTGCCATTGTCGACATTGAACATGGCGCCCAGCCACTTATCAGTGAAGATGGCAGCCTGGTACTGGCGGTGAATGGTGAAATCTACAACCACAAAGAACTCAAGGCAGAGCTTGGGGACAAGTACAGCTACCAGACCAACAGCGACTGCGAAGTCATACTCGCGCTGTATCAGGAATACGGCAGTGACTTTCTCGACAAACTCAACGGCATCTTCGCATTCGTACTCTATGACAAGGCCAAGGGCAGCTACCTGATTGGCCGCGACCACATAGGCATCATTCCGCTCTACACCGGCCGTGACGCCAAGGGTAACTTTTATGTGGCCTCAGAAATGAAGGCACTGGTACCCGTGTGCAAAACCGTCGAAACCTTTGCCCCCGGCCACTATCTGTCTAGCGCAGACGCTGCGCCGGTGCGTTACTATCAGCGCGATTGGCAAGCCTTTGATGCAGTGGCCGACAACGAGGCCAGTGTCGAGGAACTTCGCGCCGCACTGGAAGCGGCGGTCAAGCGCCAGCTGATGTCTGACGTACCCTACGGTGTATTGCTGTCCGGCGGCCTGGACTCGTCCATCGTGTCGGCCATCACCCAAACCTTTGCCAAGCGCCGCATCGAAGACAACGATGAGAGCGAAGCCTGGTGGCCACAGCTGCACTCCTTCGCGGTGGGTCTCAAGGGCTCGCCGGACTTGGCGGCCTCCCGCAAGGTAGCCGATGCTATTGGCACCATACACCACGAAATTCATTTCACCTTTCAGGAAGGGCTGGATGCCATCAAGGACGTGATTTATCACCTGGAAACCTATGATGTGACCACCATACGTGCCGCCACGCCAATGTACCTGATGGCCCGTAAAATCAAGGCCATGGGCATCAAGATGGTACTCTCTGGCGAAGGCGCTGATGAGCTGTTTGGCGGCTACCTGTATTTCCACAAGGCGCCAAACCCGCAGGCCTTCCACGAAGAGTTGGTGCGTAAACTGGACAAGCTGCACCTGTTCGACTGCCTGCGTGCCAACAAAGCCATGGCGGCCTGGGGTCTGGAGGCGCGCGTCCCCTTCCTCGACAAGGAATTTATGGATGTGGCCATGCGTTTAAACCCTGCGGCCAAGATGTCCGGTAAGGGCAAAATCGAGAAACACATTCTGCGTGAAGCCTTCGAACACAAGCTGCCCGCGGAAATTGCCTGGCGCCAGAAGGAACAGTTCAGTGATGGTGTGGGTTACAGCTGGATTGACGGTCTCAAGGAGCAGGCTGCGGCTAAAGTGGATGACTTGCAGCTTGCCAACGCCCGCTTCCGCTTCCCGCACAACACCCCGGAAACCAAGGAAGCCTACTTCTACCGCTGCTTCTTTGAAGAGCTGTTCCCGCTGGAGTCAGCGGCCCTTACGGTTCCCGGTGGCAAGAGCGTAGCCTGCTCGACGCCTGAGGCTTTGGCCTGGGATGCCAGCCTGCAAGGGATTATCGACCCCTCCGGACGCGCCGTGCGCGAAGTGCACGCCCAAAGCTACTGATGACTGTGTTCCTGTGAGCCGCCATTTGGTAATAAGCGGCCATGGAAGCGCACAATGTCGTAAAAAAGCCCCATCTTTGGGGCTTTTTTACAGGATTTGATGCTGCGCTTTATAAAGGCGCTGTGTCAGCGAGTCTCAAGGCAATTAACGTATGGGATTGCCCCGTGCTTTAGCCAGAGTATCAAGCCGCTCCCTGGCCTTATCCAGAATCATCTGTTGCCGCTGGGCGTTGGCCTGATGCCAATCGAGGATTTCCTGATAGCTGCGCCCGCAACCCATACAGATGTCCTCTTCGGTAAGGCAGCAATTGCG